>JABDMU010000035.1 GCA_013001285.1 Flavobacteriaceae bacterium
GTGTAGTTGCCTTGATGGCTGCCACACTTTTGTTCTCTTTGGATGACGCTAAAGATGTCAAAGAAGGAGTGACACAAGACAATCCTATTGAAGTAGTGAATGATGCTGAGATAGCATCTTTAACAAATAAATAGGTTTTTCGTTTTTAAATTTAGTTAAACGAAGCTTAAAAGTTGTGTATTTTTTGATGCCGTCTTTTAAGCTTTTTTTCTTTTTATAATCCTGCTACGTCAAGTTTTTTGTGCTTAAATACTTACAACTTTCTCAAAAAGAGCACTTTAAATTTGTTTTTTTATTGTTGTTTAAAATCATTTACTATATTTCTTCACCCTCAAATCAAAAATTGAACTTTTTCTGCCATATAAAACCATTTATATGAGAAGAAGAAAATTGATTACAATAGCAGTATTATTTTCATGTCTTTTTTACTTTCATATTGGTAATGCTCAATCGAAGCAGGACCCTAATTTTCAAAAATTTGAGAATAAGCGCACGAGCGAAAATCTAAGAGGTAAAAATGCTTTTACGTTTTCTGGAGGATCATCAGTTATGAATGGTGATTTTGAAAATCCAGAGTTCGATATTTATTTTCATGCTGGATACAAACGTTACCTCGGAAATTCAGTTAACATCAATCTGACCTATCATAAATTTAATCTCGTATACCAGGATCTTCAGTATGAAGGTCACATGTCATTTGATCTGAATGTCGAGATCAATTTGTCACCATTCAAAAAATTTTCGCCGTATGTATTTGTCGGAGGTGGGATGCATGCAAGTAATTACTTCACTATAACCGAACCCAAAGTACAAGGTGGCGCAGGTTTTGAAATTTTAATTTCAAACGGCTTGGGAATTAAGATCTTTGGTGATTATAATTATGTATTTAGCGACGAGATCGATGGCAAGATTTATGGCGTTTCCGATGATGTTTATTATAGGATGGGTCTCGGACTCAATATCTATTTTGGTAAATACGGTAGCCGAAACAGAATTTCTTCAAAAGAACCAACTGTTATTAATTCAAATCCGATAGTAGATGATTATTAATAGTTAATTACAATCCTTACTTTTGCAGGATCAAATTAAAGGTTTTCATGAGTAACGAGGTTAGCAAAAGATACACACTACGCGGCGTGTCTGCATCAAAAGAAGATGTACACAATGCCATAAAGAATATCGATAAAGGATTATTTCCTAAAGCCTTCTGTAAAATAGTTCCCGATCATTTAACACAGGATGAAGACTATTGTTTGATCATGCATGCCGATGGTGCCGGAACGAAATCCTCATTAGCTTATATGTATTGGAAGGAAACTGGTGATCTTTCGGTTTGGAAAGGTATTGCACAAGATGCCTTGATCATGAATATTGATGACCTGTTATGTGTTGGTGCTACGGATAATATCCTGTTGTCTTCGACCATTGGAAGAAATAAAAATTTGATACCAGCTGACGTTATTTCTGCTATTATAAATGGAACAGAGGAACTTATTAATGAATTAAAGGCCTTCGGAATTACCATTCATTCAACTGGTGGCGAAACTGCAGATGTAGGCGATCTTGTCAGAACTATAATTGTTGACTCAACAGTTACCGCTCGAATGAAACGCAAAGAGGTTATCGATAATGCAAATATCAAACCTGGTGATGTCATTGTAGGACTATCCTCATTTGGTCAAGCTAGCTATGAATCTTCATACAACGGCGGCATGGGGAGCAACGGATTAACCTCAGCGCGACATGATGTATTTCATAAATATTTAGCCGAAAAGTATCCTGAAAGTTTTGACGCTTCAGTACCTTCCGATCTCGTATATTCCGGTAAAGTTAAATTAACCGATACGGTACATGGAGCTCCAATTGATGCTGGTCAACTGGTCTTATCGCCAACACGTACTTACGCTCCAATAATAAAATCTATTTTATCTCAGTATAACAGCAATGACATTCATGGTATGGTGCATTGTAGTGGTGGCGCTCAAACAAAAATTCTTCATTTCATTGACGATCTGCATATCATAAAAGATAATATGTTTCCAATTCCTCCTTTGTTCGAGCTAATTCAGGAACAATCGCAAACCGATTGGAAAGAAATGTATCAGGTTTTCAATTGTGGTCATCGTATGGAACTTTATGTTCGCCCTGAAATAGCAGAAGATATTATCGCTATTTCTGAATCATTCAATGTTGATGCAAAAATAGTTGGACGTGTTGAGGCTTCAGATAAAAAGCGGTTAACGATAAAGAGTGACTTTGGTGTTTTTGAATATTAACTCAGACTGCCTTCATTCAAATACTTATAATCTTCGAGTTCATTTAAACGATCGATCTTTTTTGTGCAGCCGTTTTTTAAAAGATAAATATCATCTGAGATTTCGATGATATGCTGATAAAGGTGATCAGAAATGATAATTGCTTTTCGATGTTTTTCTTCCTGAATTAAACGCTTAATGCTTTCGATATGTAAGGGTGCCAAGTGCGAAAATGGTTCGTCGAGCAAAACGATCTTAGCGTCGCTTTTCAATGCCAAGTAAGATTCTAACAATCGACGCTCACCACCAGATAGAAGGTGAATTCGGCTATTTTGGAAATCGATTTCAAGTTTTAGATCTTCTTGAAATTGTTTCCAGCTTAAGTTGTAATGCTTTAGTGCAGATCTTACTTTTATTCTATTCGGTGTGAAATGATATTGCGGTAGATATTTTACCAAACCAGTGGAATAGAGTGGCTTTAAAATGGGTTTATTATCTATACGAATAAGACTGTATTTCGGCTTAATATTTCCAAATACAATATCTAGCAAACAGCTTTTTCCAGATCCGTTTCTACCTAAAATTCCAGTGATCTTTCCAGTTTCGGCTTTTAGATAAATCCCGTTTAAAATGCGTTTGTTCTTAAAGTAAAGTTCTACATTGTCAATTTCAATTATCATATAAATTCTTTAATGACCACCAGAAACCCTATGGTCATTGATATATCAAATAAAAATAATACAGAAAACAACTTAAACGGCGAAATCCCTAAATTTTTATAAAATGTAAGTTTTCGTCGCGCGTTGGTCTCAGTCACTAAATACCATACAAAAACGGTCATAAATAATTTTGTAATTATTGCCGGTATCACAAAAGGATTTACAATTGCGATGGCGATATTTACAATAAAAGACCACACAACAAATGGTCTGTAAAATGCAAGTATAGTTAGGAATTGTTGCATATTACTATCTTAAACGAATATTGACATTAAATATTTTTGGTTGTTAATATGTATGTCTTCGTATGGACTCAAAATTCATAAATTATCGTATTTTTGCGACTCAATTTCGACCTGCAAATGATAGAAAAGATCCAAATAGTAAAACAGCGATTTGATGAGGTTAATGATCTTATTATTCAGCCAGATATCATATCTGATCAGAAGCGCTATGTGCAATTGAATAAAGAATATAAAGATCTGAAGCAGATTGTAGATAAGGGCGAAATTTATTCGCGTTTACTTGAAAATATTGCCGAAGCTGAAGAAATCATTGCCGACGGTTCTGATGAGGAGATGATAGAAATGGCCAAGATGGAACTTGAAGATGCTAAGAGTAAATTAGCCACTATTGAAGAGGACATCAAATTCATGCTTATCCCCAAAGATCCGGACGATTCTAAGAATGTAGTTGTTGAGGTTAGAGCTGGAACTGGAGGAGATGAGGCCAGTATTTTTGCTGGAGACCTGCATCGTATGTATACAAAGTATTGCGAAGGCAGAGGCTGGAAAGTGGATATTGTCGATTTTAACGAAGGAACTTCAGGTGGATTTAAAGAGATCATTTTTGAAGTTTCTGGTGAAGACGTTTATGGGACGATGAAATTTGAAGCTGGTGTACATCGTGTTCAGCGTGTGCCACAAACCGAAACTCAAGGTCGTGTGCACACTTCAGCGGCAACAGTTATTGTACTTCCTGAAGCCGAAGAATTTGATGTCGAATTAGACATGTCAGATGTACGCATTGAACGTACAACTTCAACAGGCCCTGGAGGTCAAAGTGTAAATACAACCTATTCGGCAATTAAACTTCATCATGAGCCAACAGGTATGATCGTGAGTTGTCAAGATCAAAAATCTTCACACAAGAACCTTGAGAAAGCATTGAAGGTATTGCGTTCAAGACTCTATGAAATGGAACTAGCAAAAAAGCAGGCCGCCGATTCTGAAAAACGTAAAAGTATGGTGTCCTCTGGCGACCGAAGTGCAAAGATCAGAACCTATAATTATCCTCAAGGTCGTGTTACAGATCATAGAATTGGACTCACACTATATGATCTTTCCAATATCATAAACGGCGATATCCAGAAAATAATTGATGAATTGATGTTGGCCGAAAACACAGAACTATTGAAAGCCAATAGTGATGAACTTTAATTGATCTTTATTCTGTACGAAGCACATGACCACTGACCAAATATTTCAGCAAATACTAAAAAAACGTTCATTTTTATGTATTGGATTGGACGTAGATTTGAAAAAGATCTCACCCCATTTGTTAGAAGAGGAAGACCCTATTTTTGCTTTTAACAAAGCCATTATTGATGCAACCCATAACTATTGCGTTGCCTATAAACCAAATATCGCTTTTTACGAAGCTTACGGACTAAAAGGATGGAAGGCGCTAAAGAAGACCATCGATTATCTCAATGAAAATCATCCGAATATCTTTACCATAGCAGATGCCAAGCGTGGCGATATAGGCAATACAAGTACCATGTATGCCAAGGCATTTTTAAAAGATTTGGATTTCGATAGTATCACAGTGGCTCCTTATATGGGTAAAGATTCTGTTGAACCATTCTTAACGTTTGAAAATAAGTATGCTATTTTATTGGCTTTGACCTCAAATAAAGGCGCATTCGATTTTCAGACGCTGGCATCTAATGAAAAGGAACTGTATAAGCACGTACTTCAAACGTCGACTTCCTGGAGCAACGCTGAGCGCCTTATGTATGTGGTGGGAGCGACCAAGGCAGAGTATTTCAAAGAGATCCGAGAAATCGTTCCAAATCATTTTTTATTAGTTCCTGGCGTGGGTGCTCAAGGTGGAAGTTTAGAAGAGGTTTGTACTTATGGATTGAACGATAAGGTTGGTCTTTTGGTCAACTCTTCAAGGGGAATAATTTATGCCTCAAGAGATAAAAACTTCGCAGAGGCATCAGCAGAAAAGGCTAGAGATTTGAAAAATCAAATGGAAGCAATATTACAAGCTTATTAGGTACAGGGCTTCATTGGTTCACGATCTAAAAACTTGAGTTTATTTAACTTTTCAAGCAATTTTAAGGCTCTATATTCTGAAACATCACTCAAAGCACTATCTGTTTGACGCAGGTTGTATGCCTCCTCCATAAGCTTCTTATATTGCTCTTGAAGGCTTTTTTTTCTTGCCTTTATTTTACTATGTGAATCCCGTGTCATTATTGGCCTGATGGTACTTAAATATAGTTAAAAAATTGGTAATCAAAAAGTTAAAATTGATGAAATCCAAATTTCAATCTTAAATCTGTGTTTTTAACCAAAGATTTGTAATTAACCCATCTAGACCACTTGGATCTGGGTAATAATATTTTGTTAATACCCTTCTCGGCTTAGCTTCCATTTTCTATATTTAATAAAACTACTATTATGAAATCAATCATTACCGTTTCACTATGCGTACTTTTTTCTGTTTCTGTCTCAGGGCAATCCAATACCCAATGCAATTGCTGCACTGAAAAACATGCAGAATTCGATTTCTGGGTTGGCTCATGGACGGTGACCGATACAAATGGCGCAGTTTCTGGTAAAAATGTGATCAAAAAAATTCAAGGAAATTGCATTTTACAAGAAAACTGGACTAGCGCTACTTCTAGTTTTACAGGTACCAGTAATAATTTTTATAATAGTAAGACCCAGCAATGGGAACAGATCTGGTTAGATAATCAAGGCCAGAGTCTTCATATGAAAGGTCAGAGAAAAGGAGATCAAATGATTATGCGGACTGAAGATGCGACCAATAAAAATGGACAAACATTTTACCATCAAATCACGTGGACCAAAAATGAGGATGGTACGGTTAGGCAATTATGGGAAACTTTTACCGAAGGACAGGAAGAACCCACTGTTGCCTTTGATGGCTTGTACAAAAGAGATGAACATTAGAGATGAACATTGATCATACCGAAAGAGTTCAATCTTGTAAGGCAAATACTTTTTTAAGAAGGTCTGTGGTACGCGATGAGATCTTTGTTCTAATTTCTTTTTCTTCAATAGCGATCATGGTAAACACGCCTTCTAATGCTTCTGAAGTCACATAACTTGTAAGGTCAGGATCTACATTTTGAGTAAAGGGAATCGTATTGTATTTATTAATAAGACTTTCCCATATTTGATCTGCTCCAACTCGAGCAAACGAGGCTTGAATGACTGGATGGAATTTTGCATATAAAGCTGTTTCTGTCTTTGAATTTAGATATTGTGTTGCCGCATCATCAGCACCAATGAGAATGGTTTTAGCATCAGAAAAAGTGATATCCTTTACAGCTTCAACAAAAATTGGTGTGGCTTCTTTAACAGCATCTTCTGCAGCTCTGTTTAAAACCTTTAATCCTTCATCGGCCAAAGAACTTAATCCGATGTCTCGCAATGCTTTATCAACCTTTTGTAGCTCTTCAGGCAATAAGATCTTTACCAATTCATTTTTAAAGAACCCATCGGTTTCAGTGAGCTTAGTCACCTGTTTATCAATACCAAAATTAAGTGCTTCTCTAAGACCTTTTGCAATTTCTACTTCGGATAAACCGCCTTGTGGTAACTGATTTACAACATCTTGCAGTTGGGCGCAGCTTGAAAAAATCATTAAAATTATAAGCGAAGAATACTTTTTTAGCATGATATTTGTTATTTAGACTGTAGTCGGTTAATTTGTGACCTAAATTTAAGTGATGTAAAGTTCATGAAGAAATTTAAATTAATTATTCCAATCGTTATTTGCTTTCTACTTGCAAATATGACGAATTCTCAGATTCGTATATCTGAAGAAATTCAAGGATCTAATCTGGCGAAACAGGAATACAACAAGTTATATTTTGTCGATTTCTGGGCCACTTGGTGCGCGCCATGTGTTCATGCGAAAACATATCTTACGACGATCCAGAAGCAGATTCCAAATGATTTCTATGTTGTTTCTTTAACTCAAGAAACACCAGAAACCGTAAAAAAGTTTTTAGTGAAGCGTCCTTCTGATCTGGCTATCGCGATTGACTACGATAAAGAAACCTTTACCAAACATAATATAAGAAGTTTGCCTGAAGGCATTTTGTTCAATGCCTCTGGTAAAATTCTGTGGAAAGGCCATCCAGCCGATCTGAAAGCAGATGAGATAAAACACTTTATTCGCCAATCAAGTGATCGGATTTCGGTATCCTCCTTTATTGAATTGAAGGCCTATGAGCGTAGCAAAAAAGTAAATGCGATTTATGAACCTGAGGCAGATTTTGAACTCATGGTATCCAAAAGAAACTCCGGAATTCTTGATGTAAAAAAAGCTACAGATTTCACAACTTATGAAGGGAATTTAAAGAGCATTCTTGCCTTTCTGCTAAGTGCTGGTGATAATCAAATTGAGCTGGGCGAAAATGTTGAGAATAAATATTATCAGCTGAACATCATGCATGATAGTCGGAAGCACAGAAATCTTGTTAAGCACATTTTAAAGAAATTAAAGCTTAAAATGGATGATAGTATTAGAACAGGTGAGGTTATGGTTTTTTCTTTAGAACAGCCTAAATTTTGGGATACGGATCAAATTGACTGGGGTATTGACAATCCGAAATATTTGATTGATGACTCTCAAATTCAAGCTGATAACGTTTCCTTTAATGAAATTAAATATAGACTAGCTAATTTGCTAGAAATGCCAGTTTTAGTGGATGATTACAATAATATGGCTTTGCATGATTGGCAAATACACTATAAATATTACGAGCTCATGCAATCTGACCTGCTTGAGAATTTTGGCATTGGCAGTAAAAAATTGAAGGGAGAATATTCAATTTATTCGATACAAAAAAAGGCGCCTTAAAGGCGCCTTTTCACTTGAATATGACCAAATCTTAGTTGTTTAAAACTCGAAATTCAGTACGTCTGTTTCTTTGGTGATCAGTTGGAGAACATTCTACACCGTTTGAACAACGATTAACTAATCTTGTTTCTCCATATCCTTTAGAAGATAAACGGCTTCTTGAAACGCCTTTAGAAACTAAATAATTAACAACCGCATTAGCTCTTTGTTGAGATAAAGACATATTGTAACTATCATTTCCTCTTGAGTCTGTATGAGACATGATCTCGATATTTACAGGCTTATCATTTAAGATAGGTAATAATCTTTCGTCAATAACTTTTTTAGAAGCAGCAGTTAAACGAGCACTTGCAGTTTCATAAAAAATTGGAAGTGGAGTAGCGTTTAATAATTCACACTCAATCTCTTCCCAAGATGTGATACCTCCTTTTTTAGCGAGAACAGTTTTAGTGATTGTTTCGCTACGTGCAGGAACAGTCGTGCTGCTTGTTGAAGCTGGCTTGTCTAAAACTTGTCTTGTAATTGTAGCATATTCTGCAGGGATCACAATTTCTTCCATTCTTGCAGGTGTTTTAACAACACGCTTTTTATACGTTGAAGTCTCTCCACTTATTGAAACGCTAGAGGTTGAGGCATCAGTAAGTAATGTTGAATATGTTATATTTCCAAATTGAGCAGGGTATTCAACAAAACATGCAGCAACACAATCTTCTTTATTTGGTGAGTTACACTCTTCCAATTGCTTGTATTCCCAACCAGACGATTTAGGAGCGATTTCATAAGTTCTTGAATCACTTCCAAAAGAAGCAGGAATAACAGCTAGATCAGTTCTACCTTCTTTACTGGTATAAGATACATCTACTGTTTCATAAGTAGCAGGTACATATTTGTACTTTTTTGAAGCTTCTTTTACTAAAACTTCTTCTGTTACCGTTCTGTATGTAGCTGGACTAACTTCTAAAGCTGTATATGCAGGATATACTTGAACAGTTTCAGATACATCAGTAAACTCATCTTTAGTGATACATTTTACGTAACATTTTCCAGGATCTGGATTGTCTGGTAAGTTTTGACCAGTGGCAAAATTAAAGCCTATACATAGGCAAACAAAAAATAATACTTGTTTCATAATTACTATAGTTAATGGTTAAAAAAAATTAATTTAATTTCAAAATTGTTAATGTTATTAGCTAAGAGTCGTAAAGAAAAATTGGGGGGTAAGAGTAACGAACACTATTATTAAGACCCTATTTTTGTAAAATGTCACAGGAAATGATAAAATATTTGCAATTTTATTCAGAATTTCAACTTAAGTGCTTTGTTTTCATAGCGTTAAGTTGTCAATTATTTTCATGTAATTCAGAGAAATATGCCAATTCTGAGCCTTCAAATCAGTTAATTACAATTCTAGGAATTGCTCAAGATGCCGGTTTTCCTCATATAAATAATCCAACTGAATGGAAGAATTATAATTCGGATAAATCAAAAAAAAGTTTAGTAGTTAGCTTGGGTTTGATCGATAAGAAATTCAATCAGAAGTGGTTGTTTGAAGCAACACCTGACATGCCTGAACAATTACATATTCTAGAAAATACTTGGCTTAAAACCGAAACGATTATCGATGGTGTTTTTTTAACCCATGCCCATATCGGACATTACACTGGGCTGATGTATTTTGGGCGAGAAGCCATGGGTGCCCAAAATATTCCGGTTTATGTCATGCCAAAAATGAAGTCATATCTCGAACAAAATGGTCCCTGGAGTCAGTTGGTGAGTTTAAAAAATATTCAGTTAAGGAGGCTTCAAAAGGATTCGACAATACAATTGAATTCTAATTTAAAAGTGACACCGTTTTTAGTACCGCATCGCGATGAATTTTCTGAAACAGTCGGTTTCAAAATTGAAGGTATCAACAAATCGGCACTGTTTATTCCAGATATCAATAAGTGGGATCTTTGGGAAACATCAATAGTTGAAGAAGTTAAAAAAGTTGATTACGCATTTTTAGATGCGACCTTTTTTAAGAACGGCGAAATTCCAAGACCTATGAGTGAGGTGCCGCATCCCTTTATTGAAGAAACCGCGAAATTATTTGAAAATGAATCGTTTGAAACAAGATCCAAGATCATATTCATTCATTTTAATCATTCTAATCCAGCTATTTATCCAATTCATATTATGAAGGATAGTCTCATTAGTAAAGGATTTAATTTTGCAAAGCAAGGCGATACCTTCGGTTTATAGAAATTATATATTTCTTAAATAAAGGGGTTATACTTTGAATATTCCTTAAATTTGAACCTTATAAATCCGATATCATTACATGGAACAAATTGCACCATATAAGCCAATTCATAAAGTTCGAATCGTAACTGCCGCATCATTGTTTGATGGCCATGATGCTGCTATAAATATCATGCGTAGGATCATTCAAGCTACTGGCGTTGAGGTCATTCATTTAGGGCATGACCGAAGTGTAGAAGATGTTGTGAATACAGCCATTCAAGAAGATGCCAATGCCATTGCAATGACCTCTTATCAAGGTGGTCACAATGAGTATTTTAAGTATATGTATGATCTTCTAAAGGAAAAAGGAGCCGATCATATAAAAATCTTTGGCGGCGGAGGTGGTGTGATCCTTCCCGAAGAGATCAAAGATCTTATGGATTATGGCATCACGCGCATCTATTCGCCAGATGACGGGAGAGAAATGGGCTTGCAGGGCATGATAAATGACCTCGTTAAACAATCTGATTTTGCTATTGGAGATGTCTTAAATGGGGAAGTCGATATCCTTGATAAAAAAGATCCGAAAGCTATAGCACGGGTTATTTCAGCCTCTGAAAATTTCCCTGAAGTGGCCAAAGAATCTCTAGAATTAATCCATAAAAAGAATAAATCATCGAAAACACCGGTCTTGGGTATTACGGGGACAGGTGGTGCTGGGAAATCCTCTTTGGTAGACGAACTTGTAAGAAGATTTCTAATCGATTTCCCTAAAAAAACAGTCGGAATTGTATCTGTCGACCCTTCGAAACGTAAAACAGGTGGTGCCTTACTAGGAGATCGCATCAGAATGAATGCCATAAACAATTCAAGAGTTTATATGCGAAGCCTGGCCACACGTCAGTCTAATTTGGCTTTATCTAAATATGTAAGTGAGGCCATTGAAGTTTTAAAGGCTGCCAAATATGATCTTATCATTTTAGAAACTTCAGGCATCGGACAATCTGATACGGAGATCATTGAACATTCCGATATATCATTATATGTGATGACCCCAGAATTTGGCGCGGCTACACAACTCGAGAAGATCGATATGTTAGATTTTGCCGATCTGGTTGCCATAAATAAATTTGATAAACGTGGCTCTCTAGATGCTCTGCGTGATGTGAAGAAACAGTACATGCGCAATAATGGGCTTTGGGATACACCTCAAGACCAATTACCGGTCTTTGGTACTATAGCATCACAATTTAACGACCCGGGAATGAACACCTTATATAAGGCAGTTATGGATAAACTGGTTGAGAAAACCGATGCCGATCTCAAATCAACATTTACCATTTCGAATGAAATGAGTGAAAAGATATTTGTGATCCCACCAGCCAGAACGCGATACCTTTCAGAGATTGCCGAGAATAATAGAGCGTATGATGACAAAGTTTTAGAGCAAGTAGAAGTAGCTCAAAAATTGTATGGTATTTTTAAAACTATAGAAGCAGTATCTGGAGTAAAACCGAATTTAGATAAATCAGGAATACAAACGGAAGAGCTCCTGAAACACGTTCAGGATGACGATTCTAAGCAGCTCTTAGGGTTGCTTATTAGAGAATTTGACCGTGTTAAAATGGACCTGGATCCCTATAATTGGGAGATCATTATGGGATGGAATTCTAAGGTGAATCGCTATAAAGACCCTGTCTATACGTTCAAAGTAAGAGGGAAAGAGATTAATATAGACACACATACTGAATCCTTATCTCATAGTCAGATTCCAAAGGTGGCCTTACCAAAATACAAAGCTTGGGGTGATCTTTTAAAATGGAATTTACAAGAAAATGTACCTGGTGAATTTCCATTTGCTTCTGGGCTTTATCCTTTCAAACGAACAGGAGAAGATCCGGCTCGAATGTTTGCTGGCGAAGGCGGTCCTGAACGTACCAACCGTCGTTTTCATTATGTAAGCATGGGCTTACCCGCAAAACGTTTGTCAACGGCATTCGATTCGGTGACCTTGTACGGAAACGACCCTGATTATCGTCCGGATATTTATGGAAAAATTGGAAATGCGGGTGTGAGTATTTGTTGTTTAGATGATGCTAAAAAATTGTATTCCGGATTTAATCTGGCCGATGCCATGACTTCGGTGAGTATGACCATTAATGGGCCAGCGCCAATGCTCTTAGGCTATTTTATGAATGCAGCCATCGATCAACAATGTGAGCTCTATATAAAGGAAAATGGACTTGAAAAAGAGGTAGAGTCCAAGATAAAAAGCATTTATAAAGAAAAAGGCGTTGCCCGTCCAACATATAATGGTGATCTTCCAGAAGGCAATGATGGTCTCGGACTGATGTTATTAGGTGTAACTGGTGATCAGGTGCTTCCCAAAGACGTTTATGACGAGATCAAGGCAAAGACCATTTCTCAGGTAAGAGGAACAGTTCAAGCAGATATCTTAAAGGAAGATCAGGCACAGAACACCTGCATTTTTTCGACTGAATTTGCCTTGAGATTAATGGGTGATGTTCAGGAATATTTTATCGATAAGCAAGTTCGAAATTTCTATTCGGTGTCTATTTCAGGGTATCATATTGCCGAGGCTGGTGCGAATCCAATTTCACAATTGGCCTTTACATTATCGAACGGATTTACCTATGTCGAATACTATCTTTCTCGAGGCATGGATATCAATAAATTTGGACCGAACTTGTCGTTCTTCTTTTCAAATGGTATCGATCCCGAATATGCGGTTATTGGCCGTGTAGCTCGAAAGATCTGGGCCAAAGCCATGAAACATAAATATGGAGCGAATGCGCGAGCCCAAATGCTGAAATACCACATTCAAACCTCTGGTCGAAGCTTGCATGCTCAGGAAATTGATTTTAATGATATTAGAACCACCTTACAAGCACTGTATGCTATTTACGATAATTGCAATTCTTTACATACCAATGCCTATGATGAAGCTATAACAACGCCTACCGAAGAATCGGTGAGACGTGCTATGGCCATTCAATTGATCATCAATAAAGAATTAGGATTGGCGAAAAATGAAAACCCTATTCAAGGTTCATTTATAATAGAAGAACTCACCGATCTGGTTGAGGAAGCTGTATTGCTTGAGTTCGATCGCATTACCGAGCGTGGTGGTGTGTTAGGCGCCATGGAAACCATGTATCAACGTTCTAAGATCCAGGAAGAAAGCCTGTATTATGAAACACTTAAACATAATGGGGAGTTTCCAATTATTGGCGTGAACACCTTCTTGAGTTCAAAAGGATCGCCTACCATTCTTCCAGCGGAGGTGATCAGGGCTACTGAGGAAGAAAAACAATTCCAAATAAAAACATTGGAAAATCTTCATATGGCCAACGATACTGAAGCCTTACTTAAAGACCTTCAGCAGAAAGCCATTCAAAATGAAAATATCTTTGAATCACTTATGGAAGTTTGTAAAACCTGTTCACTCGGACAAATAACAAACGCGCTCTTTGAGGTAGGAGGACAGTACAGACGCAATATGTAACTTTCTTTTTTATGTATAAATTAATAACTTGTAAGACGTAACCATTAAATTTTACAGTCATGAGAATTTTTAAGTCTATGGTAATGATCACATTACTATTTTTATTTTTAGCCTCATGCAAATCTAATAACAAAGAAACACCTACTGCAGAGGAGCCTTCTGAGGTGCTAACTAAAAACTTTATAGACGTTCTGGCAAAGGACTATACGTTCACAGTTGCAGATTCAATTCCTTCGGGCTGGTCCACATTTAGAATGAAAAATACAGGAATGATGGACCACTTTTTTCTATTAACCAAGTTGCCGGATACAGTAAATATTGACCATTACAATCGCGATGTAGGAGGCGCTTTCGGCATCGCGTGGAATGCTATTAGAGACGGTAAATCAAAAGACGAAGCTTTCGGTTTATTAGGTGAAAATTTACCAGAATGGTATGGATCTGCTGTAGCTATGGGTGGTGCCGGACTTATTTCACCTGGAGAAGTTGCCATAAACACCATGAAATTGGAACCAGGATACTATGTCATGGAGTGTTATATTAAAGCTGAAAATGGGCAATTTCATACTGAATTAGGAATGATCACACCCTTGATCGTAACCGATGAACAGATTGACAATGTACCACCGGAAGCTGATGTAAAGTTGACCCTTACGAATGAAGCTATGCAGATCGAGGGTGAGATAACATCAGGTAAAACTATTTTTGCGGTTCATTATAAAGAACAACCACCATTTGGCTTAGGTAATGACATTCATATCGTGAAAGTGGATGAAACTACCAATTTGGATGAGGTGGCACAATGGATGGATTGGTCAAATCTTACTGGCATGGTCTCTCCGGGTGCACCCGCTAAATTCATTGGTGGCTCGCAAGAAATGCCCGCAGGTTATACAGCCTATTTTGAATGTGACCTAGCTCCAGGAGCCTATGCTTTTATGGCCGAAATTCCAATTGGACGTTATGAGGCTTTTAAGGTGAATTAATATTTATTAAGACTTCCCAAAATTTAACTGGAGGAATTTTCGAAATTGAGTATCTTTAATCGCTATTAAAACCATTATATAGGTGAATCTTAGAAATTATTTTAAAGAACTCCAACGCCGTCACGTCGTCAAGGCGGGAATCGCTTATTTGGTTTTTACCTGGTTAATGACGCAGGTGTTATCGATTCTCATTCCGGTATTTGAATTTCCTCAATCCATATTAAAGACAGCCATTATTGTTATGGCGGTTGGTTTTCCCATCTGGCTCATCTTTGCCTGGGTCTACGATTTCACACCCGATGGTTTAAAGAAAACAGATGATGTCACATTCGATTCAGATGTGCATGCCCGAAAAAATGTGAAACTCAACCGATTTATCATCGCAGGTTTATCGGTTGCGATAATTCTTTTAGTGGTAAATCAATTTCGAATGAAAAGTGAGATAACCGAAATTAAAATGGCTGCATTCGGTACTGATTTTAAATCTTCAATAGCAGTTATGGCATTTGCCGATATGAGTCCGCAAAAAGATCACGAATACTTTTCTGATGGAATCAGTGAAGAATTACTAAACCTATTGGCAAAAACTCCTGAACTCAAGGTCATTAGCAGAACCTCTTCTTTTTCATATAAAGATAAAGATGTCACCGCAACGGAAATTGGCGAACAATTAAAGGTTTCGCATATTTTAGAAGGTAGTATAAGAAAAGCAGGCAATACTGTTCGTATCACCGCGCAACTTATTAGAACCGCTGATGGTGCTCACGAATGGTCACATACCTATGATAGGAATTTAGATAGCATTTTTAAAATACAAGACGAAATAGCCGCTCGCGTTTGTGACGAGCTAAAATTAACCTTGCTTGGTAAAGATCAAAAGTCTCAGCCTGTAAATACCGAAGCTTATACCATGTATTTACAGGCGAGTCACCTGACACTCCAAAATACAGATAAAGCTTATATCGCGGCAGAAGAACTCATTCAAAAATCGCTGGCTATTGATTCGAGTTATGCAAAAGCCTGGCGCCTACTAGCCAGTATTTATGATACCGGAACTTATAATTTTAGTATTTGGGAAACTCATGAAGGTATTCCCAAAGGTTTACACGCAGCAAAAAAAGCCATCGCTCTTGATCCATCATACGGCAGGGCTTATGCCAATTTAGCAAGCTTACAGGAATTGTCATGGCAATTTAATGAGTCGGCAAAAAGTATTGAGAAAGCCTTGGAATTAGACCCTAATAATGCAATTATTCTTGGCATAGCATCACTAATGACATTTGGGGATTTAGAAAAAGGACTCGCCTTACAAGAAAAAGCCATTCAGTTGGACCCATTGGTCTATGGCAATTATTTTAATCTTGGTTTTACCAATTACAGATTGAACAGATTTGAAGAAGCAGAGGAGGCCTTTAAAAAGTTTGAAACCTATTATCCTAATTGGCAAATCTTACATTATATGAAAGGTATGGTCAGCCTAGGGAAAGGTGATCTTGAAACTGCCTTAACTGAAATTGAGCAGGAAACGCATAAATTTTTTAGCCTTTACGGCCGAAATTTCATTTATTACGCTTTAGGACGTTATGAAGAAGCCGATAATGTATTCAAGGAATTTAAAGAAAAATTTGAGAAAACTGATCCGGCTAATACAGCAGATGTATACGCTTTCCGGGGTGATTATGATAAATCATTTGACATGTTATATCAAGCATATAAAATAAAAGACCCTGTTCTTATAGAAGCACTTAGCTACCCAAATTTTAAACCAATGTACGATGACCCACGATGGACCAAACTTATAAAAATGATAGACTTACCAGAAAACCATGGCTATTTTATGAAATAATTAATCTTTTATTCCAGGCTGCTTTAATTTCCAGTCGGTTTTTGCTTTTTCAGCATCAACCATAGCCTTGACATCGGCCAGCAAGCGTTTTGCATCGTAGATGACGCCATCTTTTATGGTATATTTTACACCTCCAACACGAACAACTTCGTTGTCTTCAGTGAGTTTGATCGCTCCTGTTCCGTACAAGACTTTCAAATTCATGAGAGGATTTTCTTCTACAATGACAAAATCGGCGAGTTTTCCTATTTGAACACTTCCTATCTTATCATCCCAGCCTAAGGCTTCTGCACCATTTAAAGTTGCTGAACGTATGACTTCCAAAGGATGAAATCCTGCTTCACGTAATAATTCTAATTCACGAACATAAGCAAACCCGTAGAGTTGATAAATAAAACCAGAATCGCTTCCAGTGGTGACGCGACCTCCTCTATTCTTATATTCATTAATAAAGGCCATCCACAACTTGAAATTATTTTTCCATTCAATTTCTTGTTCGGTGCCCCAATAATGCCAATAACTACCATGACTTATCTTACTTGGTTCATAGAATTTCCATAAAGATGGTAAGGTGTAATCTTCATGCCATTCAGCACGTCTGGCACGTTGCAAATCACGGCTCGCTTCATAAATATTGAAGGTTGGATCTAGTGTAAAATCCAGTTCCAATAGCTCGTTCATGACATTATTCCAATGTTCCGAGAAAGGCTCTGCTGCTTGCTTCCATAATTTCCCTGCTTCTTCAAATCGATGTTGTTCATTTTGATAATTATAATCCAAAGGATAATTTTGAACAGTTCGATCATTGAATAATGCTTCTGGCAGGCCATACCAATGCTCCATACTTGTAAGCCCAGCTCTCGCTGAATGCAAGACGTTCCAACGTGCAACACTTAATTGTGCATGATGGCAAGCAGACCCTAATCCCAGTTTTTTATTTTCATCAAGTGCTGCTGCCATGATTTGAGGTTCAGCACCAAAAAATTTAATACCATCAGCTCCTTTTTCGGCATTGGCACGAACCCATTTTCGTGCAAGCTCCGGAGTACTTATTGGTGTATCGTTTAATGGGTTGAAGGAACTGGTTGTTTGTCCGAAACCTGTATAAGCAAAAATACGTGGGGCAATTATTTCGTTACGCTCACTTTTCTTTTTAAGATCAAGAGTCCAATCAATACTTCTTCCACTAGGCTCTCTTACCGTAGTCACACCATGAGCCATCCAAAGTTTAAAAACATATTCCCAATCGGCACCTTGTGCCACACCGCCAATATGTCCATGCATATCAATAAAGCCTGGCAATAAATACATGCCATTAGCATCCAATTCATGACCTCCTGGTTTTAATTTTGGACGTCGTTCTTCATTAATTGGTACACCATCATAACCAACCACCTGTATCTTTGTGATCTTGTTGTTTTCAACTACAATATCGATTGGGCCTCTAGGAGGAGCGCCATCGCCATTAATAAGTGTGACACCGCGAATGATCAATTGAGAATATGGGCCTTCACCTAAATAATTGTCTTGGGCGAAAACACCACATACAAATAGAAACGAAAATAAAATGATCAGTTTTTTCATAATTTGAGTTTAGCGTGCTCTTGGCACTGCAATTTGATTTCCTAAAAATAAGGCATTTAAAAATAAACGATTGGTGCCATACCATGCACCTCTAAAATTGGGATTATCAGCAAACAATATCACGCGTCCGCGTCCTAATGGACTTACAATAATTGATGCAGAAGGCTTCAGATAAATATTAAGATTATCTGGTGAAATATAGCCATCGATATGCGGATCTTCGGTATATTTTGCCACTGTTGAATATTCATTTTTGCTGGGTGAAATAAATACATTGTTGTTCTTATAAACAGGCACTTTAGACGAACGATATCCAAATCCCAGAGGATGCGTAATGTCTAAATCGACTTCAAATATAGCACCTCCTAAACGTTCCCTTCCAATATGTTCTGATGCTTCAACATAAGGCAGACGATCTACTGATTTTGCTTTGGTACTGTCCTTTTCCTTTGGTTTTTTGGTGAGTTCTTCCTTAACTAATTTCTTGTCGATTGCCCATTTAGAAGCTCTTGCTATTGTGATAAGGGTATTTCCTTTTGAAGTCCAATCGGTTATTTTTTTACGTTGAAGAGAATCTAATTGGTTATAGCTACCTGAGACCATGACCAAAGTATTGTATTTCTCTAAGGAGGCATTTCCAAAACTACGCATTTGAATTTTTGTCAATGGCATATGAATTCGTGTATCTAAAAGATGCCAAACCTCGCCAGCTTCGTATGAACTTACGCCATCACCAATTAACATCGCTGTTTTGGGTTTTTTGACCGATCTGAAATTGTTGCTCCCCAAATCAATTCCAGAAAGGCTAAAGCCTGTTTCCGTTGAGAATATAGGAACGTTGTATTTTTCCTGGGCGGCTTTCACTATTTCAAAAACCTTATCACTTGATAGCTTCTGCTTACTAACAGGAATCATAATGCTTCCAAAATTAAAATTGCGTTCTTCACCCTTCGTTTTAATCTTAAAAGGCTTGAAAGCGGAAGAGACCTTGATCCCTTTTGATTGCATATAATAAAGTGCAGCTGGAGCATAATAATCGTCCCAATCTAAAATATAGGCGTAATCAGATCTAACAACTGGCAACACTTCAAAATTATTTGATTCGGTTGTTAATTCTGTTCCCAGATTGGCTGACTTAAGTCCGCGATATTTTAAGTTATAAAAATTAGCAACGCTCCAGGCGGAAGCATCGTAAAATACGCTGTCGCTGTATTTACTATAGGTTTCAAACATGGTTTGCACCATGCGATGTTGAGGTTGTTTCAGCGGAACAACATATTTCTCATTGTTCTTGTACACTTTTATCTTGTGTTTCAGAAGAAAATCGACGAAGGCTTTATTACGATTTTTATCATAGGCATCTCCAAATTCATAAGCAGCAAATCCAGTTGGCGCTTTTTTTGAAACAGCAGTTTTAAAAAAGTCTTGCTGGTATTTTCGAAGCGTGCCTTTATTTTCAACGGCAGCTTTTATGGTTGCAATGCTTGAGGTGTACTGATTTCTGATCGTAAACGCGAAGGAAATGGTCCCAAAATCGGTGTCTTGTAAATGTCCTCTTGAACTGGCCTGCTCAAATAATAAGGCCAGAGCACCTTGAAGATCAGGGTAGGAGGAGCCATATCCTGGATAGGTACCATCAAAAGATTCTTTGGTATAATAAAATGATCCAATATTATCTAAGGCATCTGAATAGTAAGGCGCAAATAGATCATTGAGATCTTCATAATTTTCTTTTGGCATGATAGGATCCAAAGACCCGATAGGTTTCATAGGCTCGAAAAAATAATTGCTGTTGGTTCCCATTTCATGGAAATCGGTTACAACATTTGGATACCATTGATGATACCAGTCGAGTTTTCCTTGACTTTCGGGATGTACAGCAAGCAACCAATCTCTATTGAGATCAAACCAATAGTGATTTGTACGTCCGCGTGGCCAAGCTTCATTATGTTCGGCATCTGATCCATCAGAAACCAGTTGATTCGCTTTAAACTGATTTGCCCATTGGGTATGTCTATCCCTTCCATCTGGATTAATGGTTGGATCAATAAAAATGATGGCATTATTTAAATAATTCATAACCTCGGGACTTGAAGATGCCACTAAGGTGTAAGCCGTTAATAAAGCCGCTTCAGATGAAGAAGGCTCATTACCATGAACGTTATATCCCAATTGTACAAAAATGGGTAAGGCGTCATAATTTGACGGAGTTTTATTCGGGTCAACATATTCTAAGTGTTGCTGTTTTATAGCCTCCAAATTTTTTAGATGCTCCGGTGTAGAAACGGTGAGCATGACCAACTTGCGCTTTTCATGTGTATGACCATAAATTTCAATGGAAGCTCTATCTGAAAGCTCAGCCAGTTTGGTGAGATAAGCAACGATCATATCATGCCGTGTATGCTGTTCTCCAATGGGATATCCTAAAAATTGTTCAGGCGAAGGAATATCAGGATTGAAAGGTGCTTTGTTCTTAAAAAAATAATCTTGAGCAAACGTTGGGCTTGCTAATAGTACAGTAATTCCAACTGCAATTAGGTATTGTGCAATTCTCATTTGGTTAGTGTTGGTCGTTAATAGCTTAAAAATAAACATTATTCATTAGTCTATTGATAATTGCCCAAGATTTAACATTTTGAGATAAAAACTATTAGAATTGGTCAATTTGATCAAAGAATTTTGAAACTATTATTCAAGAGGGTATCTATTGGATAAAAAAGAAATTTAAACAAGTAACATGGTTTAATTAGCGTCCTTTTTAATTGCATTTAAATATTTAAAAGCTATAATTAAAGCCAATAATTTATTCTGCAATTACCAAATGTGGAACATTCTCAAGTTTCCAATCAATAACAAGTCCGCCAGCCAAAGATTGAGCAATTTCTTTCCCATATAAATATTCACATAAATATAGCGCAGCTTCAAAACTTTTAGCACCGCCTGCCGATGTAATGTATTTACCATCATGAACAAATAAGACGTCCTTTCTAATGTCTAAATCGGGAAACATGGCTCTCATTTTATCAATATCGGAAGGGAAGGTTGTTGACACCTTGCCTGCTAAAATCCCTGCTTTCGCCAATACAAATGCACCATCACAGTGCGACGTTATATACATGGCATTTTGGTCGACTTCCTTCACAAAATTGATCATCTCTTCATTTTCAAGATCGGTATCCAGATGATGTTCGGCACTTGGCACCACGAGAATATCGATATTTGGCAGATCATCTGCTAAATAATTAAAGTCGGGAAGAATTCTTAAGCCTTCAAATGAAGTGATGGCTTCGTTGGTATTAGCCACTGTAAAAACGTTCATTGCCTTGATGCCTTTTCTGAAAACTGTATGTTGAAAAATATCATAAGGAGCTGTTAGTTCAGTATTATAAACTCCATCCATGATCAAAAAGGCGACATTATATCGGTTGGGATCCAAATCAGGGAATGTCTTTTCAATAAATGTGTTTTCAGGCAGAGAATCTTCTTTTTTTTCTGAATTAGCACATCCAAAAATTAAGCAAAGGGTATATAATAAAATTAGGTTTTTCATAATTAGTTGATTCGCCAAGGCGGATTTTTACGATGTTCTCCAGCGTGATATAAAATGATGCGATTTCCATCAGGATCATTTAGATGGGCCTCACGCCAGAGCCAGGTTTTAGTTTCCGGGTCTTCTGTAAAGTTAATGCCTTTTTGTTTAAGTTCAATTACCCAGTTGTCAAGATCTTCGTTTTCAAAATAAATAACAACACCTTCCCCTTCAGGTAGGTTGTCAACCTTGTGAATAGACAAGGTTGAATCACCATCAGGGCATTCAAATCTAACATATCTTGGTAACGCCTCAACTATTAAATGAAGGCCAAGTGCCTTGTAAAAAGCAACAGAAGGTCCGAGATCTTTAGATGGCAATGTTATTTGATTTAAGTTCATGATTTTTTGTTTTTAAGTCTTAAGTAAAATCCGTTTTAAAATAAAAAGCAATCCAATACAAAATAAACTAATTATGGTGATTACAAACCATGTATTTTCAAATCCAATGCGATCTACCATTTGCATTCCGGCATTATGTCCGAATATGTGTGCTATTGAAAAAGCAATGGTATAGAGTGCCATATATTCGCCTTGATTTCCTTTTTTCGCCCGAGTCATGGCAAAGGCATTAGAAAATGGAAAAACAATCATTTCTCCAACGGTCATTAATAAGATGCCCACAATTAGGATACCTACCCACGACGTACTATTGAGCACTAAAAAACTAGCACCTGTTAAAACGGCACCTAGCAACATGAGCCCAGCTATTGAAAAACGGCTTTTTTCTAACCATTTTATCAAGGGCATTTCAAGAATGAAAATGAGGAGTCCATTCAATCCTAGTAGCAATCCGATTTCAAATTCGGTTAAGCTATGAACGTCTTTGTAATACAGGGGCATGGTAGAGAAATACTGCAAAAAGATGATTCCAAAAAGCGTCATTGAAGCTAGGAATATCCAGAATGCTCTATCCTTATAAGCCGATACAGGATTCTCAACTTTGATCTCGTCAAGTGTTTTTGCTTTTTTAGGATTTAAGACTTGAATTAATACTAAAGTTGCAATAATGCATGTAATGCCGTCAACCCAAAATAATCCAGCATAACTTAAGGTGGTAATGATCAATCCTCCAACGGCAGGACCAGCTGAAAATCCAAGATTGATCGCAAGTCGAATCAAAGTAATAGATCGTGTCTTATTTTCGGGTTTGCTATAGGCGCTTAAAGCCACATACATTGCAGGTCTAAACGAATCTGCTACAAGCATTACCACAAATATTCCTAAACACATTAAAGCAAACGTCTGAAGATATTGCAAGCCAATAAATAGAATGCCAGTAAGGAACAAACTAATGACCATAACTTTGTAGTAGCCAATTTTATCTGTAAGTTTTCCACCCAGCCACGAGCCACAAACCGATCCTAATCCAAAGGCAGTCATTATCCAACCAACATCATTTAGGTTAAAATTTAAATCTTTTGTCAAATAAAGGGACAAAAATGGAATCACCATAGTACCAGCTCGATTTATAAATGTAATGAGAGATAGCCACCAAACCTCTTTAGACAAACCCTTAAACGCACCTAAATAAGGAGCGATTATATGATTCTGTATGAATTTAAATGCAGTCATTTTTTGGTAGGGTTCATATAAAAATAAAAAGTCCGACGTTGGTGTCGGACTTTTTAAGATTGTAATATTCTATTATCATATTAGCTCAATACATCATAGCGTCCAACAAGACCTCATTTTGGTCTTAGAGTGTTGATTTTTAATACCGACGTAATTGAACATGATTTTGTTATTTTGATAATCAAAGCTAATTAAAAAATGCATAAGTTGTATTTTTGAGTTAAAGATTAAAAAAAAATGCAAAAGTTAATAGGTATACTAATTTGTTTAATTCTTTCGTCCTGTGATGAAGGCAAAAAACCGCTTGAAGGTGCAACCGAATGGCAAAAAGAAATGAATGCCATGTTCAAAGATGCATCACGGTCACCGTTGTTGGCAAAAGACAGAAAAGAATTTAGTGGATTAGATTTTTTCAGCTATGATCAAAAATTCAAAGTAAATGCTAAATTACAACGTACTCCAGATACAGAATTCTTTAAAATGAAAACAAACACTGATGATGTTTCGGAAGAACGTGTTTATGGGATTTTAAGTTTTGAAATGGGTGGATTAAAACACAAACTCAATGTATATCAAGGTAAGGAGAACTTACAAACAGAAGGTCTAGAAGATCATTTATTCCTTCCTTTTTTAGATTTAACTAATGGCGGTAAAACCTATGGTGGTGGACGCTATATCGATCTTAAGATACCTAAAGGTGATCATATTGAAATTGATTTCAACACAGCCTATAATCCTTATTGCGCTTATAATGAGCGGTATTCTTGCCCTATTGTTCCGCGTGAAAATTTTTTAAATATTAAAGTTGAAGCTGGGTTAAAAGCATTTAAATCTGAAAAGTAAACACCTAACTAAAGTTGTTTTATCACAATATATCCAAACCACACAAATAATAAGCCTAAAAAAATACTTGAAGTTACGTAGGTGACGAAAAGGCTGGTTTGTCCAGATTTTAAAAAAGTAAGGCTTTCATGAGCAAAGGCTGAAAACGTTGTGAATCCGCCACAAAACCCAGCAACGACGAGTACTACTGTGTCATTTGATACTTTACTTTTATGCAGGATCCAACCAAAAACTAAACCAATAATGAGGCTGCCAATGAGGTTTACAGTAAATGTGCCCCAAGGGAAAGAGACTGAATTTGGGTTCATCTGTTTACCAATAAAATACCTTAAGGCGCTGCCACAACCACCACCTACAAATACCAACAAAAGTTCTTTCATTTATTCTTTAAGTGGAATATAAATTTCAGTGATCCAATCTGATGGGTTTGGAAAATTTCCAGGATCATTTGTGTAAATCTCAAATGGCTTTTGATCAGAAACCTCTAAATTATTAGTTTCAATATGCGTCATTAGCTCATTCCATGCCATGGGTAAATAGTTGTAATTACCATGGAAAGTTCCTTTTAGTGTTTTCATTTTCGGCATGTAGCCACAAATAATATCACTGTCTTTAGGTGGGTCAATTTTTTCTTTTACCGGAAGACCATTACTCATGATAACGGTATCGGACTCATTGTTCATTTCGTGATAAACTGTTAAAGGCATGCCTGCCATAGCAATGTTATTTTGCATGAGATAGCTCATTAAACCGCCATAATTTTCACCCATTTTTTGGCTGATATTACTAGAATTCGCATTGGTTGTTTTATACAGATAAAAGCCACCACCATATTCTTTTATGCCTTCAATTTTAACACCATGTTCATTAACACTGGCGACAACAACACTATCTAATTTTTCCAATCCACGTTCAAAATCAGGACCGATCATATTATCAAATCCACCGCTTATGACGGAGAACATTTTAAATACAAAAGGGATATTTTTGCTTTTCATTTCCCAAGTTACATGGGTCTGTCCTGTTTCATTAGGTTCAAAAGACCATTCAACATTTGAAGGTTCATATTCACCAAATTGCATTTCTTGAGAAATTGAAGCGTTTTCTTCAGTTGCAATGGTTTTTATGTTCCCTGGACCATCGTCGTCTTCCCAAGCGAAGGATCCACCAACACCACGTGTTTGTTCAGGATAACTAAGTCTAGTATTCGGGTTCTTTTCAAGCCAAGCTGACCATGCTTCCCATTTTTTATAATCAATGACATTATCATATATAACTGCGGCGGGAGCATCCATGGTACGTGATCTTGAAACTGTAAATTCGTTTGGCTGAACTGCAACATAAATAGCACCACCAATTATAAGTATGAGAAGAATAAAAATAAGGTATTTCAATACTTTCATAGAAATTAGTTTAAGGTGTCTTGTACAAAGATAAATATTATATGGTTACATAATGATGAATCAATGGGATGTTACCATATAAATATTCTGAAGAATGACTTTAAAATATGATGCTGGAGGATAATTCTGTAGCTGATTATAAAAGTGGTCTTTTGCTTGAGAAGCAAAGTAGAAGCTTTATTATCCGAGAAATTGTTTGATCAAGGCGATCATTATTATAAATGAAATAAAGGCAATTAACACCCAGATACTGCCTTTATAAAAGCCTTTATGTACTTTTTTGTCTTTGTTGTAGGCAATAATTAATGCAGCGATAAATGCTACTGCAAATAAAATCCCAAAAACAATTTGACCTTGACTAAACATATTTGATTATTTTTAAACGCGATTTAGAACGTGACGAATTTATAAATAATTAATCAAATGAAATAGATAAATTTGATTTGAGATTATTTTAATTAAAAATTGATATGAAGAATAAAATTGAAGCTGTAAAATTATTTCATGAGGCCTTTAAATTAGATTTCCGAGAAAGCCCTAAGGCTGATTTAGGAGCAGAAAAAAATATGTTGCGATATAAGCTCATGCGTGAGGAAAATGAGGAATATTTAGATGCTGCTAACGATAATGATCTCGTGGAAGTCGCAGATGCTTTAGGCGATATGCTGTACATTCTTTGTGGTACAATTATCGAGCACGGCCTCCAATATAAAATTGAAGAGGTCTTTAATGAGATCCAGCGTAGTAATATGAGTAAGTTGGGAAAAGATGGCGAACCAATTTATCGTGAAGACGGGAAAGTTTTAAAAGGCCCAAACTATTTTAAACCCAATATTCAAGACATATTAGAAAAATAAAAAATGGGAGGCAATTAGCTCCCATTGTGTATTAAACTTTATAGCGCCAATTATGAACATCTTCGTCTATATTATACTGAATGTTCATTAATTTTTCTTTTAAGAAATTGGCATAGGAGTCTTTAAATTTACCCAGTTCGAAAACCTCGCCAGCATGCTCAAAAGCGATAATTGGACTCACCACTGCCGCAGTTCCTGCACCGAAGATTTCCTTTAAGGTACCATTACGAGCAGCATCCTTTAATTCTTTCACTTTCAGATGTCGTACTTCACATTCTATGTTGTTATCAGCGGCTAATTGAATCAAACTTTTTCTAGTGACACCATCAAGAATGCGATCATTATTTGGTGCAGTGATCAATTTATCACCAATTCTAAAGAAAATATTCATAGTTCCGGCTTCTTCTAGATTTTCATGAGTTCCTGCATCGGTCCAAATGATCTGTTGCAATCCTTTTTTGTTAGCCAGATTTGTTGGATAAAATTGAGCTGCATAATTCCCTGCTGCCTTGGCAAAACCAACACCACCATTCGCCGAACGCGAATATTTTTCTGCTATTAGTACACGAACATCTCCAGTATAATAGGCTTTAGCTGGTGAACAAATGATCATAAACTTATAAGCATTTGAAGGAGAGGCAGAAATAGCTTGTTCTGTTGCAATTACAAATGGTCTAATATATAAGGAGTTGCCCAGGCCTTTTTTAATCCAATCTGATTCTAAATTTAATAAGGTCTTTAGTCCCTCAAAAAAGTACGCTTCTGGAAATTCAGGAATGGCCAAGCGAACGGCAGATTTATTGATACGATTGAAATTTTCATCAGGACGAAATAACCAAATCATATCATCTGCATCCTTGTAGGCTTTCATACCTTCAAATACCGCCTGCCCATAATGAAAAACTCGAGCTGATGGTTCTATTGAAAGCGCTTGATAAGGCATTATCTTTGGTGTTTTCCAGGCACCGTTTTCATAATCACAAACAAACATGTGATCAGTAAATATTTTTCCAAATTCGAGTGTATCGAAATCCACATCATGTATGGATGTTGCTTTAACAGTTTCTATTTCGATTTTACATTTTGGTTGGTAGATCATTATGACGTATTTATAGCTGCAAATTTAAGTAATTAAACACGTACCAAAAAATTATAGATTAGTTAAAAAAATGGTATATTTATCAACTAATATTAGAATGAAATTATCATGAAAAAGCACCTTATTTTTGTCTTCGTTTTTGCTTTGTTTTTGGGCTGTGATGCTCAAAAGAAAAACGAAAATAAAGAAGCAGAAAAAACAACTGATGAAATGGCATATGTGTCTATTGGTAAAGAAATCATTGCCGATGATGCCTTAGCTGCCGATAGAATGGCTATGCATTATGAAAGTATGAAGGTTGGGGATACGGTTGATTCAAAAATGATAGCAAAAGTTGATGAAGTCTGTCAGGCGAAAGGCTGTTGGATGAAACTAAATCTTAAGAATGGCGAACAGGTCATGGTTAAATTTAAAGACTACGGATTTTTCATGCCGAAGGATATTGCAGGTAAAGAAGTGGTTATTAATGGAAAGGCCTTCGTAGAAGAAATGTCGGTTGAAGATCAGAAACATTTTGCGAAAGATGCAGGTCAATCTGAAGAAGAGATCGCAACCATTACAACTGTAAAAAAAACTTACGCTTTTGAAGCTGACGGAGTCTTGCTAAAACAGTAAGATGAAACGAAAGATCATCACGACAAATGATGGTTCTAAAACCATTCATATTGAAGAATGGAATGAACAGTATCATTCTATACATGGTGCTATTCAAGAAGCGCAACACGTTTTTATTAAAAACGGCCTAGATCATTTCCTTTCGAAAACAAAAAACAAAGCCATTTCAATTCTTGAAATTGGTTTCGGAACAGGATTAAATGCGTTTTTGACTTACCTACAATCTGAAAAGATCGCGACCCAATTTAACTATGTTGGAGTTGAAGCATATCCAATATTATCAGACGAATTGGATCAGCTAAATTATGCCGAATTGATTTCTAAAAATCAAAAGCACTTATTTTTGAAATTACATACTATACCGTGGGGTGAAGAAACTATAATTAGTTCTAATTTCTCATTGTTGAAACGCAAACAACATTTTCAAGATATAAGTGATATGGCTGCTTTTGACTTGATTTATTTTGACGCTTTCGGAGCTCGTGTTCAACCTGATCTATGGACGGAATCAATTTTCAATATCATGTCAAAAGCCTTGAGGAAAGATGGTGTTTTAGTCACCTATTCAGCAAAAGGGAGTGCCAGACGTGCCATGGAATCTGTAGGCTTAACAACCGAAATATTGGCTGGCCCTCCGGGAAAAAGACATATGTTAAGAGCAACTAAAAAATCTTAACTTCGACATAAATTAGTGTTAAACCTAATCTAAAATATAAATTCAACATGGGCCTAAGCCTTACCTTTGTAGAACTATGAAAAAGGTTTTAATTACAGGAGCAACAGGACTTATTGGACAACAATTAGTCAAGGAATTAAGGCGTAAAAATTACGCGATTAATTACTTAACTACGCGTGAAGTTAGGCCAAGCGATGACCCAAACTATCAAGGGTTTCATTGGAATCCTGAATTAGGTGAAATTAATGTTGAATGTTTCAAAGATGTCTCATACATAATAAATCTTGCTGGAGCTCCCATTGCACAACGTTGGACAGCATCCAATAAAAAAATCATCATGGATAGTCGTACCAATTCGGTGAGATTGCTTTACGATTCAATAAAGCAAAATGGACTGAAAATAGAACACTTTATTTCGGCCAGTGCAATAGGTTATTATCCGTATTCTGAAACTCGCTTATATGATGAAGAATACACATCTACAATGGATAGTTTCATTGTAAATGTCGTTCGAGAATGGGAAGCTTCTGCCGATAACTTTAAACAGCTAAATATTCCAGTTGCCAAGATTAGGATTGGTATGGTTTTATCTGATAAAGGTGGCGTCCTTTCACAATTAGTAAAGCCGATCAAAAGTTATGTTGGCGCGGTTTTGGGTTCAGGAAATCAATGGCAATCTTGGATACATATTGAAGATCTCGCAGGGATCTTTATCTATTTACTTGAGCATCATAAAGATGGTGTTTATAATGGTGTGGCACCTAATCCTGTGACCCATAAGGCCATGACAAAGGAAATTGCCAGAATTTTAAATAAGCCTTTGTGGTTACCTAAAGTACCCACTGGTTTTTTAAGATTGGTACTTGGAAAAATGCATGTTCTAGTGACTAAGGGCCAACGTGTAAACTCCAAAAAAATAGAATCAATTGGATATGAATTCAAGTATTTTCAACTTCGGAATGCACTTGAGAATTTATTGAAATAAAAAAGGCCTTCTGTTAAGAAAGCCTTTTATGTATTTATTTACAATCGATTATGCTTTTGAAGCAGAAACCGTAATTTTTAATTCAATTTCGTCATTTACAAACTTGTCACCTAAATTATCAAATATTGATTTAGAGCCAAAATTTGCACCCCATTTTGTTCTATCAATAGTAAAGGCATCACTATTTATTTTTAGCATGTCTCCTTCTTGAGTAATGCTTACAGGGAATGAGATATTATTTTTAACACCTTTCAAGTCTAAATTACCTTTTAAAATGGTTTTTCCACCTTCAGCTACTTCAGAACCCGTAACTTCAAAAAGAGCTGATGGAAATTGGTTAGTATTAAAGAAATCACCTTCTTTTCCTGCAACAGTACCCATTAAATGAGATTCCAAATTTGATTTCGCTTTTCCTTCGAGATCTAAGACTACAATTGATTTCATGTCAATTAAAAATGTCCCGCTCTTTATCATACCATTATCTACTTTAAAAACACCATTCTCGATATTTATAGTACCATTATGTGTTGCTGTTGGTTTGAATCCTTTCCATTCAATAGTAGATTCGGCAGCATTCACTTTGTATTTTTCAGCTGAAGTTTCAGTAACTGCAACTTCCTTCGCTTCACTTGTTGTAGCTTCATCAGCCTTTTTCTTACATCCCACAACAACAAGGCTTATAAAAAGAACAAGAACTAAATTCGAAATTAATTTTTTCATTGAAATTTTTGTTTTAAAGTTAGCTGCAAAAATAAGAATTAATTTGTTAAAAAAAATTTAAATTATTTCGTGACATTTTGACATTTTACGAATAATGGCAGTACTTTTGCCAATCATTAAAATGAATATAATATTGAAGTAGAAAAATTGTGACTGTTTTATGAGCAAAAAAACTAAAAAAACAACTATTGACGAAAGCGTGACTGAAGAACAAGATACAACTGTTGTAACTGATGAAAACACAGAAGAACAGGCTGTTGAGCAGACTCGTGAGGAGAAACTTGAAGAGGAATTACAGATAGAAAAGGATAAATTTCTACGACTTTTCGCAGAGTTTGAAAACTATAAAAAGCGAACGTCTAAAGAACGTATTGATCTGTTCAAAACGGCAGGCGAAGATGTCATGCTTGCACTATTACCGGTACTAGACGATTTTGAACGTGCCTTAAGTCATATTGAAGATGACAAGGAAGCAGAAGATCTTAGAAAAGGTGTATTGCTCATTTATAATAAGCTATTAACTGCACTCGAACAAAAAGGACTGAAGGCCATCACAATTGAAAAAGGTGATGACTTTAATCCTGATAACCACGAAGCTATTACTCAAATTCCGGCTCCTAATGATAAATTAAAAGGTAAGATCATAGATGTTGTTGAAAAAGGCTATGTGCTAGGTGATAAAGTAATTCGATTTCCAAAAGTTGTCATTGGACAATAAAAAACAGTAAAATGGCAAAACAAGATTATTACGAGATATTAGGTATTGATAAAAATGCCTCTGATGCTGAAATTAAAAAGGCATATAGAAAAAAGGCGATCAAATATCATCCAGATAAAAATCCTGACGATAAAACGGCCGAAGAAAATTTTAAAAAAGCAGCTGAAGCTTATGAAGTTTTGAGCGATCCAGATAAAAAGGCGCGCTATGACCAATTTGGGCATTCTGCCTTTGAAGGTGCTGGTGGTTTTGGTGGTGGCGGTATGAATATGGATGACATATTCAGTCAGTTTGGAGATATTTTTGGAGGTGGATTTGGTGGAGGTTTCTCTGGATTTGGCGGTTCAAGACAGCGCATGGTAAAAGGAAGTAACTTACGTATTAAAGTTAAACTCAATCTTGAAGAGATAGCCAATGGCGTTGAAAAAAAGGTAAAGGTAAAACGAAAAGTTCAAGCCACTGGTGTTAGTTATAAAACCTGTTCAACTTGCCAGGGATCTGGTCAGATCACACGCGTAACAAATACCATCTTAGGTAGAATGCAAACGGCAACAACATGTAATGTTTGTGGTGGTGCTGGCGAAACTATAGACAAAAAACCGGCAGGAGCAGATGCTCATGGTCTTATTCCAAAAGAGGAAACGGTTTCAATTAAAATACCTGCAGGTGTTGTTGAAGGTATGCAATTAAAAGTAGCAGGTAAAGGTAATGAAGCACCTGGTAGAGGAATTAGTGGAGATCTTTTGGTGGTTATAACCGAAGAGTCTCATCCAACCTTACAACGTGAAGGAGATAATTTACACTATGACCTGTATATCAGTTTACCAGATGCCGTTTTAGGAACTTCAAAAGAAATTGATACCGTAACCGGAAAAGTGAGAATAAAAGTCGAAGCTGGAGTACAATCTGGGAAGATATTGAGATTAAGAGGCAAAGGGATACCTAGTATTAATGGATATGGAAAAGGTGATCTTTTAGTGCATGTCAATGTATGGACCCCAAAAACCTTGAACAAAGAACAGAAAGCATTTTTTGAAACTATGAAAGATGATGATCATTTTGAGCCAAAACCAGAAAGTTCTGATAAATCATTTTTTGAGAAAGTTAAGGATATGTTTTCGTAAGTATCACAGGTCCTTTTAAGTACGAAGTCCTTTCCCTGAGGCTTTGAAAAGAATTTCTTGAATTGACATTTCTTTTAATAAAAAAAGTTATATTTGATTATCACTAATGTGTGTTAGTGGTAATTTTTCTTTTTCATAGCAATTTTTCCCATCCTTATTTTTTTAAGGGTGGGTTTTGTTTTTTGAGCAATTCAAAAAAAACAAGTAAAGTTCACTTAACATTTAATATCTTTACGCCACTTATTTTTTTACAAAAATTATCTTTATGAGCGACTTATTGGTGGCGAATTCCGTCTCTAAAAATTTTGGCAATTTCAAAGCATTAAATGATGTTTCAATAGCCGTTCCTGAAGGTAGTATTTTTGGATTGCTAGGCCCTAATGGTGCTGGAAAAACGACGCTGATTAGAATTATTAATCAGATAACCATGCCAGATTCTGGAACAGTATTTCTCGATAATGAGCCATTAAAGGCTCATCACATTCAGGATATTGGCTATTTACCTGAAGAACGCGGCCTCTATAAATCGATGAAAGTGGGTGAACAGGCGCTTTATTTAGCCCAACTTAAAGGCCTTTCAAAATCTGAAGCAAAAAAACGTCTAAAATATTGGTTTGATAAATTGGATATCGGTGACTGGTGGCATAAAAAGATCCAAGAACTTTCAAAAGGAATGGCCCAAAAGATCCAGTTCGTTGTAACGGTTTTACATAAACCAAAACTTCTGATATTTGATGAGCCTTTTTCTGGGTTCGACCCGATTAACGCCAATATTATCAAGGATGAAATATTGCAATTGCGCGATGAAGGAGCAACTGTTATTTTTTCTACGCATCGCATGGAATCAGTAGAGGAACTTTGTGACCATATAGCACTTCTACATGAGGCTAATAAGATTTTGGATGGCAAATTGATCGATATTAAACATCAGTTCAAGACCAATACTTTTGAGGTTGGACTCGTTACAAATAATGAAGCAAAATTAACCCAAATACTAAAGGAAAAATTTGAAATATCACAAGCCGATTTCAGATCCTTGAATAATGATTTGAAATTAAATATTAAACTCAAAAGCCAAGAATCGTCAAATGACCTCCTAAGGTTTTTAACGAGCCATGCCGAAGTCAATCATTTTAACGAATTGGTACCTTCAGCAAACGATATTTTTATTCAAACTGTTCGAAATAACTAATATGAATCACCTTGGATTAGTCATAAAACGGGAATACCTTACCAAAGTAAGGAATAAGGCTTTTATTGTAATGACCATTTTAAGTCCTATTATTTTTATGGCATTGTTTGCTTTGGTGGGTTATCTTTCACAAATAAACAATAGCAAAGAGCGCACAATTGCTGTTTTAGATGAATCTGGAAAATTAGCCTCTGTTTTTGAAAACAAAGAGAATCTCACCTTTGTAAGATTAGATGATATGACCCTCGATGAAGCCAAACAACAGGTTGAGGATAATGGGGACTATGGCTTACTACATATTGAGAATTATCCCGAATTAAGCGAGATAGCAAAAAGTATCAAGTTTTATTCTGAAGACTCGCCGTCACTTACCTTAATTGCAAGTTTAGAAAACAGACTTGAAAAAGAAATGACCGATCTAAGGTTACAACAAAATGGCGTTGATATTGAAAAATTGCGTGCTTCAGAAACCAGAATCGATATTGTGCAAGAGAGTTTTCTTGGTGAAAAATCATCAAAAATAGACAATGTAGTCAAACTTGCTTTTGGAGGATTTGCGGGTTATATGCTTTTTATGTTCATTATTATTTATGGTAACATGATCATGAGAAGTGTGATTGAAGAAAAAACGAGTCGTATTATTGAAGTGATCATTTCGTCAGTAAAACCCATGCAATTACTGATGGGTAAGATCATTGGTACCTCACTAGCTGGAATTACGCAATTTGCGATTTGGGTTGTATTGGGTGGCGGATTGATGTTGATTGTATCTGCAATTTTTGGAATAGATATGTCCGAAATGCAGTCCCAACAGGAGGTTATGGAACAAGCAGTAGAAGCCTCAGGTGGAGCATTCAACATGCAAACATTAATGAATGCCATCTTCAATTTACCGTTAGTAAATTTAATGATCGCTTTTATTTTGTTTTTTATTGGTGGATATTTATTATACAGTTCGTTATACGCTGCAATTGGAGCGGCTGTAGATAATGAAACTGATACACAGCAATTTTTAATGCCCATTTTAATTCCGTTGATTTTGGCGGTATATGTAGGGGTATTCACTGTGATCGAAGATCCGCATGGTACGGTTTCAACAGTATTTTCTTTCATACCTTTTACATCTCCAGTGGTCATGCTAATGCGCATTCCTTTTGATGTACCGCTTTGGCAACAACTGGTGTCATTGGTTTTGCTATTTGCCACCTTTATGTTCACGGTTTGGTTTGCAGCTAAAATCTATAGAGTAGGCATTTTAATGTATGGAAAGAAACCAAGTTATAAGGAATTGTTTAAGTGGTTAAAATATTAGCATATGGAAAAGATTAAAGAAATATTGAATACTCAGTTTCATTATAATGAGAATATTTTCATTTCAGTTAAGACCATTATAATTGTAGTTGTTGCCATTTTGATCATTGGTTTTCTTCTGAATGTCTTCAGAAAAATATTGACCAGAAAATTACCGGAAGAGGATAAACTAAAATTTGTTTCAATTTTTAGTTTTGTAAAATGGTTCATATATGTGCTTGTTTTTCTATTTACACTAAATGAATCAGGGGTTCAATTGACTGCTTTGTTTGCAGCCTCGGCCGCACTACTTATTGGAATAGGTTTGGCTTTACAAACTTTATTTCAGGATATCATTTCAGGGATCTTCATTTTAATGGATCAATCGGCTCATGTAGGTGATATCATCGAAATTGAAGGTAAAATTGGACGTGTAGAAGAAATTCGTTTAAGAACAACAAGAACATTGACGGCCGATAATAAAGTACTTATAATCCCAAATCACTTATATCTAACAAATAGTTTATACAATTGGACGCAAAATGGTTCTGCAACAAGAGAGTCCGTTTCGGTTGGTGTGGCCTATGGTAGTGATGTTCAATTGGTAAAAAAATTACTGCTTCAAGCAGCCCGCGAGAATCCAAAGGTGATTAAATATCCAGAACCTGCTGTTTTATTTACAGAGTTCGCTGATAGTTCATTGAATTTCAGATTGGTATTTACTCTTGAAGATAGTTTTAATGCCAGATTCCCGCAGAGTGAGATCCGATTTGAAATTGATAGATTGTTCAGAGAACATAATATTAAAATTCCATTCCCGCAACGCGAGATTTATGTCCATCAAGAAAATAAATAAGATATGCCAAAAATACTAATAATTGAAGATGAAGCGGCCATTAGACGTGTGCTGTCAAAGATATTGTCGGAAGAAAGTGATACGTATCAAGTTGAAGAAGCCGAAGATGGTTTGGAAGGCATTGAAAAACTAAAAAGTGACGACTTCGGATTGGTTTTATGCGATATAAAAATGCCGAAAATGGATGGAGTTGAGGTCTTAGAGGCCGTCAAACTTATTAAGCCAGAAATACCAGTAGTCATGATCTCGGGTCATGGCGATCTGGATACGGCAGTAAATACGATGCGTCTAGGTGCTTTCGATTATATATCAAAACCTCCCGATTTAAACAGGTTACTCAATACTGTGCGAAATGCCTTAGACAGAAAAGAGCTTGTAGTTGAAAACAAACGTCTGAAGAAAAAGGTTAGTAAGAAATATGAAATGATTGGTGAAAGCGATGGTGTGGTTCAAATTAAATCCATGATTGAAAAGGTTGCTCCAACCGAAGCCCGTGTACTTATTACCGGTCCGAACGGGACTGGAAAGGAAATTGTTGCCCACTGGCTTCATCAAAAAAGTGATCGCTCAAATGGACCACTTATTGAAGTTAACTGTGCTGCCATTCCGAGTGAACTTATAGAAAGTGAGTTATTCGGACATGTAAAAGGCGCATTCACTAGTGCAAATAAAGATCGTGCTGGAAAATTTGAAGCTGCCAATAGCGGCACAATATTTCTTGACGAAGTAGGTGATATGAGTCTTTCTGCTCAGGCCAAGGTGTTAAGAGCCTTACAAGAAAATAGTGTGCAACGTGTAGGTAGTGATAAGGATATTAAAGTTGATGTTCGTGTTATTGCAGCAACGAATAAGGACCTTAAAAAAGAGATCGAAGAAGGTAGATTCAGGGAAGATCTATATCACCGTTTGGCCGTTATTCTTATACAAGTTCCAGCCTTGAACGATAGACGAGAAGATATTCCATTGCTTGTTGAGCATTTCGCTGCTAAGATCACAAATGAACAAGGGATCTCAAAAAAATCTTTTTCATCTAAAGCATTGAAATTATTACAGGAATACGATTGGACAGGAAATATTCGTGAATTGCGAAACGTTGTAGAACGCCTTATAATTTTAGGCGGTTCGGAGGTTAGTGAAACTGATGTGAAATTATTTGCATCTAAATAATGCCGATGTAATTATTAAAATAATAGTTATTTTAATGACCACTTAAAAAATTTAGTATGAAAGATCTAAACATAAATGATTTTAAGGTATCTGCACCCATAAAATTAAAAGATACGGTAACGAAAATTGATGTTCAAGCAACAAAAGAAGAGGTAGAAGATGAACTGAAGCGATTACGTCGGAAACTAGGGAAATTTCAAGATACAATTTATGCTCATGGCAAATATGCTGTTCTTATTTGTATCCAAGGTATGGATACAGCAGGTAAGGATAGCTTGATTAGAGAAGTCTTTAAAGATTTCAATTCGCGTGGTGTTGTGGTTCATAGTTTTAAGGTACCTACACCTCTTGAACTCAAACATGACTATATTTGGCGACACTATATCGCCCTTCCAGCTCGCGGCAAATTTGGAATCTTTAATCGTACACATTATGAAAATGTTCTAGTTACCAGAGTGCATCCGGGTTATATCCTTGGAGAACATATTCCTTCTGTAACATCTATAGATGATATCAATGCCAGTTTTTGGGATCAACGCTTTGAACAAATCAATAATTTTGAAAAGCATATAGTCGAAAACGGTACAATAATATTCAAGTTTTTTCTTAATTTATCTAAAGAAGAGCAAAAGAATCGCCTATTAAGACGATTGAACAAGGAAGAAAAACATTGGAAATTTTCGCCGGGCGACCTCAAAGAACGTAAGCTTTGGGATAAGTATCAAGAATGTTATGAAGACGCTCTTAACAGAACGTCAAAACCTCACGCACCTTGGTACGCAATTCCCGCCGATGATAAACCAACAGCGCGATATTTGGTGGCAAAGATTCTTTACGAAACATTAACGTCGTATTCAGATATTCAAGAACCTGAATTAGATGAAGAAGTCAAGGCCAATATCGACCTATATAAGCAACAATTAAAAAATGAATAATCTTTAATCTTATGAGAAATATTGTCATAGTTATAGCACTTGCCCTTTCAATAGCTGCTTTTCCACAATCAGACGCTGAAAACATCAAGAAAATTTATAACACATCCCTGTCAAATGGGATGAGCTATCAATGGCTGGACCATTTATCTAATAAGATAGGTGGCCGATTATCGGGTTCGTTAAATGCACAATATGCGGTTGATTATACGAAACGCATGTTAGATAGTATTGGTTTAGATAAAGTATGGCTACAGCCAGTGATGGTCCCGAAATGGGTGAGAGGAACTCCTGAATTTGCTTATTTAGAAACAGAACCAGGTAAAACCATTCCGATGAATATTTGTGCCTTGGGAGGCTCAATTTCTACGCCTATTGAAGGCTTAAAAGCGAATGTAATTGAAGTTCAAGGCATTGAGGATCTAAAGGACTTACCAATGGAATCGGTAAAAGGAAAGATCGTTTTTTTTAATCGCCCGATGGATGAAACCCTGATCAATACCTTTAGTTCCTATGGTGGTTGTGTAGATCAACGTTATGCTGGTGCCATGGAAGCTGGAAAATTAGGCGCAGTTGGTGTGATCGTACGTTCGATGAATTTAAGAATAGATGATTTTCCTCATACAGGAAGTATGACCTATGGCGACCTCCCAAATGAGCAACGGATACCTTCAGCTGCGATAAGTACAAGGCATGCTGAGCTGTTGAGTAGTATGTTAAAACTAGATGATTCCATAAAATTCTATTTTAAACAAAACTGCAGGCAACTCAAAGATGTACAATCTTATAATGTCATTGGTGAAATAACGGGTAGTGAATTTCCAAAGGAAATCATTTTGGTTGGTGGACATTTAGATTCGTGGGATTTAGGTGATGGTTCACATGATGATGGAGCTGGATGCGTTCAATCAATGGATGTATTGCGTCTACTTAAAGAATCAGGTATTAAACCAAAACGAACCATTCGAGTGGTCTTGTTTATGAATGAAGAAAATGGGTTAAGAGGAGGAAACAAGTACGCCGAAGAGGCCAAACGAAAAAATGAGAATCATATTTTTGCTTTGGAAAGTGATTCTGGGGGTTTTACACCAAGAGGATTTTCATTTGATTGTAGTGATGCCAATTTTGAGCAAATTCTATCTTGGAAGCCTTTATTCGAACCGTATTTAATTCATTATTTTAAGAAGGGTGGAAGCGGCGCTGATGTCGGACCACTCAAAGGAAATGATAATGTCCTGGCAGGCCTTAGACCAGACTCACAACGTTATTTTGACTATCACCATGCTGCAAATGATACTTTTGATGCAGTTAATAAACGTGAATTGGAATTGGGAGCAGCCACAATGACTTCTTTGGTTTATTTAATTGATAAATATGGTATCAATGCGATAAGCACAGATAGAAAGCTTAAAGATTAAACCAGTTGTTAAATTGCTAGAGGTTTTTTCTTAATTGTTTTTATAACATGATATTTTGAGTTATTTTACTAGGAATTAACTCTAATAGACATGAAACTAAATCTAATTTTTGCCTTCTGTACTTTCCTATTTTTTTCAACTATATCGATCGCTCAAGAAACGCTGAGCGATGATTTACCTTATTATGAAATTCCAGATTACCCTGAATCCTATACTGCTTGTACAGTTGCAGCTCGAATGATTGATGGGCTCGGCTTTCGATATTATTGGGCGACAGAAGGACTGCGTGATGTGGACCTTGTTTACAAACCTTCTGAAGATGGAAGAACGACTGCTGAAACAATCGATCATTTATATGGTTTGTCTAAAGTAATTGTTAATGCAACTTTGAAAAAGCCGAATTCTGGTGGAGATGAAGCTGAAATGACCTTTGCCGAAAAGCGAAAAAAAACATTGGAGAATTTTAAAACAGCTGCCGACATATTAAGAAAAAGTGATGATCTATCTCAATTTACCCTCATTTTTGAAAGGGGCGGTAATTCTTCAGAATTCCCTTTCTGGAATAACATCAACGGACCAATTGAAGACGCAGTTTGGCACTGTGGTCAGGTTGTCTTATTAAGACGTGCTAGTGGTAATCCATTTAATTCTAAGGCTAGTGTATTCATGGGCAAATTAAGAAATTGATAAATCGATGATAACAAAAAATGAAATATAAACCAATATTTGACTTATGAAAACGAAACTATTATTATGGATAATCTTTTCACTGATATCTTCAACTCTAATTGCACAAGATTACACTATTGATTCAAGTCATAGCAGTGTTCAAATTGAGGTTGAACGCTTTGGTGTGGTAGATGTTGTTGGCCGATTCAAGGATGTACAAGGAACGATAACATATAATGCAGAACAAATTGCACAAACATCAGCAACATCAACCATTAAAGTGGATAGTTATGATGCTAATAATATAGGAGGGGAAGAGGCTGTGAAAAGCGTCGCCTTTTTAGATCAAGCTACCTATCCTGAAATATCTTTTGTTTCAAAAAAAGTAATTAGTAAAGACGATATAAATTATCTCCTTGGTGATCTCACCATCCATGGTGTTACTAATGAAATAGAACTGCCTTTCGAAGTTAAAGGTCCGCTCATGGACTTGGCTACTCAAAAACAGTCTATTGCCTTTACAGCTTCTATAGTTATTGATCGTCAGGATTATGGCGTGAAATTCGATAGAAAACTTCCAAACGGAACAATGTTAGTTGCCAATGATGTAAAAATTACACTTAATATCCTTGCAATTGCTGAGTAAAAATCATTTTAAAGGTCTGGTGCTAACATTATTTATGTGTTTGAGTAGTGTTACAATTGCACGTGGACAGGAAGAAAATTACAAATTTAATAATTCAAATTCTCAGGTAAAATTTACGATATCTCATTTAGGCGTTTTAAGGGTTAATGGTAATTTCAAATCGTTTTCAGGAAAATTCAAACTAAAGGACAATGAATTGATTGAGGTAGACTGCGCGATATCGGTCAAAAGTATATTTACTGATAATAAGGAACGTGATAATATAATTATTACCGCGCCTTATCTAGATGCCGAAAACTTTTCGGAGATACATTTTACATCTACTGTGATCTACTATTCTGATGAAAAAAAACAGCTTGAAGGAGTTCTGAGAATTAAGGATGTTGAACGACCGATACTTTTTGAGTTTGATTCGGATATTAAAAAAGATTCAGGAAAAGTTACATTCTCAGCCGAAACTCAAATAACCCGTAAGGATTTCAATTTAGTTTTTGGTTCTATGAATGGTCTTATCGGAAATAAGATCAATATTGAATTAAAAATCAATGCTATTAAAGAATAAATAATCATTCTTTTTTGATGAAACCATTTTCGGTGAGAATTTCAATATGATCTATATTTGGAAACAGCTCTTCGGGATAAAACCAGGCTTCACGTAATTCCTTTTTTGAAAACAATTCTAATTGATCACCAAAGTGAGGTGAATCTTTTTGCGTAGCATTTCCATAACTTAATAACACATTGGCTTTAATTCTATCTCCAAATTCAATAACACTCACCCAGGAATCTCCTCCGCCAACATACATATGATCAGCATCGGCTCTACCTGGCCATGCAACACGAAATACACCCATAGATCCATCAATGCCATTTGCAGGCAAATTTTTGCCGTTATAATTAATTCGATAATAATCACCCCAAGGTGTATCCAAACTACCAAATTTGGATTCCAACTCAAAAGCAGCCGACTCTAATAATTTTACTGCTTGTTTAGGGTCAGACAGTCCATCTGGAGTTGTATTCGGGCTATTCATATCCCAGCCTTTAGCATAATTCGAGTTATTCCAGACATTAAATTTCCTTGCCCAATTATAAAAGAGAAGCATACCTTTACTATCTGCGTCAGCCTCACGATCCCATTGTTCAAGCACTTTTTTCGCTGCTTTTGCCTTTTCAGAATTTGAGTTGTCAACGGCAATGAAAAGATCATCAAGAATCCTATCTGCGAATTCGAGGTGCGTTGATAGTTTATAATCTACCAACTCTTCAAAACTTATAGATTCATCTTCAATAAGCATTCTCGCAGCACGCTGCGGCCTGAAAGCCATGAATTTTGGAGCCATATACGCTGGGAAATCATTAGGATCTAAGATCATTGGGATGGTACTGGTCCAAGGTGGATCGTTGGCGTTTTGAAGCCAACCGTTTTCAGGATTTTTTACTTTTGGAAGATCGCTGTAAGGATGAACTTCCGTCCATACATCCTGTGATTTTCCGCCAGGAATAACACGATCCCAATAGGCCCAGTCACCAGAAGCGCGTTTTGGAACCAAACCGTTGAAAAGGTAAAAAATATCACCTTGTTTATCGGCGTACATGACATTCCAAAATGGAATTTGCGCCATTTTCAACGCGGTTTCGAATTCATCAAAGCTGGTACTATTGATCATGCGCCACCATTGCAAGAACATATTGGGTCTATCCAGACCAACCATGCGCAATGCTAAAATTTTATTTTCAGATGTGTTAACCACTGGACCATGAATGGTTTTCATTAAAGGAATTTCGTGATCCGTATAACTACCGTCATCTTGCTTAATTTTAATTGTTTTGGAAGAGATTTCAAAAGGTTTGACCTCTCCATCAATAACATAACCATCGTTTTGAAGTTCTAATTCATAGGTATCGGCATTATCAATGGTGTTATCAGTATGACTCCACCCAAGATGTTCATTAAAGCCAATTGCAATTCCAGGAAACCCCACCAAAGTAGTACCATACATCGGTTTTCCTTTTAAAGTCAACTGCGATTCAAAAAATAAAAATTCTTGCCACCAAGGTAAATGCGGATTTTGAACAAGCATCGCATTTCCTGAGGCTGATCGTTTAGGTGCTATGGCATAAGTATTTGAACCCATATCGGGCCAAAGTTGCACGCGTCCCAAATCGTTTCCTGCAATAAACCGCGTAAAGATCACATACATACTATGCATGTTCATATCTTTAGTTGTTAAAGGCAGAACTACTTTGTTTTTTTCATCAATAGCATCTGGATGCGCTTCGGCATAGGCATTCATTCCATCTACAAATGACTTATAAATGGTTTTTATCTCTGGATCCTGTTTTGACTCCCATTGCTTGGCCAAATCTTCAAATCCTAAAGTATGGATTAATTTATCGTTTTGCAGTTTATCTTTTCCCCAATATTCTGAGCCTTTACCTCTGGAGCTGCCGTAAAGTTCTGTTATAAGGTTGGCATGATTCTTCATTTGAGCCCATCCTTGAGCAAAGAACAATTCTTCTATATTATTTGCAGAAATATGTGGTACGCCCCAGGAATCCCAAATGATTTCTGTGGGATGTACATCCTGTGAGTTACAGGAGTAACTTATAAAAAGAAGGAGGATAATAAGACATTTTATAATTGCTTTCATTTTCATGTTTTTGGATGCCAACTAAGTTAAAAAATTATTGTGACTGTTTTGCTAATTTAGTTTCGACAATAATGACCAAAGCAATGCCAAAGACATAGGCCAAGAGATCACCCATATGATAGGTGCTTCCCAATACCAATTTGGCTATTGTATTATTTTCCCAACCCAGACGTTCAAGCAGATTGAAATATTGTGAATACTCTACACAGAAGGCCAGACACAAAACAATAATCGCGAGAGTTATAGGATGAATGACTATAAAACTTCTAATAAAGCAATAGATCAGAATAACGACAAGAAAATCACCGAAGGTATGTCTAATGAAGCCATCCTTCAAGAATATCGCAATACATGCTTCGATCACAAAAAGTGTTAGGAACAGTAAGAAATAAACACGATTGAATTTTAGCATTTTAGAAAGTTACAAATTTATATAAGAAGTCCGACCCATATCCAAGTAGATATAGGTCAGGTTCACAACCAACTAAACTTATCCATTGTTCCAATCAATTTTCCTTGAAACATACATGACCAGCGATAAAATAACGAACAATCCAATACTGCCCACAAGAAGAGCATAATTCTCTAATTGAATGATCACATAAATGAAGGCGTATAACGTGGTGAGTGAAGTAGCAATAAGCAACGGGAATTTCACATTTTTTAAGATTGATTTAGAGTAGAGACTAATAAGAATAATAACTGAAATTCCAGATATGAGATATGCTTTTAGGAAATTACTATGTTCAGATATAGATACTAATAACGTATAGAACATGATCAAGGCCAATCCAATCATTAAATATTGAAACGGATGAATAGGGATCTTGCTCAGAGTTTGGATCAGGAAAAAGATTAAAAATGTGAGACTGATAACAAGAAATCCATATTTAGCAGAGCGTTCACTTTGTTGATATTCATCAACTGGGATCATAAAATTAACACCAAAGGCGAAGGCTCTCAAGTCTGGTAAAAAGTTAAAATGCTGTTGTGAAAAAGCTCTATTAATATCAAGGATTTTCCATTTCGCGTCGAAACCACTGGCATTTAATTTGTCATCGTTATAAGGTAGAAATTCACCAAAAAAATTAGCAGTTTTCCAATCAGATTTTATTTGGGTCCTGGTTTCTTTTCCAATAGGAATAAAACTGATTTGTTTACTCCCGTTTATATTCAAATTTATATTAAAGGTTTTATTTGAAGTTTTTGGTAGGTCTTCAATGCTGACGGATTTACTAATAAGATCGCGCATTATTACTTGGTTGATAAGTTGATTGTTATTACCCGTGTATTGACTGGAGAATGGGTATTCTGATTTTCCAATATGAATTGAAACCAAATCGTTGACGCCTTTCAGATTCGATGTTTGCATGATGATCTTCGACTTTTCCCAGAGGATTTCTTCATCTTTAATATCCATCTCTGAAAAATCTGGTTTACTGAAATTTCCAGACATATGCATTTTACTCTGATAGACTGCAGTTGTATAGATGCCTCTGCTTTTTTCTTCAGGATTGATAGTCGTTGTAATGTCTAAACTGTCAGGAAAGAAATAGGCATAGTTGGTTTCTTCAATGGTCTCTGTGGTTACTTTTTTTGTGGTGGCATCAGTGACTGTTTTTTCAAGATAGGATATATAAGGGATCCTTAATACAGGACCATAGATAAGCACTTCCTTTCCCCACTTTTCCGAAATTTCATTAACGACTTCTTGCTGCCTGTTCGAGCGTTCACGAATCAATTCTTCAATGTAGATAAGCGGAATCAATAGGATGAGAACTAACGCACCAACCATGATCATGCGAGCTGTTATTGAGGTTTTGATCCAATGTCCGAATTTGTTTTTGTTTTCTGTCTGTTCCATGTTAAATAATTAAAGTACTTTGAATTTCAAAGTAAAATGATAAAAAAATTAGTGTTTATTTATAAGATGCTCCAAGGCATCAATATGTTTTTTAAACGCTTCCTGGCCAAGTTTGGTGGCGCTATATTGAGTATTGGGCTTACGGGCAATGAACTGTTTCTCAACCTTTATGTAGTCCACTTTTTCTAAAGCTTTAATATGACTGGCCAAATTCCCATCAGTTACTTCCAAAAGGTCTTTTAATGTCCTAAAGTCGGCATATTCATTAACCATCAGAACTGACATTATTCCAAGGCGAACGCGGTGATCAAAGGCTTTATTTAGTTTAGAAAGGATGCTCATTTATTAACGATAATCATGTGTTTTAATTTCCTGCGAATGCTGTGCCAAAAATGCCTACAGCCAATTCCGCCCAAATTAAAAGTAGCAAAATTAGTATGGCAATAATTAAAGCGATGCGCTGTTCAGGTTTTTTAATTTTTCTGATGGCGAGTTCAATTAATGCACCAGTTCCTAATAGAAGCCCAGCAGCAACGATAAAATCGAATAATTTCCAATTCACTTGATCTGTGAATTGCATGGCCGTAAAAGGAATTAATAAAATAATGACAATTGATGCTATTATTATTGATATTCTTTTGTTTGCTGTCATAATAAAGAAGTTAAGTGAATAAAAATTTTTAAGTTCTAAAGAATCATTCAACTCTTATCAAATTTAAAATACATTAATAGGCCGTAAACGATATGGCAAACCCCGAATCCGAAAGCCCAAAAATACAATCCATATCCTAAATAATAAACTGATAATAGTCCTATAATGATCATGGTTATTCCAAGATATCGCGTATAACCTAGAGTATATTTACTTGCATTTACACAAGCCAACCCATAAAATACAAGGGTAAGCGGTGCAACAAATGCATAAATTTCTTTTTCTATTAGGAATAAAATGAAGAACCCGCCAGTGACGAGTGGGATCAAGAAGTTTATCAAGAGTCGTTTTGATGCGGCATCCCACAATTTTTCATTATGTTTTCTCGCTTTTCTCCAGCTAAAATAAATTCCAGCGAGCATTGATAAAATAATAACTATTATAGCAATGGCTACGATCTGAAGCATTTCTAATTCATAAATAACAATCGATTTATAAGCGTCTTTCGAAGGGGTTTCTGTAGCGTAAATGATATCGTGAACCCGCCAGGCTCCAATTAGTGAAAAGATACCTGCTAAAATTCCCGATAGACCACTTAAAGACATGAATCGGGTAGATTTATGCATGATATCCTTGATCTCGGAAAGGTCTTTCAAATAATCTTTTGATTCCATATAAAAGTACTTTGAAAAACAAAGTAAATTAAAATAATTGTCATTTGCAACTATTCTATTACTTTAAACTAGTCTTTTGAAATAAAAGAATTGAAAAAAACTAAAGGTCATTAACCGTTTTTCTAATCGCAACCAAATTGGATAATAATCTGTCCAAATGATCTAAATGCAACATATTGGCACCATCGCTTTTGGCATTGGCAGGATCAAAATGTGTTTCAATAAACAAGCCATCCACATGATTTACGACTCCAGCTCGAGCAATGGTTTCAATCATGTCTGGTCGACCTCCTGTAACACCGCTGGATTGATTGGGTTGTTGCAATGAATGTGTCACATCCAGAACGACAGGAGCAAAGTTCCGCATGGTTGGTATGCCTCTAAAATCAACAATCATATCTTGATAACCAAACATAGTCCCTCGATCTGTGATCCAGGCTTTTTCATTCTCTGAATCTTTCACTTTTTTCACAGCATGTTTCATAGCTTCTGGACTCATGAATTGCCCTTTCTTCAAATTAACCACTTTTCCAGTTTTTGCTGCTGCAACCACCAGATCGGTTTGACGCACTAAAAACGCAGGTATTTGAAGCACATCAACATAATGCGCAGCCATCTCAGCATCCGAAACTTCATGAATATCGGTTACTGTAGGAATATCGAAGGTAGATCCAACTTTCTGAAGAATTTTCAGGGCTTTTTCATCACCAATACCTGTAAAACTATCTATCCGACTTCTATTCGCCTTTTTAAAACTGCCTTTAAAGACATAGGGTATCTGAAGTTTATCAGTAATTCCGACAATTTTTTCAGCAATACGTAGCGCCATGTCTTCACCTTCAATGGCACAGGGCCCTGCAAGTAAAAAGAAATTATTAGAAGACCTGTGTTTTAACTTCGGAATATCAGTCGATGTCATTTCTTTGCTTTTAAGTCAGCAAAGATAATCATTATAATGCTCTATTTAAACTATTTCTGATGATCCAGAGCGACATAATAAAGTTGGCAATAAAAAAGATACCGCCTAAAAAGGCGAAGCGTTGAATGCCTTCACCAAATGAAAAGATTTGAAATACATCAGATAAATAGGCGAGTATCAAATATGACGAAAGACAAACAAAGGTAATGCCGAGTCCAAAATTTAATTTCGGATTAGGTTTGATCAATTGCCATAAAAACGGAATTCCAAAAAGCAATATTGGAAATGCCAAAAGGCCTTCTTTTCTATTAGTATCTGTAAAAAGAAAAGCAATTACCGCAATAAAATAGAGGTAAGGAATGTGATTTGCATATTTGGTCACAAGTTTCATCTGTTATCATTTTTTAAGGTTCAGATGTAGGTGTAATATTATTAAACATGCGGTTGGTTTGCTAATAATGATCTCACCTAATCAACATATATAGCAAACGCAAAGATCTGGCCGAAATTACCTTAGCTTTAAATTATAACATATAATTAACTAAATGGTAAAATATAACGTACATTTGCACGCTTAAATTAGGCAGTTATGGCTACAATAAAAAATATTGCAATTATTGCACACGTCGATCACGGAAAGACCACCTTAGTTGATAAAATCATGTATCATTGTCAGTTGTTTCGTGAGAATGAAAACACGGGAGACTTGATCCTTGATAACAATGATCTTGAACGTGAACGTGGCATTACCATTACTTCGAAAAATGTATCTGTAATTTATAAGGATACCAAGATCAATATCATAGATACTCCTGGTCACGCTGATTTTGGCGGTGAGGTCGAACGTGTTTTAAATATGGCAGATGGTGTTTTACTGCTGGTTGATGCTTTTGAAGGGCCTATGCCTCAAACACGCTTTGTATTGCAGAAAGCTATTGACCTCGGACTAAAACCCTGTGTGGTCATCAATAAAGTTGATAAAGAAAATTGCACACCTGATGAGGTTCATGAGGCTGTGTTTGATTTAATGTACGAACTTGGCGCTGAAGAATGGCAATTAGATTTTCCAACTGTTTATGGTTCGGCGAAACACAATTGGATGAGCGACGATTGGAACAACCCTACAGACAATATCGAGCCTTTATTAGATATGGTTGTTGAACATGTGCCTTCTCCTAAAATTGAGGTAGGAACAACCCAAATGCTTATCACCTCTTTAGATTATTCATCTTTTACAGGTCGAATAGCTATAGGAAGATTACAGCGTGGTGAATTAAAAAGCGGTATGCCGGTTTCTTTGGTGAAAAGAGATAAATCTATTGTGAAATCAAGAATTAAAGAATTACATATTTTTGAAGGTCTTGGTCGAAAAAAAGTAGATGCAGTTCAGGCCGGAGATATTTGTGCTATAGTTGGATTGGAAGGATTTGAGATTGGAGATACTATTGCCGATTTTGAAGCACCGGAAGGTTTAAAAACAATTGCTATAGATGAGCCTACAATGAGTATGTTGTTCACTATAAACGATTCGCCGTTCTTCGGAAAAGATGGTAAATATGTGACTTCAAGACATATCAAAGATAGATTGACCAAAGAGCTCGAGAAAAATTTAGCTTTAGAAGTAAAAGATACTGATAGTGCAGATAAGTTTTTAGTGTTTGGAAGAGGAGTACTTCATCTCTCGGTTCTTATTGAAACAATGCGTCGCGAAGGTTACGAATTACAAATAGGTCAACCGCAAGTAATTATTAAAGAGATTGACGGTGTCAAGTGTGAGCCTATTGAAGAAATGACCATAGACCTCCCAGAAGCTGTTTCTGGTAAGGCTATTGAAATGGTAACCATGAGAAAAGGCGAAATGTTGAGCATGGAAGCGAAAGGCGAACGAATGATCTGTAAGTTTATGGTACCGTCTCGCGGGATCATCGGGTTAAGAAATCAATTGCTAACGGCAACTGCTGGTGAAGCTATTATGGCGCATCGTTTTAAAGAATATCAACCTATTAAAGGGGGTATTCCTGAGCGCCAGAATGGAAGTCTTGTGTCTATGGAAAAGGGTACAGCCATTCCTTATTCAATAGATAAATTACAAGATCGTGGTCGCTTTTTCGTTGATCCAGGTGAAGAGATCTACGAAGGTCAGGTTATTGGTGAAAACTCAAGAGGCGATGATATGGTCATCAATATCACTAAAACAAAGAAATTAAGTAATGTACGTTCGGCTGGTGCTGATGATAAGGCGAAAATTGTTCCTGCTATAAAATTCTCACTTGAAGAAGCTTTAGAATATATTCAGAAGGATGAATATGTTGAAGTGACACCAAATCATCTAAGATTAAGAAAGATCCTTTTAACCGAGGTTGAAAGAAAGCGTAATAAGAGTATCTAAGTTGTAATTGATTCAGATATATTCGTATTCAATTTCATCAACCTACTTTAGCTCGATTCTTTTGATTTGGTTGTTAAGAAAAATTAGTATTTTCACGCTGTAGTTAAACAGATTGCTATTTATTCGGTAAAATCATATCAGAGTACACACAAGGAGCTTTGGAACGACTTTGTTAACAAGGCCAAAAATGCCACCTTTTTATTTCAACGGGATTTCATGGATTATCATAAAGACCGTTTTCAGGATGCTTCGGTATTGGTCTTTAAGAAAGATGAATTGATTGCCGTGTTTCCTGCTAATGCTCAAAAGGATCAAATTATCTCACATCAGGGATTGTCTTATGGTGGTCTTGTATTAAAATCCAAGGTTTATTTTTCTGATGTATTACTTGTATTTCAAGCCATTTTGGAATTTTACCATTCTGAAGGCATACAAAGTATGACCATTAAGACCCTACCTCGAATATATAACCGCATGCCAAGTGACGAAATAGATTACCTTCTCTTCAAATTAGAGGCCAGTCTTGTACGTCGAGACGTCACTTCTGTAATAGGAAATGATACCAGTTCTCTTGGGCGATCGTCCAATAGGGAACGCGGTTTAAAAAAGGCGCTTAAGAATAACTTAGAATTACGAGAGTCTCAAGGATTTGAGGAGTTTTGGAATTCCATTTTGATTCCAAATTTGAAGCAGAAACATAAGACTTCTCCAACACACTCTCTAGATGAAATCACATTATTGAAGGAAAAATTCCCGAATCATATTCGTCAATTTAATGCCTATAAAAATGATAGGTTAGTTGCTGGCGTGACAATTTTTGAAACAGAACAAGTCGCCCATGCGCAATACATTTCCGCTGGAGAAGACAAACAGGAACTAGGTAGCTTAGATTTCGTTTTTGATAAATTGATCAATGATATTTTTCGAGATAAACCTTATTTTGATTTCGGCATTTCTAATGAAAATAATGGACAACACATCAATGAAGGTCTCTTAAAATGGAAAGAAGATTTTGGAGCACGAACCGTAGTACATGATCATTACCAATTTTCAACTGAAAATTATAAAAACCTTAAATCAGTTTTTATATGATCCCATTCTTCGACCTAAAATCATATAATGAGCAATTTAGAAGTGAATTCACAGAAGCCTTTGGTACATTCCTAAGCTCTGGACGTTACATCTTGGGTGAACATCTGAAAAATTTTGAAGCCAATTTTGCTGCGTATTGTGGCACGAAAATGTGTATCGGTGTGGCTAACGGATTGGATGCATTAATCTTGATCTTTAAGGCGAATATAGAATTAGGTCGACTCAAAACCGGCGATGAGGTCATAGTCCCTGCGAACACTTATATAGCGTCAATACTGGCTATAATTCAAGCAGGACTGATCCCAAAATTGGTAGAACCTGATGCCTCAACATATAACCTATCAGCTTCTTCATTAGAAGGGGCAATAAGTTCAAAAACCAAAGCTATTTTGGTTGTACATTTATATGGTCAGCTAGCTGATATGAAGGCATTGAATCATCTTGCAAAATCCAATAATCTTATGGTTTTTGAAGATGCAGCCCAAGCTCATGGCGCAGAGAACGAAGTCGGTGTTAGAGCAGGTAATTTTGGAAATGCCGCAGGATTTAGCTTTTATCCCAGTAAAAACCTTGGTGCCCTTGGTGATGGTGGTGCCGTTACTACCAATGATGAAGAATTAGCAAGCATGTTATTCAAATTACGTAATTATGGTAATGCTTCAAAATATGTCAGTGAAGTAAAAGGTCAGAATTCAAGGCTTGATGAAATTCAGGCAGCCTTTCTAAATATAAAATTGAAGAAGTTAGATGCTGACAACACTAAAAGACGCAGGATTGCAAAACAGTATATCGCAAATATTTCAAATGATAAGATAACCTTACCTCAATATTCAAATAATAAGGATCATGTGTTTCATCAATTTCCAGTGCGTATTGATGATCGAGATGGCTTTATTTCACATCTAAAAAATAATGGTATTGAAACTTTGATTCACTATCCTATTGCACCACACCAACAAGTCGCATTAAAAGAATTTAAACATATGGATCTTCCCATTACTGAAGAAATCCATAATACTATTGTAAGCATTCCATTAAACCCTGTTTTAACAAAGGCTCAGGTGGATGCCATTATTAATTGCCTTAATTCCTACTAGTTGAAAAAGATCATTGAGTATATCAACAAAAAAGTTCTAATCAGTGCCGTAAGATTGCATTCAGCAACTGTGTTTACTAAAATTTTAGCTGGGATTTTAACCACAAAATTTATCGCTTATTATATAAACCCTGAAGGGATGGCCCTGATTGGGAATATGCGCAGTTTTCTAAAATCAATGCAATCCATAGGATCTCTGGGAATTTACAACGGCGTTGTAAAGTATATAAGCGATTTTAAAAATGATGCGGTAAAATTGAGCAAGACCTTATCTACTGCCTATTACCTCGGATTTTTATCGACTGTACTTATAAGTTTGCTGACCTACTATAATGCAGAATTGATCAATAACTTTCTGTTTTCAGATCAATATGATTTTATTTATGTCATAAAGATTATGGCTTTGGCACTGCCTTTTTATTCTCTGAATCTGTTCAGTTTTTCAATAATGAACGGTTTTGCGAAGTATTCATTTTTAATGATCATAAATATTATAGGACAGATCATGGGTCTGAGTGTTACACTCTTATTGATCTGGCAGAATAATATTGACGGTGCCTTAATTTCGGTGGTCATTTCTCCGTCGCTTATGTTTTTGATCACCTTGGTTGGAATTTTAAATAGAAAAAATTTCACTTCAATGATCAAAGTAACCAGCATTGATGTCGCTTGGTTAAAAAAATTCAGCCCTTATGCCCTTATGGCAGTTGTTTCAGGGATTGCCTTTCCGTTTGTAATTATTGCGATTCGTAATCATATCATTTCAGTTGAAGGACTGAAAGAGGCCGGATTCTGGGAAGCCATGAATAGAATTTCATCTTATTATCTGATGTTCGTGAATTCAATTATGGCCTTATACTTTTTACCTCGTTTTGCTGAAATCGAGAACAAACAAGAATTTAGGGATGAGATCTTCGATTTTTATAAAACTATCATACCAGTTTTTGCCTTAGGCCTTTTGGTGATCTACTTACTGCGTCCTTTGATTGTGACCCTATTATTAACAGATGAGTTCATACCAGTAGAGGATCTGTTTGGCTGGCAAATTCTCGGTGATTTTGTAAAAGTACTATCGGTAGTTATTGCTTATCAATTTATTGCGAAAAAAATGTTTTGGCATTTTATCATCACCGAAATGTTTTTACTATTGATGACCTATTTCACAAGCATTTATCTTATAGATATTTATGGGGTGAAAGGTGCAAATATGGCCCATTTTGTCAGTTATGTACTTTACTACATTGTCATATTAATAATATTTGGAAGCTCTCTTTTTGGTCTTATTGAAGATGAACCTCATGATCTCACCTGATCAAGGTTTTACCCAAAGTAACTTCCTAAAATAGACATTCATAAGAATGAAATGTATTAAATAGGCTAGGAAGTATGCTATTGAAACACCTACAAATCCGTAATTTTTCACAAAAACAAAGGTGAGCACAGCAAATACAAGTGCCCACTCAATTTGAAAAAATATAAAGGCCTTAGTCTTCGCTTTTGCAATTAAAATATTGCCAAGTACCCAACCATTGATCTTTATAGTATCACCAATAAGATGAAACCCTATAAGTGTTCCGACTAGAAAAAACTCTTTATCAAGAAGTGTGTTGATCACAAAATCTCTTAGAAAATAAACGGTCAATGCAATGATGACAATAATAGGAAGCATAAATTTCCAAACTTTAAAAACTTCTTTTTTCAGTTGAATTCCTTCTAAAGTGGAGAAGGTTGGAAGCAAATAAAATTTGAATGTGGTTGTTAAAAAAAGCAAGTACATTGCTGAAATACGCCACATGCCTTCCCATGATCCAGCATGGTTTTGATCAAATTCGGAAGCTAAAAAATAACGAACAAAGAATGTTGCAGAAATCAGACATATGGGTCCAGCCAAAGCCATTAGTGAAAATTTCGATAGTTTTTTAAATTGAACGTTATTAAACTGCCCTATCAATAATTTAAGAGAAAAAGGCTTGAAAATCGAGATCAAAATTAAAGACACCAAAAACGTAAGCAATTGACCAATTGCAAAGGCATAAAATGCCCCAATTGTACTATATTTTATGATGAGTACGATCAGTACCAAGGCCGAAAGAATGGTTGCAATAATATTTATTAAAACATAAAGTTTAATCTGCTTTAATCCGTTTAACACCGACATGAATAAGGTATGAATGGAAATACTTACTATCGAAAATGCCAAGACAATGAGAAAGCCTTCATAGTCTGAAGAATTGAATAAATACTCAGATAACTTTGCCTTAAAAATAAGCGTGAAGGCGCAGACAGCAAGCGAAAAATAAAGGTGAATTTTAAAACTTGTTGAAAGCACACTTTTTAGAGATAGTACATCTTCTTTGTACCTGGCCGTATAGGTAACCGTACCATTTAGAGTGCCAAAATTACTAATAACGCTCGTGATCTTAAGAAAATCCTTGAGCTGACCAATTAAGAACATACCACTAGTACTCAAATACACAGCCACAAATTTATTTGTAATTAATTTTACAATTAAACTTACAGAGGTGCCAATGGCAGAATAAAAGGATGTCTTTACAAAATTCAAATCTCAACTATTAAAATCGGTCCATTCAAAATAATCGGTTTTAGTTAATTCTTTTAATAATTTTACATCTTCGAGATATAACGATCTTAACCATATTCTATCTTTTTCTGATAACTCAGGATAGGTTATGGGGTTGCCTCCTTTAAAAAGGGACATGTTCTTTAAGCGTTTTTTAATGCCATCTATACGCTGTCTTGAAATTAAATATTTGGCGATTTTGGTGTATCTGTATTTTCCTGTTGCTGTTTTATTGATGAAATGAAAAAGTTTGGGATATTTTAATTTTTTTGTCGCATTTGATTTAATATCAGGTAACTCATTTAATGAAGACAATCCTAAAAAATGAAAACAATCGTTCATCGTGGCTACTCTGTCTGTGGCTAATTGTTCGAGGGTAATGATCTTAATTTGAGACGATCCAAAGGCTTCATAAAAGCGTTTTATCCATTTCCCATATAAACCAAAATGGTAGTAATTGTTTGGTAAATTTCCATAATTTTCAAATGTACTGTTGAGATCTTCGAGGACACTGTCTTTAAAACTTCGAACTTCTTGTTTACGCCCTTTCATATACCAATAATGAGAATAACAGCGATCAATAGGATTTCTTAAAATGAAAATAAAACTTGGCGTATGTTTAAACTGTTTCCTTACCGTTGCAATAAATTCGGGATAGTACATATATGAAGTGGTAGACTCCCCTAATATTTTTGCATCAGGATCAGTAAACAGACTTGAATACCAAGCCATGCGTTTTGCATTGTTAAAAGAAGGTGAATTCCAAAAAACGGGTTCTTTTACTACCGACATGCATATGTCTGGATGACAATCTAAAAGATCGTGTAAACTGGAGGTGCCAGATTTTGCAGCGCCAGGAATAAAAAGATTAGGATATATGGACATCATTCTTTAGAAATATTCATTATAAACCTACATAAATTTTTTTACTCACAGTTGAATCTTTTTTGCTGCTTATCTATCAAGAGCTATATTCCATTTTTCCAAATAGGATTCAGATACAGTTAAGTAGTCATGATGATCTAAAATAAATTGCCGTGCATTTGCTGATATCTCTATTATCTTTTTTGGATTAAGAATTAACCATTCTAACATTTTGAAAATTGAACGCGTATCAGGAAGGGCATTTATTGCAACCGAATTTTCCTCCAGATTGTAATACTCCAACCATTCTTTTTCAGCGCCTGTAAATACCACTTTTCCCTTGGCCATGGCTTCCAGAGCATTGTAACCTTGATCATAAGAATATACCTGATCTAGTAAGATATGGCAGGTGTTATAGGCCTTGATATAGTCCTTAAACGGCAGATCTTTTGTATTAATGATCTCGATCTTTTCTGAATATTTTTGCGAGATCAAGTCGATGGCTTCTTCAAAAAACCGATTGCCTTTTTTTACATAGTTTGTTGAATTAACACCATGAAAAATAATGATCTTCCCATCAATTTTTGCAGCGTTGTATGCTAATTCGAAACTGTTTATCGGATTCGGGATAAGGCCCAAATATTTTTTATTTCCAACTAGTGGAAGATGGTAATCTAAATCAGATGCTATCACACCATCGATGGTCTCAAATAAGAAATCATGTAATTGCTTAAAGGGCTTAGAAATGTATTTTATAATAAATTTATAATTGGCCTTTAGAGTTTCATCAGATTGAAATGGGGTTAAGATCGAATACCGCAACTTATTATCATGGGCATATTTAACACTGGAATAGTCGGTGCCGCAACTCAATAAAAACAAGCTTTTATTTTGAGTCTTTAGTTGTTTGATAAATTCAATTTCCTTTTTGGGAGTAACTTTTATACTTTGTTCATTGATCAATTGAACGATATCAAAATTTGAAAGTTGAGGTATGAGTTTTTTGAACCGACGCGCACGTTCACTTTGGATGAGATTAACCCCAGTTATTTTATGTACTAATTTTACAAGTGGATGAAGGAAAGTAGAGGAAAAAACCTTGGCATCATGATCGAGGTCTACAGGATATTTTTTAAAACCGTCACCAGTTCCAACAAGTAAAACCTCGTGTCCCAGCTCAGTCAATCCTGCCTTAAGAGTATTGTGTAGGCCACTGTATTCACCTATCAATAAAATCCTCATGAAATGTTTACATTTGTTTCAAAGATAATTTTTTAATGAACATTGCTGCTAATAAAAAAGAAACTTTGGAGATTCTGATATCTACAATGAATCGGAAATCACTGTCCTTTTTAGAAGCCATGTTTCCTCATGATCATCATTCCAATTTTCAATTACTAGTTATCAATCAAACCCAAAAGGGAGAACCCCTTCTTTCTGATCAAGATCATATAAGAGTGATCAATTCATTTGAAACAGGATTACCTCATAGTAGAAACTTAGCAATTCAAAATGCCAAAGGCGATTACTGTTTAATAGCCGATGACGATGTTTGTTATAAAGAGGGGTTTGCAAGCCATATTTTGGAAGCATTTCGTAAGTATGAGGATGCCGATTTGATCACTTTTCAAATGGTAGATGAAACAGGAAAATTATTTAAGGATTATCCAGAGGTCATTCGCCATGATAAAAGATCTATTACCAAGGCCAATTCGGTTGTAATAGCCTTCAAACCAGCATCACTAAAGAAAAATCATGTCCACTTCAATACAAATTTTGGACTTGGCGCAATATTTCCTACTGCCAACGAATATGTATTTATGCGAAATGCTTTAAAGGCCAATCTGAAACTTTATTTTGAACCCAAGGTTATCCTCTCTCATCCTTTTGAAAGCTCAGGAAAAAACTTTGGAAGCGATAAAATGGTGTTTTCGCGCGCCGCACTTTTTTATAAATATTCTGGAATTTTAGGCTATTTAAGATTGTGTAAATATCTTTACTTGGTCTATATGCGAGATTTGATTACAATAAAGGAACTTTGGCCAAAATTTAAACAAGGACATAAGGGAATAAAGACTTACAAAAAATTGATAGCTCAAGGATTGGAAAAACGATAAACACGTATGAAAACAAGTACAGTAGAAGATGTAACGATCATTGAGATCCCGAAGATCGTTGATGAAAAAGGTCGTGGGAAACTTTCGGTTATTGAAAAAGATTTGATTCCCTTTAAGATTGAACGCGTTTATTATTTATATGATGTACCAAGTGATGCCTATCGTGGCGGCCATGCTCATAAAGAATTGATCCAATTTATGGTACCATTAAGCGGAAGTTTTGATGTTGTGCTTGATGACGGCACTTCAAAAAAGCGCATCATGTTAAATAAACCAAATATTGGTATTTTGATTCCCACAGGAATTTGGCGTGAACTTGAAAACTTTTCTTCTGGAGCCGTGTGTTTGGTTTTAGCATCTCATGTTTTTGACGAATCAGATTACCTTTGGGAATACCAGGAATTCAAAGCGTACAAAAAATAAGCGTCCTAAAGCCGACAAAGGTAGCCAAGTCTATAGATGTCGAATAAAAACAAATTCGGATTTTTACCTAATAAATTTTTTTCAATCTGTGTATTAAAATTCGCCATTAGGTTTCCGAATAATCTATGAAGTCCAAATAATTTTAATTTCTGAAACATACTTAGCATTGAAATTTCATGATGGGTTAATTTCTTCAGATTATTTATATAATAAAGCGTTTCTACGGCTTTTCTGGTTTTTTCCAAATAGTTTTCATTTGTATCAATTCCTAAATGATACACTTCGTTGTCGATGTGATGGACATTACACTTTCGCGAACTTAAAAGCCCTCCAAATAAATAATCCAAACCATATAAATTTTTAGTTTCAGTTTTATTGATCTGTAAAAAGAGGTCTTTCTTAATCAAAAAATTTGCTGAGATGATGACCTTATACGGTTTTTTATTTCTTACTGCAGCGGAAACTTCTTCGCGATGCTTACCAAAGGTATATCGCAATGTTTTATTGGGTTCAGGGTTGGTATCTGCATAGGCAAAACCACCAAAAATAGCGTCATAACTCTTTTCTACCATGTCCAGATAATTCACTAAAAAGGACTCGGTTTTTGGAAGGACATCAGAATCGATGAACAAGAGCCAATCATATTGGGCTTTTTTAGCAAGTAAATGTCGGTTTGCATTACGACCAATATTTTGTTGTGCCTCAATAAATTTACAATGGCTAAGGTTATTTATCTTTTGATTTTCGATATTATGATGAGAAAATGACCCATCATCAATACAGATCAATTCATAAACAATATTTGCCTTTAATGCTTGTCGCTCCAAGGCTTTAGCCAAGGGATGCGTATTAAAATTAAATGTTGGGATTAGTATCGAAATCATAATGAAATCAAACCTACATAAAAAATTCGAGATTTTGATATGATTAAAAATTGGTATAGTAGTTGTAACTTGTATTCTATGAAGTTAAAAAAAGCACTTTTTATTATAATTTTTATGCCCTTGGTCATCTGGTCACAGCAGGAATTTCATGTTTTTCCACCAAACCATAGCACAACACCTGGAATGCCATCCGGGAATGGTAGTCTACAAAAGCCTTGGGACCTTCAAACAGCACTTGATCAACTTTCAAATACTGTTGATGGTGGCGATACCATTTGGTTACATGAAGGCGTTTATTCAGGCCGGTATATAAGTTCATTAGGAAGTTCAAATGCGAGAAAGAAAATTGTTGTTGACGCCTATCAAAATCAAAAGGTGGTGCTGAATGGCAATGTTGCATCTAAACGTGGCTCTGTCCTTGAAGTACGTGGAAGCCATGTTTCATTCAGAAATATAGAAATTACTTTTATTGGTGAATTTGCAAGAAAACAAGGTGAAAAAGGCTTTGAGATTGTTAACGGATTAAACCATGTATCAGGTGTAAATTGTGAATTCATTAATCTTAAAATTCATAATAATCCAGGTTCTGGTTTGGGATCATGGAAACGCACCGGCGGCACTTTGATCTATGGATGTACTATTTTTAATAATGGCTACTTTTCCACAAAAAGAGGAAGTGGTGTAGGTATGTATATTCAAAATGAAAGTAATGCCATTCGAATGGTAAAGAACAACATTATTTTTAATAATTACTATAAAGGCGTCCAGGTATGGTCGGCATCGAAAAAAGCAAAGACTTCATATGTAAAAAACGTCACTTTAAAAAATAACGTCATATTCAATAACGGCTTACCTGGAAAGCAATTTCGAGACAACATAATTGTTGCTACTGATGACAGAAATGGGATTAATATCGCCAAGAATATAAAAATCATAGAAAATATCATCTATCATAATACTGATATAAAATCTTTTCAGAATAGTGGTCACGGCACATCATTATCCTTAGGTTACAGAGCAAGCGCCCCACTTGAGGCTATTGAGGTCATTAATAATGTTTTTATTGGAAGAAATTATGCCCTTAGATTTGTCAATGCCAAAGACCTTATCTTTAAGAATAATACGGTCTACACTGCGTATCTTCATTTCAATAAGTCGGCATTAAACAACATTTCAAAATGGAAATTTGATAACAATACATATTTCACAAAAAACAAAGTGCCTTTTAGAGTTGCGGGTAGTAAAGATTATAGCCTAAATGATTGGAAAGCGCAACATGTTATTGAATCGAAGAGTTCTTGGCAACATTTAAAAGAGTTCAACCTTCGCAATGTTTTGACTGTTAAACAAAATGAATATGATTCTTCAAAGTTTACGGCTGTGCTTTTCGAAAAAAATGGTGCTAATGTAAGTGTTGATCTTTCGAAATTCGACTTAAAAAAGAATCAGACCTATGATGTTTTAAATATTTCTAATGGCGAAGTATTATTTACCGGACGCTTATCGGAATCGAAAATTATTTCCATGCCAATTGGGACTCTAAATAATACCAATTCAAATTTTGGAGTTTTTGAAATTAAATTTGATAAAGCCGTAGAAAAAAAGATGAGTTTCCTGACGCGTTGGTTGAAATGGCTCTTTTAGTTCTGACGTCGGGTAACCTCATAAACTTTATTCTTATCACATTGATATGTTTTCCCAGGGAATTTCATGATCATGGCATAATCATGTGTTGCCATTAAAATGTTATGTCCTTTTTTATTAAGATCTTGAAGCACTTCCATGACTTCAACACTGGTTTGAGGATCTAAATTTCCAGTTGGTTCATCGGCTAAAATAAGCTCAGGATCATTCAATAAGGCTCTTGCAATTCCTACACGTTGTTGTTCACCACCCGATAATTCATAAGGGTATTTGTAACCCATATGTTTCATATCTACTTTTTCTAAAACTTCTTCAATTTGAGCAGCTATCTCCTCTTTGTTTTTCCAGCCTGTTGCTCTTAAAACAAATTCCAGATTACCTTCAACAGTACGATCATTCAATAGTTTAAAATCTTGAAAAACAACTCCTAATTTTCGCCGTAAGAATGGAATGTCTTTTTCCTTTAACCCAGGAAGATCAAAGCCCACAATATAACCATCACCTTCGGTTAATTCAAGATCGCCATAAAGCGTTTTTAAAAAGCTACTTTTACCGGTTCCCGTTTTTCCGATCAAATACACAAATTCACCTTTTTTCATAACGAAATTGACCTCCCCTAAAACCAAGGTCCCACCTTGATATATGGATGCATTTTCTAAACGTACAACAGTTTCTGACATAGTGTGAATTTCAATGCTGTAAATGTATTATTAAATCCGTCAAAACCCAAAACGTAAATCCGCTAATAATATTGAATTTTATCATTTAATAAGTTAGTTTATAATTATATCAAATTTCAATCGTTATAAAAAAGGAGATTAAATATCTTTGACATCAACAAAAAACGAACTTAATGATAAAAAAATGTTTGATAGTTTTTGCCTTGGCAATACTATGTAACTTTCCTTCGTATGCACAACAATCAGCGGCATATACGAGCGATTTGGTCGATTTTCAGAAAGCTTTATCCTTGTACAACAGTAAACAGTATCTAGCAGCTCAATCCCTCTTTGATCAAATTGAGGATAATGCCACAGATGAGGTGATCAAATCTGATTGTGCTTATTATATCGCCAACTGCGCCGTGCGATTAAATCAACAAAATGCCGATGACCTTATTATGGATTTCGTGGAAGAGTATCCTACGAGTACAAAACGGAATACAGCATTTATAGATGTTGCCGATTTCTATTTTGAAAATTCAAAATATGCTTATGCCAGAAAATGGTATGAACGTGTAGACGAGGACGCCCTTTCGCGAAGTGAGCGTGAAAAATTCAATTTTAATTATGGGTACAGTAATTTCAATACAAATAATTATTCTGGTGCGAAAAAGTACTTATCACGTGTTGAGAACTCCGCCGAATATGGTTCTCAAGCCAAATATTATATCGGATTTATGGCCTATGAAGGTGATGATTATGAAAAGGCTTCTGAATACTTCGATCAAGTAAGTGAAAATGAAAAATATCAAGAAAATTTATCTTATTATCAAGCAGATCTGAATTTTAAATTAGGCAATTTTGAAAAAGCAATAGCTCTAGCTAAAGAGCAATTGCCTAACAGTGATGACAATGAAATTTCTGAGCTTTCAAAGATCATTGGTGAAAGTTATTTTAATCTTGAAAAATATGCTGAATCAATACCCTATTTAACCGAATATAAGGGCAAACGTGGTCGCTGGAACAACACAGATTATTACCAATTAGGATACGCCTATTATAAGCAAAATGATTTCGAAAAAGCTATTTCTGAATTCAATAAAATCATTGATGGCAATAACAGTGTTGCCCAAAATGCATATTACCACTTAGGGGAAAGTTATATCAAATTAGATAAAAAACAAGAGGCGCTTAATGCATTTCGAAATGCTTCGCAAATGGATTATGATCTAAAAATTCAAGAAGATGCTTGGCTTAATTATGCCAAGATCAGTTACGATATTGGTAATCCTTATCAGTCGGTGCCTCAAGTCATTTCAAGCTATTTAAATAAATATCCAGAGACACCTTATAAAGAAGAAATTGAAGGCTTGTTAATCGATTCGTATATCACATCTAAAAACTTTAAGGAGGCTCTTATTTTATTGGAAGGTAAAAAGGGGTATGATTATAAAATGGCCTATCAGAAAGTGGCATTTTATAGAGGTATAGAATTGTATAATGATACTGAATATCAAGAGGCTGAATCGTATTTTGATAAGTCTTTAAAAGAATCATTAGACCCGACATTCACAGCAAGAGCGACCTTCTGGAAAGCGGAAACCGATTATAATCTTACCGATTATAATGAGGCCTTAGTTGGGTTTAAACAATTTCAAAACAGCTCGATTGCTTCAGAAACACCAGAATTTACGAATATCGATTATAACATTGGCTATACCTATTTCAAGCAAAAGAACTATGCTAGAGCCACAGAGTATTTTCAAAATTTTGTTTCTAAAATAGATAACGATCAATTACGCTTGAACGATGCGTACTTAAGACTTGGAGATGGTTATTTTGTGTCAAGTAATTATGGGCAAGCCATAATTGCCTATGACCGCGCTTTGAATATTAATGAAATCGAACCTGATTATCCTTTTTTCCAAAAAGCGATAAGTCATGGCTATCTTGGTCAAAGCGATGCAAAGATCGATCAACTAAAATCGTTTATTGAATCGTATAAAAGTTCAGGTTTAAGGGATGACGCGCTTTATGAACTGGGTAATTCGTATGTAAAAGACAATCAAATTGACAAGGCGATGACAACTTATGATCAATTGAATTCTGAGTATAGAGCAAGTCCTTATGTTTCAAAAGCTATGCTGCGACAAGGCTTGGTTTATTATAATTCAGGAGAAAACGAGCGTGCTTTGCAAAAGTTCAAAGGTGTTGCAAATCAATATCCGGGAACACCAGAAGCCGTTCAATCGGTTTCATCTGCCAGATTGATCTATGTTGATCTTGGTCGTGTTGATGAATATGCCGATTGGGTGCGTACTTTAGATTTTGTTGATGTCACAGATAAGGAATTGGATAATACCACTTATGAGTCTGCTGAAAAGCAATATTTAGCTGGAAATACAAAAAAAGCCATAAACCAGTTGAACGGTTATTTGAATGAGTTCCCTAATGGCCTTCATGCTCTTAATGCACATTTTTATTTAGCACAAATGTATTTCAAAGATGACTTAAAGGAAACGGCTGCCCCACATTATAAATATGTTTTAGAGCGACCAAATAATGAGTTTACGGAAACAGCCTTAACACGTCTTTCTGAGACGTATTTATTAGCGAAGAGATATAACGACGCAATTCCACTTCTCAAGCGATTGGAAAGTGAAGCTGATTTCCCTCAGAACGTCATCTTTGCACAATCAAATTTAATGAAGGCTTACTACCAATTAGATGCCTATGATGACGCAGTTTCATATTCAGAAAAAGTGTTATCAAACTCCAAAGTAGATAAAAATGTACGAAGTGATGCTCATGTGATCATTGCTCGATCTGCTATAAAAACTGGTGATGAAACTAAGGCCAAGTCAGCTTATGCCGAAGTTGAAAAAATGGCCGGAGGTGCTTTAGCAGCCGAAGCCTTGTATTATAATGCCTACTTCAAAAATAAGGATGGTCAGTATAAACGATCTAATGATGTTGTTCAAAAACTTGCCAAAGATTATTCAAGTTATGAATACTTTGGAGCAAAGGGATTGATCATAATGGCAAAAAACCAATATGCACTTGATGATGCCTTTCAAGCTACCTATATTTTGGAAAATGTCATCAAGAATTTTTCACAATATGACGATGTTGTAGATGAAGCTCAGACTGAGCTCAATCGCATAAAAAGAGAACAGGCCAGAACCAATTCTTCAGTAGAAACCAACGATGGTAATTAATTCAGAATTCAAAAAACGAAAATCAAATATGCTAAAGGAATTTAAATCCATAATAGTTGTCTTTTGTCTATGTGCAATAGGGAATACACTAGCGCAAGAACGTGAAAATGATAGTATTGATACGCAGGTTGTCAATGTGGTTAAACCATATACGCCAAAAATATCAGATGCGTTTAAAGTAAAGGAAATACCTTCATTGAATGATGCAACTACGACAACCAGGAAAATGATCAAATACAATATCTTTTCTATTCCAGTGGCTTCAACGTTTACACCTGCCAAAGGTAAAGCGGCAACGGTTGACAAGGCAAAGAAAGAAGCGCTCTACGACAATTTCTTATCGTTTGGTGTGGGAACTTATACGACACTTTTAGGAGAACTTTATTTGAATCATGCCATTAATAGAACCGAAAGCGTTGGCGGTTATATCAGCCATCATTCATCTCAAGGAGGCATTGATAGTTTAGTGCTTGATGATAAATTTTCGAACACAAAGATCAATGTGAATTATTCTAAGAAACTTCGTGATTATTCCTGGAATGTTGATGCTGGCTATCAGCATCAGGTTTATAATTGGTATGGTGTTCCACAGCCACTTTTTAATGATGCCAATACCTCAGATATTGATCCGCAGCACAAATATTTCTCGTTTGAATTTGGAGGTGAGATCGAATTTGATGATATGTTGCTCAAATCAGGGAAGGTGAGGTTTCGTCGTTTTGCAGACGATTACGACTCTGGTGAAAACAGGTTTGTGGCATCAACAAGTTTTGACGTCCCAGTTCAGGATAAAACCATCAATGGAACAGTAAAATTAGACTACATCAAAGGAAATTTTGATAGAAATTATTTTAGTCCTGACGAAATCAACTACGGCAATTTCACATTAGGCGTTATGCCTAATTACCAAATCAGACAAGATGACCTAACTTTAAATTTAGGAGTTTCAGCCTATTATTTAAATGATACTGAAGGCGGTAAAAACAAATTCTTCATATATCCGAAGGTGACGGCATCTTACAGATTGGTTAATGAAATATTGATCACCTACGGTGGTATTGAAGGTGGACTCATTCAAAATACCTATCATGCGTTTGCGAGTAATAACACATTTATGTCGCCAACCTTAGCGATTATCCCGACCGATCAACAATACGATGCCTATATTGGACTGAAAGGTAAATTGTCGAATAATATGAGTTATAATATTCGTGGAAATTATGACGCTGCAAATAATCAAGCTTTAATAAAATCGAACCCTGTTTTAATTGGTGAAACCGAAAATTATCAGCAAGGAAATTCTTTCGGAGTTGTATATGATGATATAAAAACCTTGAGCGTTTTTGGAGAGATCAATGTAGATGTCAATCGGAATTTTACACTGAGTTTAAAAGCCGAATACTTTAATTATACAACAGAAGATGAAGCTGAAGCCTGGAATCTACCAGATTTTAAAGCTTCACTATTTATGGATTTCCAAATTGATGAACATTGGTTTGCTGGAGCTAATTTATACTATGTTGGCGAACGCATGGATCAACGATTCGTCGTAGATCCCTTGGTTTTATCCAGTCCAGAAACCATGGTTTTAGAAAGTTATTTCGATGCCAATGCTCATGTGGGTTACCGCATAAATGACCGTTGGACAGCCTATGCAAAAGCTAACAACATAGCCAACCAAGATTATAAGCGATGGTTGGATTATCCGGTTCAAGGCATTCAATTTCTGGCAGGTGCAACATTTAAATTTGACTTTTAAAAGTATGATATAAGTGAGATAAAAGCGTTCCAATTGGAACGCTTTTTTTATTTTTACAGCTCAATTCAAAATCCATGAGAAAAAGCACATTTTTAGTTGTAATTATTTTAATTCTAGGTTGTTCAAAGAAGGAACAGGCTGATCTAATTGTTACGAATTCAAACACATATACAGTAAATGACGAAAATGCTCAAGTCGAAGCCTTTGCTATTAAGGATGGAAAATTTATTGCTGTAGGATCTACTGCAACTATTTTGGAAAACTATGATTCAAAAGTTATTCTTGATGGAGAAGCTCAAACCATCGTACCGGGATTAATTGATGCACATTGTCACTTCTTAGTTCTTGGAAGAAATCAACAGGCTGTTGATCTCATGGGGACAACAAGTTTTGAAGATGTAGTGAAGCGTGTTATCGATTTTCAAAATAAAAATAACCTAAATTATATAAGGGGTCGTGGCTGGGATCAAAACGATTGGGAAGTCAAAGCCTTTCCAAATAAAAAATTGTTAGATAACTTATTCCCAAATATTCCTATTGCTTTAGGTCGAGTCGATGGTCATGCCATTTTATGTAACCAGGCGGCTCTCGATCTTGGAAAGGTCACAAAGGATAGTAAAATTGAAGGGGGAGAAGTTGTACTAGAGAACGGAGAACTCACGGGCGTTTTAATTGATAATGCTGAAAACTTGGTGTTAGACAATTGGCCAAAGGAAACCCGTGACGTTACTATAAAAGCACTAAAAGATGCTGAAGACATTTGTTTTAGTTACGGATTGACCACTGTGAATGATGCTGGATTAGGCATTAATGCAATTGAAATTATTGATAGCTTACAACAAGCAAAAGATTTGAAAATGCGCGTTTATGCTATGGTTTCGGCAACTAAAGAAAACCTTGATCATTTCTTGAATAAATGCATTGTTAAAACCGACCGACTCAACGTAAGATCCTTTAAATTTTATGCAGATGGTGCACTTGGATCACGTGGTGCCATGCTTCGAGCCCCTTACTCTGATAAACCTGGACATTTTGGTTTGATGGTCAATGATATTAAAACGTTCAATGAAACAGCTGAACGCATTGCAAATTCAGAATTTCAAATGAATACGCATGCTATTGGCGATTCTGCAAATCATGCCGTCCTGCAAACGTATAAACGTGTTTTGGCGGGGAAGTTAGACCGAAGGTGGAAAGTTGAACATGCTCAAGTGATCTCTTCTGAAGATTTTGACTTATTCGATGACATTATTCCATCGGTACAACCAACACATGCAACTAGTGATATGTATTGGGCAGAAGAACGCATTGGTTCGGAACGTCTAAAAGGAGCATATGCATTTAAAAAATTATTAGATCGCCATGGAAAAATTGCCTTAGGTACAGATTTTCCTGTCGAATACGTGAGCCCGTTTTTTACTTTTTATGCCGCCGTTACAAGGCAAGATCAACAGCAATATCCAGTAGGTGGATTCCAGATGGAAGATGCACTTTCTCGCGAAGAAACCTTAAAAGGCATGACCATTTGGGCAGCCTATTCAAATTTTGAAGAAGATGAAAAGGGAAGTATTGAGGTTGGAAAAGTAGCTGATTTCGTGATTTTAGATAAGGATATCATGACAGTAGATGCATCTGAGATTCCAAGTATTAAGGTTAAAGCAACTTATGTTGATGGTAAAAAGGTCTATGAACAATAGCCATGTGACCATTTCTGATTTTTTGTGTCAAACTAATGGTATCAATTAATTAAGTTTTCGGCATGAAAAATTATATATTATTTCTTTTACTATTTATTTCATTTAGCGCCATAGCCCAAGATGAAAACAACAAGAAAATGGTGACTTATCTTGAAGCTAATGGAACGATTTCTTATTATTCTTCCGTGGTTGACAGAATGTTCGATTTTATGAAAAAAGAATACGAAACTAAAAACGTCCCTGATACTGTTTGGTCTGATCTTAAATCTGTAAAAGTTGATGCCTTAAATGAAATTACTGAATTAGTAGCCCAAGTTTACGAAGGACACTTTACGGGTCCAGAGATACAAGAGATTTTAAATTTTTACAGTACTGAAACAGGCAAAAAGATCACATCTCAAGAGGAATTGACAGAAGAAGAAATTCAAAGACGCGATATATTTTATACATCGGCACTCGGACAAAAAATATCTGAATCTGCGAATTCATTAAATAATGTGCTTCAGGAAATTACCCAATCATGGAGTGCAGATCTCTTCAGATTGGTAACACATAAATTAGAAGAAAAAGGCTATTTTAAGAATGAGTGATCCGCGCCAAATAATCAAAATGATCGCCTTCACATACTAATTCGCATTGAAGTCCGACCTGCTCACATTTTTCCGATAGCAGATCAAAATCTAAATAAAGCCATTTCATCTTATCTTCAGTTTCACCTTTATAAGCCATGAAATAATCTAATTCGCCATAATATGGGCCGTTTAGATCGATCCAATAGCCACCATCATCATCTTCATACATATATTTTATATCAGACGAATCAATGAGAATTTGTCCATCAGGATTTAATAGGGCTTTTAAATGCATCAAATATTGGGGAACTTGATCTAAGGTTTGAAAGATTCCAGTACCGTTCATCAAAATTATAATTGTATCATAGGTCCCGTTTTCATCCAATAGATGAAGCTGTTCAGTTAAATGCACACCTTTTTGTTTTGCCACATCAATAGCGCCTTCTGATATGTCGATTGCTTTAACCTTTATTCCTTTTTCTTGAAGGTATAAACTATGAATTCCAGCACCACATCCAACATCAAGCGTATTGCCTTTTGCTAAAGATAGGGCCATTTGTTCCATAGCATTCATAGCTTCGTAAGATCGAAAGAGATAGGGGAGCGGTAAGACTTCTTCATATGAAATATTGGTTGATGTTATGATGTCTTCCGAATAATTTCTGTTGAAATAATCGCGTAAAGCTTTTCCGAGTAAGTCTTTCATTCAAATAATATACATTTGTTATATGGATGATATCATAAGAAACCTTCCAAAGTTCGCCAAAGATAAGTATAAGGAAAATAAGGCCTTCTTTAGTAAATTAAAGCGCAAGCCTCCCAAGCAACTGGACTATTTGATGCAGGAACTGCATGAAGAAGAATTCAGAAAAACAGATTGTTTGGAATGTGCGAATTGCTGTAAAACAACAGGACCTTTATTTACGGCAAAGGATATTGAACGGCTTTCAAAATACTTTAAGATGAAACCTCATTTGTTCATATCAACCTATCTAAAACTAGACGAAGAAAACGATTATGTGCTTCAATCAACTCCATGTGCGTTTTTAGGGTCAGACAATTATTGTTCGATTTATGATGTTCGCCCAAAAGCGTGTCGAGAATTTCCTCATACTGACCGAAAAAAATTCCAGCAGATCTCTCATTTAACATTAAAAAATGTTGCGATATGTCCAGCAGCATACAATATTGTTGAGGAAATGAAAACAAGAATAAATAAATAGTTATGGAATAATTTTTGTGAATCAAATCAAAACCAATTAATGAAAAAAACAGTTCTTTTATTACTTCTTTTTTGCTCTACAACAAACCCGTGTTTATCTCAAGAATGGATGACCTCCTTGGAGGTCGCGAAAAGTTTAGCGCGCGTTCAAAATAAAATGTTGTTTGTGATGTGGGAAGGATCTACGTCGTATGATTTTCCGGTTGTATATACTGATGAGAATGGCATAGGTTACACTACTGATCTATTTCAAGATGAAAGTATTAATGAAGCGATCTGGGATTATTTTGTTCCTGTTTTATTACCTGAATGGGCATATGATGATTTGTTCAAAGAAATAGAGAACAGGCGCAGTGATAAATACATAAATATTTTTCAAAATGATGGCATAAAGATCATGGATGTCAATGGTACTATTTTGAATACAGGAAACTTTAATATGGATCCGTTTAATATTGTTGAATTCATTAGACGATACCGTTTGAAAACCTCATTTATTAAAGCGCAATTAATTAATTATAACAAAAAGAAAAACTTCAATACGGCCTTTGCACTTGGTTCAAAGTATCTCGATTTTGCAATATTGGTCGATAAAACAGTGCGCAAGGAAGTCACCGAACTTTCATCTGTTTACTTAAATGAATCGAAAATTTTATTAAAGCAAGATTCTACTGAAAATAAAGAAAAATTTATCAAAAGATTCGAATTGCTCGACCTAAAGAAAGATCTGATTCTTAACAGGCCGCGTAAGGTTCTAAGGCGATTAAAGAAAATAGATGAGAGTAGTATCGATACGATGAATAATTCACTTTTTGCCTTTTTATACTACACGTCTTACGCATTGACCAAAAATGAAAAGAAAGCTGAACTATGGAAATCTAAAGTATCTTTAGTAGATTTGAAAAAAGCGGAAATGATTATAAATAACAACCTATAACGTTTTGGAGTCACTCATCACTTATTTTGAAAACATACCTTCTGCGCATCGCAGTCTTATTTTAGTTGGTGGTTTAACCTTCTTTTGGCTATTGGAAGGTGCAGTACCGTTGTTCAAATTCAATTACAAAAAATGGCGACATGCAATACCAAATTTGTTTTTTACAGCAACAACAATAGCGATCAATTTTGCATTGGCATTTTTGTTATTGCAATCTGCAGATTGGGTGGTGGCAAATGATTTCGGTATTATCAATTGGTTGCCAGAAATGCCACTTTGGCTCTATGTAGTTATTGGTATTTTGCTTATGGATTTTTTTGGCGCTTATTTGCCGCATTTTGTTGAACATAAGGTTAAACCCTTATGGATGATACATTTAGTGCATCACACAGATCATAAGGTAGATACGACAACAGCTAACAGACACCATCCCTTAGAAAGTGTCATACGATTTACATTTACACTTTTTGGTGTTTTTATAATTGGAGCTCCAATAGGTATCGTTATGCTTTATCAGTCGATGTCACTCGTGGCAACACAGTTTAGTCATGCCAACATTAAATTACCACGAAAAGTAGACCATACATTGAGCTATTTTTTAGTATCTCCTGACATGCATAAGGTACATCATCATAATGTTTTGCCATATACAGATTCTAATTATGGCAATATTTTTTCAATTTGGGATCGCATTCTGGGGACTTATATGGAATTAGATAGAGACAAAATTCTTTACGGCGTAGATGTCTTTCCAAATGAAGAAGAGAACAGTAAGGTCTTAGACCTTCTGAAGCAACCTTTTCAAAAATATAGAAAACCAACGGTCATGCCAGACCAAGATTCTTGACCTTGATAGCAGTTCACGGACATAGAGGCTGTCGAGGCCTTCTCCCAGAGAATACAATTGAAGCCTTTGAAAAGGCAATTAAATTGGGAGTCCACGCCATTGAAATGGATTTAGCCATTTCTAAAGATCACAAGGTCGTTGTTTCACATGAACCCTTTATGAGTAGACGTATTTGTCTTGATCAAAATGGTCAGGTAATACCCAAAAAGGATGACATGTATTATAATTTATATGCCATGAACTATGATGAGATCAAGCTGTTTGATTGTGGACTTAAGGCACATCCTGATTATCCGGACCAAAAAAATATTAAAGCTTATAAACCTTTATTAGATGAGGTTATTTTTAAGGCAATTGATTTGAACCCAAACATAAGATTTAATCTTGAAATCAAGGCCAAATCCAAATATGATGGAATTTACACGCCCAACCCAGAGACCTTTGTTAGACTTGTAATTGATGTCATTGAATCCTGTAATGTGTCCAATCAGACCAATCTTCAATCCTTCGATCTTCGAATACTCAAACAGATCAAAAAACAGGCGCCAAATATGCAAATCGCACTGCTTGTTGATCGCGACCAAAAGGTATATCATAAATTGAATAAAATTGAATTTAAGCCTGAGATTATTAGCCCCTATTTTAAGCTAATATCGAAGGATCTCGTCAAGGATTTACAAAGCAAGGCCTTTCGTGTCATTCCATGGACCGTTAATGATATAAGTGATTTGAATAAGATGTTAGCATTTCAAGTTGATGGTATCATTACCGATTATCCTAATCGACTTATCGACATATTGAATAAGAATTGAATTCATCGGATAAATTTTCCGATGAACTAGTTTAAGTGCCATTCTTCCCAAATTATTGCAGTTTGTAGTCATTCCTTTTTCAACGCGATTGGTATGAGTATATTTATTGCGCTATTAATCTATTTTTAAGTAAAAGAAATTCAATTATTAATTGATTTCAATACATTAACCTAATTTATGTTGATGATACAATGTCTGTTCTGGCAGTTGATTTCATTAAGACTTTTAGATTAATTTATTTACTTAAGAATATCACATGGTTCATGATGTCTGAATTAAGTAAAATGAGATTTGTCTCAACGCTATTTGTGTGTTTGTTCTGTGTTCCTTTGGTGCAGGCACAGGAAGATTTTGCAATGATCAGAAAGAATGTTAATATTCTTGCCAAACATTTGAATCATGACCTGAGTCCTTCAAAGGACTCGCTACTGCTGAGTAGTAAAAAAAAGATATTTCGAGTATATACGGTTGGTGGTTATAGTGGTCTTATTGATCACAAGATAAGCACCAAAAAATTTGCCGTTCCTTTAAAGCGTTTGAGAAAGGGGAAATACGTTTTTGTTGTTGATCAACTTAATTTGAAAATTGTTTTTCAAATCCATATCCTCAGAAATTATAATGATATTGATGATTTTATAGATCAAGAAGATGCCATTGTTTCAGCAGAAGTTGAAGCTATAAAACCTGAAGCTGCTGATTTAGAAAAAATTGAAGTTAAAGAACCTGAACCAGTTGTAGCTCAAATTGAAACACCAGGCCCAACTGTACAGCCGGAACGGGAAAAAGTAGCAAAGACAAAATTAGCAGTTGCCAAGTCATCTGTTCAATTAACAAAGGAGAAACAGAAAATAGCCGATGTGAAGGTGGTCAAAAAGGCGGTCATAAAGCCAGAGCCGATACCCAAAGAAACGAAGTCTTATAACCTAACCGATCTGGAACGAGATAATATGCAGTCGCGTAAGGAAGCCAGACAGAAAAAGACAAAATCAAAGGATGAAAAATCTACTAACAATTCGAATAAACAAAAAGAAAAATAATCTTTGAAAGAAAGGAAAACAGATTAAAATGACACGTTATTCCCTTTTCTATGCATTTCATAGACTTTTTTGTTTGTAGTAGTTTTATTCTGTTAGATTTAACTTGAGGTTCTAACCTCATTGCTATTAATTCACAAATAATTTTAGAGTTAACTTAAATTTTGAATGAGAAATTTTCTCTTAACTCTATTATTGACGTTTTCTAAAATTTTTGTCCACCAAACACAGGCACAAGAGAAAATTGCAGTAATTGAAAAGAATTCCAATATACTTGCAAAGGATGTCAAACACGAATTGAACGCCACCAAAGACACGCTTATTTTAAGAAGTAAAAGACGTATGCATTATGTATACTCAGTAAATAGCGATCATCAACGCGAAATAGATGAGTTCATTGAAGATTTTAAGTATAAAATTCCTATAGATCGTCTGAGTCAAGGCAAACACTTGTTTGCTGTAAGTTATTTACAAAGAAAGATCGTTTTTATAGTAAGAGTTTATGACCCAAAAGCTTCCTTTAAGGTTTCCAAAAGAGGCGAGGACGTTGCCACAAGAAACAATTAATCGTAAATCAAATATTGAGATCTAAGGCGTTTAAAATTTGCGATATCAGTCTTCCAGGTTTTTCGAATTTCATTCACGGTATATCCTTTTTCAATTTGCATTCGAAGTTTTTCAGTACCAGCTAACTTTGTAAAAAAAGCATTGAAAAATTCAGATTTATTTTCAGTGGCAACATAAGCTTCAATAAGCCATTCCAGATTTAAATAGGATAGCTTATCATGTGTACTTAGATCCATACCATAACAAATTTCTCCTTGATGCTTTGGATAAGTGGCCCCATCATTTGGCTCTGGCCTAAATTCATATTTGAAATAGTTGTTGTCTAGAAACGGACTCCCAAACACTTGAAACTGCAGATCAGTTCCGCGACCAGCACTTACATTTGTGCCTTCAAAAAAACATAAACTCGGATACAAATTAATAGCTTGATCGTTAGGTAGATTAGGCGATGGTTTTATAGGTAAACTATAGGTTTTTTGATGTGAATAATTATGAAGCTTTACCACTTTAAGATCGCATTTAACGCCGTTTTTTAACCAGCCCTCACCATTGATCATTTGAGCATACTCGGCCATGGTCATGCCATGAACAACAGGCACAGGATGCATGCCCACAAAACTGGAATGTTCTTTTTCTAAAATAGGCCCATCAACATAATGGCCATTTGGATTTGGTCTATCCAAAACTATAACTTTAAGACCTTGCTCAGCACAAGCTTCCATGACATAATGCAAGGATGAAATATACGTGTAAAAGCGAGCGCCTACATCCTGAATATCAAAAATGATAAGATCTAAGGCTTCGAGTTGCTCAGGACTCGGTTTTTTATTCTTACCATATAAAGAAATAATAGGTAAGCCCGTTTTAGTATCAATACCGTCCAGTACAACTTCTCCTGCATCAGCGGTCCCTCGAAAACCATGTTCAGGAGCAAATACTTTTTTAATTGTAACGTTTAATGCTAATAATGAATCGACTAAATGAATATAGGATTGATTGTTTTTTTTAAAAATAACTGAAGTTTGATTCGCTACAATCCCAATGCGTTTACCTTTTAGGTCATCTAAATAATCTTCGATCCTATTCGCAGCTATAATGATAGGACGCTCCTGAGTTATGGGTTCAATACTTTTAACTTTTAGCGTTGATTTTCCTTCAGAATTAGAACCACAAGAAAGTAGTATAAAAACAAAGAATAAAACTGTATTTTTGAAAACATTAATCAGCATAACTTCAATTTGAATTACGAATACTTTATAGCTAAACGCATAATCGGCAGTAAGTCGTATAAAAGTAGTGTATCAGCACCAATAATAAAAATTGGTATTGCAGCTATCGCAATTGGTATGGTTGTGATGTTGGTAGCTATTGCAACGGGAATTGGTTTGCAACAAAAAATTCGAGATAAAGCCATAGCATTTAATGGCCATATAACGATTTCAAATTTCGACACCAATATTTCAGACGAATCACAGAACCCAATATCAAATCAACAGGTTTTTTACCCTGAATTCAAGTCGATTGATGGTATAAATCATATTCAAGCTGTAGCAACCAAGTTTGGGGTCATAAGAACGGCTTCCGATTTTGAAGGGGTTGTTTTAAAAGGTGTTGGTGCCGATTTTGACTGGCGTTTTTTTGAGGAATTTTTAATTGAAGGACAACTACCTACCTTCAATTCTGATTATAGTAATGATGTACTTATTTCGCAGTATCTGGCAAATAGACTTGGATTTAAGGTGAATGATAGTTTTCAGATGTATTTTGCGAAGGAAGATATAAATAAACCGCCTTCAATAATTAAATACAACATCGTAGGCATTTACAAATCGGGCTTTCAAGAATTGGATGCGACCTATATGCTTGGTGATATCAATCATATTCGTCGATTGAATAAATGGGATGACGATCATATTGGACACTTCGAAATATTCATTGATGATTTTGATGAACTTATTGAAAAAGATGATGAGATCTATAATTTCATTCCGTCTACTTTAAACACGCAAAATGTTGTTGAAAAATATGATTCTGTGTTTGAATGGATCAACATATTCGATAAGAATATATATGGGATCATTGGTATTATGATCGTTGTTGCAGGAATAAATATGATCACTGCATTGCTCGTTCTTATTTTAGAAAGGACACAAATGATTGGCATATTAAAGGCGCTTGGAAGTAATAACTGGAGCATCCGCAAAGTGTTTTTATATAATGCTTCCTATCTTATTTTACTCGGACTTTTTTGGGGAAATATTATTGGATTAGGATTATTGTTTCTTCAACAAAAATTCGGATTATTTCCTTTGGATCCTGACGTTTATTATGTCACCCAAGTTCCCGTATATATTAGTTTTAGTTATGTGATAGCCTTAAATATTGGAACCTTCTTCCTTTGCTTAATGATGCTTTTAATTCCATCGATAGTCATAACAAAAATATCTCCAGTTAAAGCGATGCGCTTCGAATAAAAAAAAGGCTTTAAATCATTTTAAAGCCTTTCTAATTATATATTACAATTTTGATATTAATTATCTTCGACGCAATCTCCTAGAGAATCTCCAGAATGCTGAAGTAAATGAGCGGCTGCTGCAGGTAATGCAACATTAATGACATGCGGATTATTGTCAACATTATGACAAACATCCACCTTTATGGCTGAACTTCCTAATAATAAGGTAGCACCAATAATTGAAAAAAGTAAGCTTTTTGTTTTCATAGTATATTAAAATTTGAGTTAAATAAAATTAACTATAAACTATTGTGTAATGATCTGATTATAAGACTTTTCGATAAAAGTGAATAAAAGATAGATTTATGTCACTAATCTGTATTTGAAATGCAGTTTTCTACGATTAAATGATGCCCAATTGCAAATTATTTGTTCTTTATTTCATAGATATGGTCCGCTTGCCTATTTTTGCAACCTATGGAATACGCCCAAAATATTTTAGAAACTATAGGTAATACGCCTTTAGTGAAGATTAATAAACTTACAGCTGAATTACCATGTTTAGTTTTAGCAAAATATGAGACCTTTAATCCTGGAAATTCTGTTAAAGACCGAATGGCTGTAAAGATGATTGAAGATGCTGAAGCAGATGGACGACTGCAGCCTGGAGGTACAATTATTGAAGGAACCTCCGGAAACACAGGGATGGGTTTAGCACTAGCCGCTATTGTTAAAGGTTATAAATGTGTATTTGTTATTAGCGATAAGCAATCCAAAGAAAAAATGGACATTCTTCGCGCAGTAGGTGCTGAAGTTGTTGTTTGTCCAACCGATGTTGAACCTACAGATCCAAGATCTTACTATTCGGTATCAAAACGCTTAGCAGAAGAAACGCCTAATGCCTGGTACGTGAACCAATATGATAACCCAAGTAATGCTGCTGCACATTATGAAAGTACCGGACCAGAAATTTGGAAGCAAACCGATGGTAAAGTAACACATTTTGTTGTAGGTGTTGGTACAGGCGGAACGGTATCAGGTGTTGGTAAATATTTAAAAGAACAAAACCCAAACATCAAAGTATGGGGCATCGATACCTATGGAAGTGTTTTTAAAAAATATCACGAAACTGGAATATTCGATGAAAAGGAGATCTATCCATACGTTACTGAAGGTATAGGTGAGGATATCTTACCAGAGAATGTGGATTTCAGTATAATTGATGGTTTTACTAAGGTGACTGATAAAGACGCAGCTATCTATACCCAAAGGCTCGCAAAAGAAGAAGGGATGTTCCTGGGGAACTCCGCAGGTGCAGCAATAAAAGGCCTTTTACAACTAAAAGATAAATTCACCAAAGAAGATGTGGTCGTCGTCTTATTCCATGATCATGGTAGTCGTTACGTTGGAAAAATGTTTAATGACGATTGGATGAAGAAAATGGGATACATTGATTAACATCTTTATTAATTCTTCTATAATTTGCATATTTAAACCGTAGTGATTATTTTCGACACATGAGCGAAAATTTTCTACACTATCTTTGGAAATTCAAGAAATTTGAAACAGGTCATTTAACAACTTCAAATAAGAGGACTATTGAAGTTCTCAAGGTTGGTCAGCACAATCATAATTCAGGTCCAGATTTCTTTAATGCTAAAATTAGGATCGATGATCAATTATGGGTCGGTAATGTTGAAATTCATGTAAAATCCTCAGATTGGTTATTGCATCAGCACGACAAAGATCAGGCATACGATTCGGTAATTTTACATGTGGTGTGGAAGCATGATACGGAAATTCGTCGAACGAATAACTCCATTATTCCAACCTTAAGTTTAGGTGAATTTGCCAGTAAAACTGCGATCAAAAATTATAAACAGTTATTTTATAAAAAGAAGAACTGGATCAATTGTGAAAAGCAATTCAAACATATCGACATTTTTTTACTACAAAGGTGGTTGGAACGTCTCTATTTTGAGCGTTTTGAACGAAAAGCCCTTGAAATGGAACGAATACTTGAAAAATCGAAACACAATTGGGAAGAAGTTTTCTTTAGAGTAATTTTTAAAAACTTCGGATTAAAATTAAATGCTGATGCCTTTGATACCATCGCGAGATCAATTCCTTTTACTGTATTAAGAAAATGTCAATCAAATCAGTTTTCACTCGAGGCTATTTTTATGGGTCAAGCAGGATTCCTCGAAGATCATAAGAAAGATGGATATTATACAGATCTTAAAAAAGAATATCAATTCCTCAGCAAAAAATTCAATTTGAAGAATGACCATGTTATAAGACCACATATGTTTCGATTAAGACCTTCTAATTTTCCAACCATTCGATTATCTCAATTGGCTCAATTGTATTCAAGTGAACCAAATTTATTTTCAAGGGTGATCTCAATGCATGAAATGACGGATTTCTATGCACTGTTTTCGGTTAATACATCTCCTTATTGGGAATCCCATTTCACATTTAATAAAAAATCGAATCATTCAATCAAACAGCTTACGCATGCCTTTATTAATCTGATCGTAATTAATTCTATTATACCCATTAGATTCTTGTATGCTAAATATCAATCGAAATTTGACAAACATGATTTGATAAATATTATCAACGCGCTTCCTAAAGAGAAAAATACTATTGTTGAAGGATTTGAAAATTTAAGAAGAATGGATTTATCGGCTTTAGAATCTCAAGCATTGATTCAATTGAAAGCAAATTATTGCGATAACAATAAATGCTTGGAGTGCGAAATCGGCCAGCAATTAATTTCATCAAAATAGATTCACATACTTAAAATTTGTAGCGATTTTCTTCACGAAAATTACGGTAAAACCGTAATTAAAAAAGCAATCAATGTTATTGGTCGAATTAATTATAGTATTATTTGTATTTCTGTTTAATAAATGTAAATTCATGAAAATTTTAACTTAATATTAATTAAATATTTATTAAAAATGAAAAAACGTTTTTATTTAAAATACTCTGTATTAGGAGTATTCGCTCTTTATTTAGTTGGATGTCAATCAGATTCAATTGAAGAAAATTCAACAGCTATTGAGAACATAACTTTTAAGCAATCTCAAGTTATTCCCGGAAGTTATATTATTGAATTAAATGATGATATGAATTCTAAATTACCGACTTTATCAAAAGTCAATTCAAAAGCTGAATTTAAATCTCAACAATTAAGTTTAAGAGCATTTTATCTGAATGAATTCAAATCAATTGATTTAAATTCTAATGCAATAAAAAATGTTTACGGACATGCGCTTAATGGATTTGCAGCTCAGTTATCTGAAGCACAAGTCAATGCACTTAGAAATGATAAAAGAATAAAAAGCGTTGAAGAAGATCTTACTATTAGTATTTCACCATATAAAGGTAAACCTGGTGGTGGAGGTGGAGGTAATGATCCAGAAGAGGTTCCTTATGGAACAACTCGAGTAGGTGGAGGTGGCGCAACTTCAAGTCATGTAGCTTGGGTAATCGATAGTGGTATCGATCAAGATCACCCTGACTTAAATGTTGATACTAGCAATAGTATTTCGTTTTTATCTGGCTCGCCATCCAACCAATCACCTAATGACCAAAATGGACATGGTACTCACGTCGCTGGAACTATTGGAGCCATTGACAATGAAATTGGTACAGTTGGAGTTTCACCGGGCAATCTAGTGGTTGCGGTAAGAGTTTTGGATAGAAGGGGAAGCGGTTCTACTTCTGGGGTTATTGCTGGTGTAAACTATGTTGCAGCCAATGGATCAAATGGAGATGTCGCAAATATGAGTTTAGGAGGAGGCGTTTCTACATCGCTGGACAATGCCGTAATAAATGCCTCAGCTAATGTAACGTTTGTATTAGCAGCTGGAAACGAATCAGACGATGCGAATAACCATTCTCCAGCAAGAGCTAATGGTCCAAATATCTATACCATATCCGCTATGAATAGTTCTGATAACTGGGCATCATTTTCAAATTACGGTGATTCAGTAGATTACTGTGCACCTGGTGTTGCTGTGAAGTCTGCTTGGAAGAATGGAGGTTATAATACTATTAGTGGAACTTCAATGGCTGCACCTCATGCAGCTGGAGTTTTATTGTTTGGTAATCCTTCTTCAGATGGGACAGTGAATGGAGATCCTGATGGAGATCCAGATCCAATAATTCATCTTTAATATAAAATAGTTTTAAAAGCCACTTTTCTTAAAGTGGCTTTTTTTTTGCCGCAAATTTTCACCAACTTTGTCGTAATGAATTTCTTTTATACCATTCTACTCTATTTCCAAAAACACGGCTATTATGTATGTCAACGCATTGCTGACAGATTGGGTATCAGAGCACGTGTTGTACGTACCTCTTTTATGTACCTCACTTTTGTGACCTTAGGATTTGGTTTTGCACTTTACTTATTTATCGCATTTTGGATGCGTATTAAAGACCTTGTTTACACTAAACGAACTTCTGTATTTGATTTGTAGCCTATGAGCAATTCATTAATTAGAGTATTTAGATCTAAAATAAACATAGCAATTATTTTACTCATATTGTTGCTCTTTATTGGCATTGTTGGTTTCAAATTAATGACCAATTATTCTTGGATTGATTCTTTTTATATGACTGTTATTACCATAACTACAGTCGGATTTGGTGAAGTAAGACCTCTTGATGAAGAATCTAAAGTGTTTACAATTTTTTTAATTCTGACAAGTGTAATAATTGTGGGTTATGCCTTAAAGGTGATTACTGAATATATTTTAAGTAAAAATGATATTGAAGAAATAAAACAAAAAAAGATGCAAAAAAAGATTGATGATTTAACCAATCACATCATTATTTGTGGTTATGGTCGAAATGGAAAGCAGGCAGCAAAAAAATTATTTGCACATAATAAGCCATTTGTTGTGATAGAAAAGAATAAAGATGTTGTTGAACGAAACCAAAGTGATGAAGTGCTCTTTGTTCAAGGTAATGCCAATGAAGACGATATCTTAGAAATCGCTGGCGTAAATCGGGCAGATTGTCTTATTTCTGCCTTACCTAATGATGCAGATAATGTCTTTGTTGTACTTTCAGCAAGGCAGAAAAATGGAACGATTCGAATCATAAGTCGTGCTTCTCATGAATCAACCTTTGATAAATTAAAATTGGCAGGTGCCAACAATGTTATTTTACCTGATAAGATTGGAGGTGATCATATGGCGTCCTTGGTGGTTGTTCCTGACCTGGTTGAATTTATCGATAACCTTACTATAGTTGGAGGAGACAATATTAATATTGAAGAGATCAGTGTCGAAAAATTATATGACATCTCTGAGCTAAAAACTATAAGAGAGCTTGATTTCCGAAAAAAAACAGGTTGTACTGTTATTGGATATAAAAATCCTCAAGGTGAGTATCTTGTCAATCCAGATTCAAATTTAGAATTGACTCCTAATTCTAAGGTAATCGTGCTCGGCAGACCTGAACAAATTCAAATGCTAAATTCAATTTATAACATCGAATAGGCCATTCGTTTTTAACAGCATTTGTTTTAAAAACTCAAATTTTTTTAGCATCTTGCTACCTTAAAACACAATAAAACTAAACGTACTACTAACTAATCAGAACTCATTATGAAGAATTTTCTTCTTTCAATTTTCACTTTATTTTTACCGCTCATATCAATGGCTCAAGAAGCAGAAAAAGGCCTGGACGAACGTGTCAATGATGCCTTTATGCCAGTGGCCGATTGGTGGGAAGGTCTGGTGTTAACTACAGTACCCATAGCAGGTTTCGACGTCCCTTTCGTGGTTATCCTATTAGTAGTGGGGGCCACATTCTTCACCTTTGTTTTTAAATTCCCAAACATCACCAAATTTGGTATGGCCATCAATACGGTAAGAGGAAAATATGATGAAATTGAAGGTCACGGTGTTGAAGAAAAAGTAGCCGTTAATATTGTTGATGGAGATCTACCAGATACAATAAGAGATGAAAGTAAGGAAGGTGAAGTTTCGCATTTTCAAGCTTTGGCAACCGCAGTGTCTGGAACCGTAGGTTTAGGAAACATTGCAGGGGTAGCAGTAGCGATCGCCTTAGGTGGTCCAGGAGCAACATTTTGGATGATTGTTTGCGGACTTATTGGAATGTCTACCAAATTTGTGGAATGTACACTTGGTGTAAAATATAGAGATGTTGATGAAGAAGGTACCGTTTATGGTGGACCGATGTACTATCTGTCTAAAGGATTAAAAGAACGCGGATTTGGAGGTATAGGTAAATTTCTTGCCGCCCTTTTCGCCATTTTGTGTATCGGGGCCTCTTTTGGCGGAGGTAATGCTTTTCAATCTAATCAGGCAACGGTGCAATTAACATCAATGCTTGGATTAGAAGGTGGGTCAATGGGATTTGTCATAGGCGTTATTCTTGCCATTCTTGTTGGTATTGTCATTATTGGAGGCATTAAACGTATTGCAAGTATTACAGAAAAGATCGTACCGTTCATGGCAGGTATTTATGTGCTGGCTGCATTGGTGATCATCTTCGCTAATTTTAGTGATATAGGAACGGCTTTCGGATTGATCTTCGAAGGCGCATTCTCGCCAATGGCTGGACTTGGTGGTTTAGTTGGTGTACTTATTGTTGGTTTCCAAAGAGCTGCCTTCTCAAACGAGGCTGGTGCTGGTTCTGCAGCAATTGCACATTCAGCAGTAAAAACCAAATATCCGGCATCTGAAGGTGTTGTGGCCTTACTTGAACCATTTATTGATACAGTTGTAATTTGTACGATGACTGCCTTAGTGATCATATTCTTCAATATTGATGGCGGAAATATGCAAAGTGTTTTCCAATATGGAGCTGCAGGTGAATCTTCTAGTAGTGTCTTACTTAATGCAGATGGAAGTTCCATTGGCGGCGTAGATTTAACTTCTATGGCATTCGATTCAGTGATCCCTGGATTCTCATATATATTAACAATTGCCATCGTATTGTTCGCCTTCTCCACAATGATCTCATGGTCCTATTATGGACTTCAGTCTTGGAAATATTTATTCGGAAAAGGAAAAACTGCTGATACAGTTTACAAAGTATTATTCTTAGTGTTTATTGTAATTGGAGCAGCTGCAACTTTAGATGCCGTGATCAAATTCTCTGATGCGATGATCCTTGCCTTGGTATTCCCAAATATGATAGGATTGTTCTTCTTATTCCCTAAGGTAAAAGAAGAAGTTGCCAAATACGTCGAAGCTATTCGTGCATCAAAAGACTAAATTAAAATGAAATATTTAAGATCCCATTTCATGTTTACTAAACAACAACGAAATGGGATTTTTTTATTGTTGTTTTTGATCATTGCACTGCAATCTTCATACTATTACATCGATTTGTCTTCAGACAACTATGCATTTTCTGAAGCTGAATATGCCCTCTATCAAGAAGAAATAGCCGCATTGAAACTTAAGAAAATAGAAGAGAATAAACCGAAACTATTTCCATTCAATCCTAATTTTATCACAGATTTTAAAGGCTATACCTTAGGAATGAGCAATGAAGAGATCGATAGATTACACAAATTTCGAGCTTCAAATCAATGGGTGAATTCAGCTAAAGATTTTCAAAGGGTAACCAAAGTTTCAGACTCCTTACTTGCGTCAATGTCACCATTATTCAAATTTCCAGAATGGGTAACACATCCCAAGCCTTCTAGAAATTACAATACCTTTACTAATTCACCCAAATCATATGATCAAAAAATAGATCTGAACATGGCAACCGCCAAACAACTGCAACGCGTTAACGGCATTGGTGAGAAACTTTCCGACCGGATCGTTTCCTTTAGAAACAAATTTAATGATGGCTTTATTGCCGATGTACAATTACAAGATGTATACGGCCTTTCACCAGAAGTCGTCGAAAGGGTTTTGCAACAATTCACAGTTAAAACACCACGAAAAATAGAAAAGATCGATCTGAACACTGCTACCATGGAACAATTGGTGACCATTCAGCATATCGATTATGAAATAGCCTCGGAGATCATTGAGCAACGCACGTTAAGAGAAGGTTTCAATTCATTTGACGAATTAAGCAAAGTAAAAGAATTTCCAATCCATAAAATTGACATAATTAAATTATATTTGAAGCTTGAATAAAGACTAGAACTATGAATAGTATGTACTTCAATGAAGAGCATCAAATGTTTAGAAAAAGCCTCAAAGATTTTCTACAAAAAGAAGTTGTACCGCATATTGAAAAATGGGAGGAAACTGGAACCATTGAATCTTTCATTTGGAAAAAATTTGGAGATATGGGTTACTTTGGTCTTGCCTATCCCGAATCCTATGGAGGCCTAGATCTTGATATTTTCTATACCGTTATTCTTTTAGAAGAATTACAAAAAATAAATTCCGGAGGATTTGCCGCTGCCATTTGGGCACATGCGTATTTAGCAATGACACACCTCAATAAAGAAGGTGATGATCGTATAAAAAAAGAATATCTGGCACCGAGTATTTCAGGTGAAAAGGTGGGATGCTTGTGTGTTACTGAACCCTTTGGTGGATCAGACGTGGCTGGAATGCGAAGTACTGCAGTTAAACAAGGCGATTATTACATATTAAATGGCTCGAAAACGTTCATAACAAACGGCGTGTACTGCGACTATATGGTGGTAGCTGCGAAAACAAATCCAGAACTCGGCAATAAAGGCATCAGTATGTTTGTTGTTGATAAAGACACACCTGGCGTGTCCGTTTCCAAATTAAATAAATTAGGATGGCGCGCTTCAGATACTGCAGAAATTGCCTATGACAATGTTAAAGTACCTGTCGAAAATTTAATGGGCGAACCAGGTAAAGGCTTTCCTTATATCATGCAACATTTTGCGCTTGAACGATTGCTGATGGGTATCAATGCTCATGCGCGTTCTGAGTTTGCCTTAGATTACGTATTAACCTATATGAATGAGCGCAAGACATTTGGAAAACGCCTAGATGAATACCAAGCCCTCCGTCATAAATATGCAGATCTCTATGCAAACATGGAGATGTGCCGAGAATATAATTATTCAGTCGCCCACAGATTGAATAAAGGGGAGTATGTCGTGAAAGAAGCTACCATTTCTAAATTGCAATCCACAAAAATGGCAGATGAGGTAGCCTATCATTGCTTGCAATTCTTAGGGGGTTATGGTTATATGGAAGATTACCCAATGGCGCGACTGTTTCGCGATAGCCGACTTGGGCCAATTGGTGGAGGCACGTCCGAAATTCTTCGGGAGATCATTGCAAAAATGGTCATCGATAAGAAAAGTTATAAGCCTGCCACCTAGTTTTTTCTTTTTGGCAAATCCAACTTTGCCAATAAACCTATAAACAATTTCAACCAATTAGGCCAGCAAAGCTGGACCGCGCTGTCCAGACTCGCTTTCTCATATGCTTTTTGAGCAGAGGAGAAGAGCTCAAACAGATCCTCCCATCGCTTTTGCAACAAATAAATTGAGAAAGTATTGTAATATTTTAATTTCGTTTTATATTTGCAGCCTCAAAATCTAAAAGAGAGGAGGTTAAGACACTATGTTAATTATACCAATTAAAGACGGAGAAAATATAGACCGAGCGCTAAAGCGTTACAAAAGAAAGTTTACAAAAACTGGCACCATGATGCAATTACGCGGAAGAAAGCAGTTTACAAAGCCTTCGATCTCAAAACGTGCTCAACTTCAAAAAGCACAATACATCCAAGGTCTACGCGATCAGGAAACCGAATAAAAAAGTTTTTCAAATAAAACAAATCCCATAAGTTCACCTTATGGGATTTTTTATTGCAACTCATTAAAGTTTTGTAACTTTAAATCATAAAATTCAGTACATGTCCTTCAAATCATTTTACGCATACCTTGCATTAGAAAAGAAGTATTCTGATCATACCATAAAAGCCTATAAAAGAGATTTAGAGGATTTTGAATCTTTCATTCAAAATGAATACGATCAACAGGACCCTTCAGAGATCATATATCCACAAATAAGAAACTGGGTCGTTCATCTGGTTGAAAATAATATATCAAATCGAACCATCAATAGAAAAATAAGTGCTTTAAATAGTTATTTTAAGTTCTTGATGAAAGTTGAGGCCATCACAATAAATCCTCTAACCAAACACAAGGCTTTAAAAACGAGTAAAAAAGTTCAGATTCCATTTTCCGAAAAAGAGATTAATTCTGTTCTGGATGATTTAAATTTTGACGACACCTATGAAGGTGTTCGTGATAAACTCATCATTGAATTATTCTATTCAACGGGAATGAGACGAGTTGAACTTGTGCAAATTAAATGCGACGATATCAATGTGCATCAACAAACTGTTAAGATTCTAGGTAAGCGAAATAAAGAACGCATCTTACCGTTATTAAATACTGTGATGGATTCAATTAATGCGTATAAAGAGAAACGAGGCCAATTAGAAATCATACACGATAAAGCGCATTTTTTTTTAACTAAAAAAGGTCATAAAATTTATGAAACTCTTGTATACCGAATAATAAATGATTATTTTAGTAAGGCATCGCATAAAGTAAAAAAGAGTCCACATATATTAAGACACTCATTTGCGACTCATTTACTGAATCAAGGTGCTGATTTAAATGCTGTAAAAGAATTATTAGGACACTCGAGCTTGGCTGCCACACAAATATATACGCACTCAAGTATAGCCGAGTTAAAAGAGGTGCATTCTAAGACGCATCCAAGAAATAAATAAATAATTGTCTAACCAAAAATTAGAAGTATGAAAGTAAACACGCAATCAGTTAATTTCAACGCAGACCGAAAATTAATCGATTTCATTCAAAAACGAATGGATAAGTTAGATCAATATTATGACAAGGTAATTAAATCTGATGTGTTTTTAAAAGTTGAGAACACTAGTGACAAAGCCAATAAAATTTTTGAAGCAAGAGTGCATGTGCCAGGTGATAGCTTCGTTGTAAAAAAAGTTTGTAAGTCGTTTGAAGAGGGAACAGATTCAGCCGTAAATTCCTTAGAAAGACAGCTAAAAAAACGTAAAGAAAAATTAAGAGCACATTTGTAATAAATTATTTCAAAAAATGTTTTGAATAAAAAAAATAATCAATACATTTGCAGTCCGTTAGAAATAGCGGACTTTTTTTGTGTAAAAAAGTTTAAAAAAGCCGATGTAGCTCAGCTGGCTAGAGCAGCTGATTTGTAATCAGCAGGTCGTGGGTTCGAGTCCCTCCATCGGCTCTAAAAAGTTGAAAAACGCGAAGGACGTCAATTGCAATATGAATTAAAATTGACTTGGGACGAAAAGTTTATCCGGAGCGTAGTCGAAGAATGTCCCAGCATCGGCTCGAAAAAAGTTCTTTAAAAAGAGTGAATATTAAAAGTTAAGGGGAGATACTCAAGCGGCCAACGAGGACAGACTGTAAATCTGTTGGTTTTACCTTCGCAGGTTCGAATCCTGCTCTCCCCACATACTTTTAATAATTCGGATTAAAAATTTTAAAAGCGGGAGTAGCTCAGTTGGTAGAGCGTCAGCCTTCCAAGCTGAATGTCGCCGGTTCGAACCCGGTCTCCCGCTCAAAATTTTTGCCGGTGTAGCTCAGGGGTAGAGCGTTTCCTTGGTAAGGAAGAGGTCACGGGTTCAATTCCCGTCATTGGCTCTAAGTATAGAAGAAAAATTGAACACTAATATTATTATATAACTAAGATTAAACTTTAAATCATGGCAAAGGAAACTTTTGATCGTTCCAAACCGCACTTAAACATAGGTACAATTGGACATGTTGATCACGGAAAAACAACCTTAACTGCTGCTATTACTACGGTTTTAGCAAATGCAGGATTATCTGAAAAGCGAGATTTCGATACGATCGATAATGCTCCAGAAGAAAAAGAAAGAGGTATTACAATTAATACATCTCACGTTGAATATTCAACCGAGAATCGTCACTACGCGCACGTTGACTGTCCAGGTCACGCCGATTACGTTAAGAACATGGTAACTGGTGCAGCCCAAATGGATGGCGCTATCTTAGTCGTTGCGGCTACTGATGGACCAATGCCACAAACACGTGAGCACATCCTTTTAGGACGTCAGGTTGGAATTCCACGTATCGTTGTTTTCTTGAATAAGGTAGACATGGTTGATGATGATGAATTACTTGAACTAGTAGAGATGGAAGTAAGAGAATTACTTTCTTTCTATGAGTATGATGGTGATAACGGACCTGTAATTTCTGGGTCTGCTCTTGGTGCACTTAACGGTGAACAAAAATGGGTAGATACAGTAATGGAATTAATGGAAGCTGTTGATTCATGGATTGAATTACCAACAAGAGAAGTTGATAAGCCTTTCTTAATGCCAATTGAAGATGTATTCTCAATTACTGGTCGTGGAACGGTTGCAACTGGACGTATTGAAACAGGTGTTGCCAACACTGGTGATTCTGTAGACATCATTGGAATGGGCGCTGAAAAATTAACATCTACTATTACAGGAGTTGAAATGTTCCGTAAAATATTAGATAGAGGTGAAGCTGGTGATAACGTTGGTATCTTATTAAGAGGTATCGAGAAAACTGACATTTCAAGAGGTATGGTAATCTGTAAAACAGGTTCTGTAACTCCTCACGCTAAATTTAAAGCTGAGGTGTATATCCTTAAGAAAGAAGAAGGTGGACGTCATACACCATTCCATAATAACTATCGTCCACAGTTTTACGTTCGTACAACTGACGTAACTGGTAATATTGCATTACCTGACGGCGTAGAGATGGTTATGCCTGGAGATAACTTGACTATTCATGTTGAACTTATCCAACCAATTGCAATGAACGTAGGTTTACGTTTCGCAATTCGTGAGGGTGGTAGAACAGTAGGTGCAGGTCAAGTAACTGAGATTTTAGACTAAACGCAGTTTTATAATATATAGTTAAGGTATTCCGATTTTTCGGAATGCCTTGACTTGTATTTACGGGTTTAGCTCAGTTGGTAGAGCACTGGTCTCCAAAACCAGGTGTCGGGAGTTCGAGTCTCTCAACCCGTGCAAATTAAAAAAAGCGAGGCGAGACGCCACCTCCGAGATGGTTTAGGAAGGCATCAACCCGAGTAAAAATTAATAATTAAACAACAATGATCAATTATATTAAAGAATCATTTGAAGAATTGAAAAACCATGTAACATGGACAGGATGGGCAGAAGCTCAAAACTTGACCGTCATTGTTGCCATTTTTTCAATTATTTTTTCTTTAGCTATTTGGGGCGTGGATTCGGTGTTTGGAGAAGTAGTTAAAGCATATTTCAGTTGGTTAAGCTAAACAGTTCTAAAAGATGACAGATACAGGTGTAGAAAAGAAGTGGTACGTTGTTAGAGCGGTAAGTGGTCAGGAGAATAAGATCAAGACCTATATTGAAAATGAAATTTCTAGATTAGGATTAGATGATTTTGTTGAACAAGTACTTGTGCCAACAGAAAAAGTGATCCAGATTAGAAACGGAAAAAAAGTCAATAAAGAAAAGGTTTATTTTCCAGGGTACATTATGATAAAAGCTAATTTAAGCGGGGAGATCCCTCATATCATAAAATCGATAACAAACGTCATTGGATTTTTAGGTGAAACTAAAGGTGGAGACCCTGTGCCATTAAGGCAATCTGAAGTGAATAGAATGCTTGGTAAAGTTGATGAACTGGCAGTAGAAGCAGATGCTAATGTTGCAATTCCATTTGTTGTTGGTGAAACCGTAAAAGTTATTGACGGTCCGTTTAACGGATTTGACGGTACCATCGAAAAAATTAATGAAGAAAAGCGTAAGCTAGAAGTCATGGTGAAGATCTTCGGAAGAAAAACACCATTAGAATTAAGCTATATGCAAGTAGATAAAATTTAATAAGTGTTACAAAAATCGATAGGTTTTAGGCTTCCAACTAAAACATATTCAAATTTTTAAAATTAAATAATGGCAAAAGAAATAGGTAAAGTAGTTAAACTACAAGTTAGGGGAGGTGTCGCGAATCCGTCGCCACCGGTTGGACCCGCTTTAGGTGCTGCTGGAGTTAATATCATGGAGTTTTGCAAGCAGTTTAATGCAAGAACCCAAGATAAACAAGGTAAAGTATTACCAGTTGTTATTACAGTTTATAAAGACAAATCGTTTGACTTTATCGTAAAAACTCCTCCAGCTGCTGTACAATTATTGGAAGCGGCCAAAGTAAAAAAAGGTTCTGGTGAGCCTAATAGAGTTAAAGTTGCAAAAGTGACTTGGGATGATGTAAGAAGCATCGCCGAAGACAAAATGCAAGATTTAAATGCATTTACTGTTGAGTCTGCCATGAAAATGGTAGCAGGTACTGCAAGATCTATGGGCATAACTGTTAAAGGTGGACAATCACCTAACTAATCTAAATATTTTTTGAAATGGCAAGATTAACAAAGAAACAAAAAGAAGCTGTAGAGAAGATTGATAAGACCAAGCTTTACAGTGTAGAAGAGGCTTCACAATTAATTAAGGACATCACAAACGTTAAGTTTGATGCATCAATAGATTTGGCAGTGCGCTTAGGCGTCGACCCAAAGAAAGCTAATCAAATGGTAAGAGGGGTTGTAACCCTTCCACATGGGACTGGTAAAGATGTGAAAGTTTTAGCATTAGTGACACCTGATAAAGAAGATGAAGCAAAAGCAGCTGGTGCTGATTATGTTGGATTAGACGAATACCTTGATAAAATTAAAGGTGGTTGGACTGATGTTGATGTGATCATTACAATGCCAAGTGTTATGGGGAAATTAGGACCTTTGGGCCGTGTTTTAGGACCAAGAGGATTAATGCCTAACCCAAAAACAGGTACAGTAACAATGGATGTTGCTAAAGCCGTTGGCGATGTGAAAGCTGGTAAGATTGATTTTAAAGTTGACAAAACAGGAATTGTACATGCCTCAATTGGTAAGGCATCTTTTTCGGCAGATAAAATTGCTGGAAATGCACAAGAATTACTGACAACTTTAATGAAATTGAAACCAACTTCATCAAAGGGAACGTACATGAGAAGTGTTTTCATATCAAGTACAATGAGCCCAAGTGTTGCAATTGATCCTAAATTCAGTTAAAACTTTTTATTATGACAAGAGAAGAAAAATCACAAGTAATTGAAGAGTTAACTGCTCAATTAAAGGATAATTCAAATATCTATTTAGCAGATATTTCAGGGTTAAATGCAGAAACGACTTCAAATTTAAGACGTGCTTGTTTTAAAGCAAATGTAAAATTAGCCGTCGTTAAGAATACCTTGCTTGAGAAAGCAATGGAAGCATCAGATAAAGAATTTGGTGAGTTACCTTCAATATTGAAAGGTAATACATCAGTTATGTATGCAGAAGCTGGGAATGCACCTGCTAAAGTAATTAAGGCTTTTAGAAAAAAATCTGATAAACCACTTTTAAAAGGTGCGTTTATTGAAGAAGCTATTTACTTAGGTGACGATCAGTTGGATATGTTGGTAGATATCAAATCGAAAGAAGAACTTATTGGCGAGATCATTACATTATTGCAATCGCCTGCTAAGAACGTTATTTCGGCCCTTCAATCTGGAGGTGGAAAAATATCAGGAATCCTTAAAACATTATCTCAAAAAGAGGGATAATCAAATTAGTACGCACTTTTTAACAAACATATTAAATTAAAAAAATTATTAAAACGATAGAAAAATGGCAGATTTAAAAGAATTCGCAGAACAATTAGTAAACCTATCAGTTAAAGATGTAAATGAATTAGCTGGTATTTTAAAAGAAGAATATGGTATCGAACCTGCTGCAGCTGCAGTAGCTGTTGCTGCTGGTGGCGGAGCCGCTGGTGGTGGTGATGACGCTGGTAGTGAAAAATCAGAGTTCGATGTAGTACTTACAGCAGCTGGTGGCTCTAAATTAGCAGTTGTAAAATTAGTTAAAGAATTAACTGGTTTAGGATTAAAAGATGCTAAAGGTTTAGTTGATAATGCACCATCTCCAATTAAAGAAGGTGTTGCCAAAGACGAAGCTGAAGCGCTTAAAAAATCATTAGAAGAAGCAGGAGCTGAAGTTGAGCTTAAGTAAGCTCAGCTTAACCTACAAAATATGGTTTAGGTCTGTCTCGAAACACTCGAGATAAGACCTAAACCCTTTTGTGTATATAAACACATTATATACATACGTTTATTTTTTTTTAATTAAAATCTCGTCCGTCGATGTTAGCAAAACAAGCTGAAAGATTAAACTTCTCATCAATTGTGAATAGAACGGAGTATCCTGATTTCCTGGATATTCAAATAAAATCCTTTCAGGATTTTTTCCAGTTAGAAACGAAGTCAGAAGAAAGAGAAGATGAAGGCCTTTACAATACCTTCATGGAAAACTTCCCAATTACAGATACTCGTAATCAATTTGTACTTGAATTCTTAGACTACTTTATCGATCCACCACGTTACAGCATTCAAGAATGTATCGAAAGAGGATTGACCTATAGCGTACCTCTGAAAGCAAGATTGAAATTATACTGTACTGATCCAGAACATGAAGATTTTGAAACCATCGTCCAAGATGTTTATTTAGGAACTATCCCTTACATGACGCCAAGTGGTACTTTTGTTATCAATGGAGCCGAACGTGTGGTAGTTTCGCAATTACACCGTTCACCTGGTGTATTCTTCGGACAGTCATTTCACGCAAACGGTACAAAATTGTATTCGGCACGTGTGATACCTTTTAAAGGATCATGGATCGAATTTGCAACAGACATCAACAGTGTGATGTATGCTTATATCGATAGAAAGAAAAAATTACCTGTTACAACACTCTTTAGAGCAATTGGCTTCGAACGTGATAAGGATATCCTTGAGATCTTCGACCTTGCTGAAGAAATAAAGTCAACTAAAACAGGTCTAAAAAAATACCTCGGAAGAAAACTTGCAGCCCGTGTCCTTAAGACATGGCATGAAGACTTTGTGGATGAAGATACTGGTGAAGTTGTTTCTATTGAGCGTAATGAGATTGTCCTTGATAGAGATACTGTGCTCGACAAGGAACACATTGAAGAGATTTTAGAGTCTGGCTCTAAAACCATTCTACTTCACAAAGAAGATAACCATATGGCTGATTATGCGATCATCCATAATACGCTTCAAAAGGATCCAACAAACTCCGAAAAAGAAGCAGTAGAACATATTTATCGTCAACTACGTAATGCCGAACCGCCTGATGAAGAAACAGCGCGTGGTATTATCGACAAATTATTCTTTAGTGATCAACGTTATAATCTTGGTGAAGTTGGTCGTTATAGAATGAATAAGAAACTAGGTCTTGATATCGGAATGGACAAGCAAGTGCTTACCAAAGAGGATATCATTACCATTGTAAAATATTTGATTGAGTTAATCAACTCTAAAGCTGAGATCGATGATATCGATCACCTGTCAAACCGTCGTGTACGTACTGTAGGTGAACAATTATCTTCACAGTTTGGCGTAGGTTTAGCACGTATGGCAAGAACCATTCGTGAACGAATGAATGTAAGAGATAATGAAGTCTTTACGCCTATTGATTTGATCAACGCAAAGACCTTGTCTTCGGTAATTAATTCGTTCTTCGGAACCAATCAGTTATCTCAATTCATGGACCAAACCAATCCTTTGGCCGAACTTACGCACAAGCGACGTTTATCAGCTCTAGGGCCTGGTGGATTATCTCGTGAACGTGCAGGTTTTGAGGTTCGTGACGTTCATTATACGCACTACGGAAGACTTTGTCCAATTGAAACACCAGAAGGACCAAATATTGGATTGATCTCATCACTCTCGGTATATGCCAAGGTAAATTCAATGGGATTCATTGAAACACCTTACAGAAAAGTTGAAAAAGGTGTGGTTGATATTAAAGGCGAACCAATTTATTTGAGCGCCGAAGAAGAAGAAGAAAAATTGATCGCGCAAGCAACGGTTGAGGTAAATGCTAAAGGTAAAATTCTTCATGATAAAGTAATTGCACGTCAAGAAGGTGATTTCCCTGTGATAGAACCAACAAATGTTGACTATACAGATGTGGCACCAAATCAGATTTCATCAATTTCGGCTTCTTTAATTCCATTCTTGGAACATGATGATGCCAACCGTGCACTGATGGGATCAAACATGATGCGTCAAGCTGTACCATTGTTGCGCCCAGAAGCGCCTATCGTTGGTACTGGTTTAGAGCGTCAAGTAGCTTCAGATTCTAGAGTATTGATCAATGCTGAAGGTAATGGTGTTGTAGAATATGTTGATGCTAATGAGATCGTGATCAAATATGATCGTACCGAGGAAGAAGCAATGGTGAGTTTTGATGGCGATACAAAAACTTATGCCTTAACTAAATTTAGAAAAACCAACCAAGGAACCTCAATTAATCTTAAAGCCATTGTTAGAAAAGGCGATAAGGTTAAAAAAGGACAGGTTCTTTGTGAAGGCTATGCAACTCAAAATGGTGAGTTGGCCTTAGGTCGAAATATGAAAGTAGCCTTCATGCCTTGGAAAGGATATAATTTTGAGGATGCCATCGTGATCTCAGAAAAAGTTGTACGCGATGATATCTTTACCTCCATTCATATTGATGAGTATGCTCTTGAAGTAAGAGATACGAAATTAGGTAATGAAGAATTAACTAATGACATTCCAAATGTTTCTGAAGAAGCCACTAAGGATCTTGATGAACATGGAATGATTCGTATTGGGGCTGAGATCAGTCCTGGTGATATTCTTATTGGTAAGATCACGCCAAAAGGTGAAAGTGATCCAACACCTGAAGAAAAATTATTACGTGCCATATTTGGTGATAAAGCTGGAGATGTGAAAGATGCATCTTTAAAAGCTTCGCCTTCATTACATGGTGTTGTTATTGACAAGAAATTATTTGCTCGTGCAATTAAGGATAAACGTAAACGTGCTAAGGATAAAGAAGATATCGCACAATTGGAAGATATCTATGATAAGAAGTTTGATGAGCTAAAGAATGTTTTAATCGAAAAACTCTTTGGGATCGTTGGCGGAAAAACGGCGCAAGGTGTCTTTAACGATCTTGGGGAAGAAGTGTTCCCTAAAGGAAAGAAATTTACCTTAAAAATGTTGAATGCCGTTGATGATTATGCGCATTTAGTATCTGGTAAATGGACGACCGATAAGCATATCAATAAATTGGTTTCTGAGTTGATCCATAATTACAAGATCAAGGAAAATGATCTTCAAGGATCTTTACGACGCGAGAAATTCACAATTTCTGTAGGTGATGAATTGCCTTCTGGAATTATCAAGTTGGCTAAAGTTTATATCGCGAAGAAGCGTAAACTAAAAGTTGGTGATAAAATGGCTGGACGTCATGGTAACAAAGGTATTGTTGCACGTATCGTTCGTCAAGAAGATATGCCGTTCCTAGAAGATGGTACTCCTGTTGATATCGTTTTAAATCCATTAGGTGTACCGTCGCGTATGAACATTGGTCAGATCTATGAAACCGTTTTAGGTTGGGCTGGACAAGACCTTGGAAGAACGTTCGCAACACCAATTTTTGATGGCGCATCTCTAGATCAGATCAACGAATTTACAGACGAAGCTGGAATACCGCAATTTGGTCACACATATCTCTATGATGGTGGAACTGGTAAGCGTTTTGACCAGGCTGCGACCGTAGGGGTGATCTATATGTTGAAATTAGGACATATGGTTGACGATAAGATGCACGCACGTTCAATAGGACCTTATTCATTAATTACGCAGCAACCATTAGGTGGTAAAGCACAATTTGGTGGTCAGCGTTTTGGTGAAATGGAAGTTTGGGCACTTGAAGCATATGGTGCATCAAGTACCTTACGTGAGATCTTAACTGTGAAATCCGATGATGTTATTGGTAGAGCTAAAACTTACGAAGCTATCGTGAAAGGCGAACCAATGCCTGAACCTGGATTACCAGAATCTTTCAATGTATTAATGCATGAATTGAAAGGACTCGGATTAGATATTAGATTAGAAGAATAGACAATAATAAATTCATTATCACCCATATATTATGGCAAGAAAGCAAGATAAGAATACAGTACAGAGATTTAATAAGATCTCAATTGGTTTAGCATCTCCAGAATCTATTTTGGCGGCGTCGAGAGGAGAGGTTCTTAAACCAGAAACAATTAATTATAGAACACACAAACCTGAGCGTGATGGGCTATTCTGCGAGCGAATTTTTGGACCTGTAAAGGACTATGAATGTGCCTGTGGAAAATACAAGCGAATCCGTTATAAAGGTATTGTATGTGATCGATGTGGAGTAGAGGTAACTGAAAAGAAGGTAAGACGTGATCGTGTTGGTCATATCAACCTTGTAGTGCCTGTTGCTCATATCTGGTATTTTCGTTCATTACCAAATAAAATTGGGTACCTTCTTGGATTACCATCTAAGAAATTAGACATGATCATATATTATGAGCGTTATGTCGTGATACAACCAGGTAGTGCAATGAATCCCGAAGGTGAACCATTGCAAAAAATGGATTTCTTAACCGAAGAAGAATATTTAAATATTCTTGAAAGTTTACCTCAGGAAAATCAGTATTTAGATGATACAGATCCTGAAAAGTTCATTGCAAAAATGGGTGCTGAGTGTTTGATCGAATTGCTGTCAAGAATTAAATTGGATGAGCTTTCTTTTGAATTACGCCATAAAGCAAATAACGAAACTTCAAAGCAACGTAAAACAGAAGCACTTAAGCGTCTTCAAGTAGTTGAGGCCTTTAGAGAAGCTAACGAAAACAGAGAGAATCATCCTGAATGGATGATCATGAAAGTGGTGCCAATTATTCCGCCAGAATTACGTCCACTTGTTCCACTTGATGGAGGTCGTTTTGCAACTTCAGATCTAAATGATCTTTATAGACGAGTTATCATTAGAAACAACCGTTTGAAAAGATTGGTAGAGATCAAAGCACCAGAAGTAATCTTACGTAATGAAAAGCGTATGTTACAAGAATCGGTGGATTCATTGTTTGACAATACACGTAAGTCATCTGCGGTTAAAACAGATTCAAACAGACCATTAAAATCATTATCAGATTCATTAAAAGGTAAGCAAGGACGATTCCGTCAGAACTTATTAGGTAAGCGTGTCGATTATTCAGCACGTTCGGTTATTGTTGTTGGACCTGAACTGAAGTTATTTGAATGTGGTCTTCCAAAAAATATGGCTGCTGAACTTTACAAGCCTTTCGTTATCAGAAAATTGATCGAACGGGGTATTGTAAAAACGGTAAAATCAGCCAAAAAGATCATCGATAGAAAAGAACCTGTGGTTTGGGATATCTTAGAAAATGTTCTAAAAGGACATCCGGTATTACTAAACCGTGCGCCAACACTGCACCGTTTGGGAATACAGGCATTTCAACCTAAACTTATTGAAGGTAAAGCCATTCAATTACACCCATTAGTATGTACGGCGTTTAATGCCGATTTCGATGGAGATCAAATGGCAGTACATTTACCTTTAGGTCCAGAAGCTATTTTAGAATCTCAATTATTGATGTTAGCCTCTCATAATATCTTAAACCCTGCAAATGGTTCTCCAATTACGGTGCCTTCTCAGGATATGGTATTGGGTCTTTATTATATGACCAAAATGAGAAAGTCTACAAAAGAAGTGCCTGTAATGGGTGAAGGCTTGACATTTTATTCTCCTGAAGAAGTGACTATTGCGTATAATGAAGAACGTGTTGATCTGAACGCGAGCATCAAAGTAAGAACTAAGGATTTCAATGAGGAAGGAGAATTAGTAAATCAAATTATTGAAACTACAGTAGGTCGTGTACTTTTTAACGAAAAGGTACCTGAACAAGCTGGATATATCAACCAAGTACTTACCAAAAAATCTTTAAGAGATATTATTGGTGATATCCTCAAGGTAACAAGTGTGCCAGAAACGGCTGCCTTCCTTGATGAGATCAAAGGACTTGGATATAATTTCGCATTTAAAGGCGGATTGTCATTTAGTTTAGGTGATATTATCATTCCAGAAGAAAAACAAGCTATGATCGATGCTGCCAATGGCCAAGTAGATGGTATCATGGTGAACTACAACATGGGATTGATCACTAATAATGAACGTTACAATCAGGTTATTGATATCTGGACTTCGACAAATGCCGAATTGACCGAATTGTCGATGAAGCGTATTAGTGAAGACCAGCAAGGCTTCAACTCGGTATTTATGATGCTTGATTCGGGAGCTCGTGGTTCTAAAGAACAGATCCGTCAGCTTACTGGTATGCGAGGCTTAATGGCAAAACCTAAAAAATCTAATGCTGGAGGTGGAGAAATTATTGAGAACCCGATCCTTTCTAACTTTAAAGAAGGATTATCGATTCTTGAATACTTTATTTCTACTCACGGTGCACGTAAAGGACTTGCCGATACGGCACTTAAAACAGCAGATGCTGGTTATTTGACACGTCGATTAGTTGACGTTTCTCAAGATGTTATCGTAAATTCTGAAGACTGTGGGACTTTAAGAGGTATCACAATTGAACCGCTTAAAAAGAACGAAGAGATTGTTGAAACTTTGGAAGAACGCATTGCAGGACGAGTTTCCTTATATGATGTGTATAATCCATTAACCGAAGAGAAATTATTGAGTGCTGGTGAATTGATAAGCGATGATTTAGCGAAGGCTATTGAAGCATCGCCAGTTGATTCTATAGAAGCAAGATCTCCATTGACTTGTGAGGCAAAGAAAGGAATTTGTGTCAAGTGCTACGGTAGAAACCTAGCAACAGGTAAAATGGTACAACGCGGTGAAGCCGTTGGTGTAGTAGCAGCTCAATCTATTGGTGAGCCAGGAACTCAGTTAACTTTGCGTACCTTCCACGTAGGTGGTATTGCAGGTAACATTTCAGAAGAAAATAAGATCATTGTGAAGTATGATGGTATTGCAGAAATTGAAGATCTTAAAACCGTAAAAGGAGAAGATAGCGACGGAAATATCGTTGATATTGTAATTTCTCGTACTTCAGAATTGAAACTTATTGACAAAAACACAGGCATCACCTTAAGTAATAATAACATTCCTTACGGGTCAACCATTTTTATTAAGAATGGAAGTAAGGTTAAAACTGATGATGTTGTTTGTCAGTGGGATCCATATAACGGTGTGATTATTTCAGAATTTGCTGGTAAGGTAAAATATGAAAACATCGAACAAGGGATTACATATCAAGTAGAAATTGATGAACAAACTGGATTCCAGGAAAAAGTGATTTCTGAATCAAGAAATAAAAAGCTTATTCCTACGCTTCATATTGTCGATTCAAAAGGAGAGACTATTCGTTCTTATAATTTACCTGTAGGAGCCCACTTAATGATTGATGATGGTGATAAAATTAAAGTCGGAAAGATTCTTGTGAAGATTCCACGTAAATCAGCTAAATCTGGTGATATTACTGGTGGTTTACCTCGAGTGACAGAATTGTTCGAAGCACGTAATCCATCTAACCCAGCAGTTGTATCTGAAATTGATGGTGTTGTATCTTTTGGTAAGATCAAAAGAGGTAACCGTGAGATCATCGTTGAATCTAAAATTGGTGATATTAAAAAATACCTTGTCAAACTTTCAAATCAAATTCTTGTACAAGAAAATGACTTTGTAAAAGCAGGTATGCCACTTTCTGATGGTTCAATTACACCTAATGACATACTAAATATTAAAGGCCCATCAGCGGTTCAGCAATATTTAGTGAATGAAGTCCAAGAGGTATATCGATTGCAAGGGGTGAAGATCAACGACAAGCACTTTGAAGTTGTTGTGCGACAAATGATGCGTAAAGTAAGAATTATCGATTCAGGTGATACTATTTTCCTAGAAAACCAATTGGTACACAAATCAGACTTTATTGAAATAAACGATGAGATCTTTGGTCAAAAAGTAATTGAATCGGCTGGTGATTCTGAAAACCTGAAAGAAGGGCAGATCGTTTCATCAAGAGATCTTAGAGACGAGAATTCAATTCTTAGACGTGAAGATAAAGAACTTGTTGTAGCGCGAGATGTAAGACCGGCTACGGCGACTCCTATTCTTCAGGGAATTACACGAGCGTCACTTCAAACCAAATCATTTATATCGGCAGCATCCTTCCAGGAAACTACAAAAGTACTGAACGAAGCAGCTGTAAATGGTAAAATAGATACGCTTGAAGGACTTAAGGAAAATGTGATCGTAGGTCACAGAATTCCAGCAGGTACCGGAATGAGAAGTTACGATAACATCATTGTAGGATCAAAAGAAGAATTTGACGAAATGATGCAAGCGAAAGAAGAAATGAACTATAATTAATATGATAAATTCCCGCTTTAAGCGGGAATTTTCTTTTATAATAACAATTATGAGCGATACTAAAAACAAACCAAAAAAAGGGCAGATCAATATTGAGTTAGATGAATCAGTATCTCAAGGGATCTATTCAAATTTGGCCATTATAAACCATTCGGTTTCAGAATTTGTATTAGATTTTATAGCGATAATGCCGGGAGTGCCTAAGAGTAAGGTCAAATCTAGAATCGTGGTAACACCACAGCATGCTAAACGATTGGCAAAAGCGTTAAATGAAAATGTGAAACGATTTGAGAATGCACATGGCGAGATCAAAGACTATGAGCAACCGCCAATGCCTTTGAATTTTGGGCCAACAGGTCAAGCTTAATAAATAAAAAACCCTTTGATTTTTCTAAGGGTTTTTTATTTAGGGTCAATATATAGTAATTAAACAGCTTCTTTTTGATTATAGTGAAATTTTAAGGCGCCTGAAGGGCATCGTTTGATCTGGTCAATAACTCTTTGCGTCTCAGAGCCTTCCAAATTAATCCATGGAATGACCGTAGTCCTAAATACTTCAGATAATTCTTTTGCGCATTTTTCTGCGTGAATACAGAGGCAAGGTTCGAATGTCACAGTAATTTCTTTATTACTGAAAACGTTATCATGTGTTTCCATAAGTAGTTCATGTTTTGGGGTTATGAATCTATACTAAATGTAAAAACCGTCCCTAAAAAACGGTCATATATTCGGTTAAATGTAAACTAATTCCGTTAAAAAACAAACAAATGCAATTAAATAGGATAAACGTCATCCTTTTAGTCATTGATAATCAGGCGCTTAGTACTTAAAATATTTTTTAAATACCTGATCTAGAACTCTGAAGTATAATGAAACTTAATAGAAGGGTATTTTTGTTCGGTCATTTGAAGAGAAAAGGCCGAATCTGAAAGAAAAACCAACTGTCCTTGCTTGTCTTTTGCCAGGTATCGTTGCTTGACCCTCTTGAATTCCTCAAATTCAGGATCTGATTGATCATTCACTTCAACCCAACAGGCTTTATAAACATTTAAATTTTCATAGGTGCACTTCGCTCCATATTCATGTTCTAATCGGTATTGAATCACTTCATACTGTAGCGCACCTACAGTACCGATGACTTTTCTTCCGTTTAGATCAAGGGTAAATAATTGGGCAACACCTTCATCCATCAATTGATCAATACCTTTGTTCAATTGTTTCGACTTTAAAGGATCGGCATTATTGATGTATCTGAAATGTTCAGGCGAAAAGCTAGGAATACCCTTATAGTTTATAAGTTCACCTTCGGTTAAAGTATCTCCAATCTTAAAATTACCAGTATCATGAAGACCAACAATATCACCAGGGTAGGAGATGTCTACAATTTGCTTCTTTTCTGCGAAGAAGGCATTCGGACTAGAAAACTTAAGCTTTTTATTAAGTCTAACATGAAGATAAGGTGTATTACGTTTAAATTCCCCAGAAACGATTTTAATGAACGCTAAGCGATCCCGATGATTGGGATCCATATTAGCATGAATTTTAAAAACAAATCCCGTAAATTTCTTTTCTTCCGGCTTGATCAAACGTTCTTCACTTTGTTTAGGCCTTGGTTTTGGGGCGATTTCAACAAAACAATCCAAAAGCTCGCGAACACCAAAGTTATTTAAAGCGGATCCAAAAAATACGGGTTGAAGATTGCCTTCTAAATATTCGGTTTTGTCAAATTCAGGATAAATGCCCTGAACCAACTCAATTTCTTCTCTTAACAAATTCGCCGCTTTCTCTCCAACAATGGTCTTGAGTTCTTCTGATTCAAGATCTGAGATTTCAATAGTCTCTTCTATGTTTTTTCGACTATCACCAGAGAATAAATTGATGTTTTTCTCCCAAATATTATAAATACCCTTAAAATCATAACCCATTCCAATTGGGAAGCTCAATGGTGAGACCCTTAACCCAAGTTTCTGCTCAATTTCGTCAAGCAGATCGAAGGCATCTTTTCCTTCACGGTCTAATTTATTGATAAACACGATGATCGGAATTTTACGCATCCGGCAAACTTCTACTAACTTTTCGGTTTGTTCCTCAACACCCTTGGCCACATCAATTACAACAATAACGCTATCTACAGCCGTTAAAGTTCTAAAAGTATCTTCGGCAAAATCTTTATGACCAGGCGTATCTAATATATTGATCTTGATACCATCATATTCAAAAGCAAGGACGGAAGTAGCCACAGAGATGCCCCTTTGACGTTCAATTTCCATAAAATCACTAGTAGCACCTTTTTTGATCTTATTGCTCTTCACCGCACCAGCTTCCTGTATGGCACCACCAAATAACAATAACTTTTCTGTAAGTGTTGTTTTTCCTGCATCAGGATGCGATACAATCCCAAAAGTACGTCGGCGTTGAATTTCCTTTAAAAAAGACATCAATTTTTAATTTCGGCAAATATAGTTTATTAAACCAAAAAAATGGGAATCATCTATATGCAAATAAAAATGGGCTCAACACATGTAATTGATACAGGTAAAACTAATTGGTGTAGTCGAATGCACTACAAGTCCTGTAGTCTATTATGTTATTTAGTTAAAAAACAATCTAATTAGTTTGGTTTTGTCGTTTTAACGACTATATTTGCACTTTAACGATTAAATATGCGTTTTATCGAAAAATTTAATCACCAAAAAAAATACTGTGTCTCAATTTATAATGAAGATGAATTATTATAGAAAGATCAAAGATTTTGACATTTGATTTAAAGGCTCCCAAGTTATGATCAAAACTAATTTATTAACCTACAACCGAAGTGAGAAGTTCGCTCCTTCATATTCAAAATATTTTTCTAAGCAAATACATACCGTTTACGCGCGTATGAGCAATGCTATACCCTTAAAACAACTTTACGACCTAACCTGTACCGATATGAAAATCATTAACCAGCTTTCAATTTCAAGATTTTTTGTGATTGTTTTTCTTTTTGCATTCTTGACATTTCCTAATTCAGTTTATAGTCAGACTCCAGGTCAAATTTTTACTGCAGCCACGCCTTCTCCTAATCCAATGGATCCTAATGGCGATGGATGGATTACTTCATCAGGAGGAGTTTTTACTGGTGGTAATGAATTACCAGAATTTGAAATTCCATTCAATGAAGTGCCTCAATTAACTGCTGAACCATCTGCAGACCTTCAAACAGGAGCTACATGTGCAGCTTCTGAAATTGTTAGTGATCCTGTAACAGGATCAGCTGGAGGTTATTATTATATTTTGGACCCCGACGCTATTCCTGATAATGGAGATGAACAAATGGTATTTAGAATGCGTATTGCACGACAAGCTAACGGCGCATTTGGATATAGCTTCTTATTTGATACTGATTTAAAATTTGGTCCTTCTGATCCGAATAGTATTCCAGGAAACCCTGGATTTGAAATGGAAGTTATTTATGGAAGTGGGAATAATAATGATGTTCTTGTTGAAAATGTTGATGGTACGACTTCTGGTACTAATATTGGCACATATGACCCAGCATCTAATTCTCAGCGCTCAGATGCACTAAATAATAATTCAAGTTGTGCAACCGATCCTATTTTTATCGATTGGTATGTCCCACTTTCTGATATTGGAATTACAACAACTCAAAATTTTAGAATAGCTGTAGCCACTGCCAGTTCTCCTTCTTCAGCATTGGGAGGATCGGCTTCAGATATATTAGGAGTAGATGGCGACGTTATTGCTGATGATGATGATCAGTTTGCAGCGGCTATTTATTCCTCATCCGACAATGATGGTGACGGCGTGACAGATATTAACGACCTAGATGACGATAATGACGGCCTTTTAGATACCGAAGAATCTTCTGGTGTCGATCCAAATGCCGATTCTGATTCAGATGGTGTGCCCGATTTTTTAGATCCCGATTATCCGGGATTTATTGATTCCAATAGTGATGGGGTCAATGATAATTTCGATACTGATCTCGATGGTTTAGCCGACCATATAGATATTGATGCTGATGGTGATGGCTGTAACGATGTTTTAGAAGCAGGTTTTACCGAAAGTTCGACGATCTCAGGTGAATTGGCAGGAACTGGTTATGGTTCAAATGGATTGGTTACCGGAGGAACTGATGGATATACCGGTACTAACAGTGATGTTACTGATTCAGGTGCTTTTCCAGCCTGTAGTGGGAGTTCTGATACTGATGGCGATGGAGTAGCAGATGCCTCAGATCCTGCTCCTAATGATCCTTGCGATCCTGTTCAACCAGGCGGATATACCGGCTATGATGCTTCGAATCCAACCTGGGCAGCAGCAGATTGCGATGGCGATGGCTTGACCAATGGCGATGAAGATACAAATGGATCCGATCCTTATGCTGCAGCAGATGATTCGGATGGAGACGGATTAGAGGATTATCTTGATTTAGATGACGATAACGATGGTATCCCAGATACATATGAGCAGGCTATATTTGACTGTGAATCGGGAGTTACACCCCTTTTTGGTGCTGCTCAAGGACCTAATAATTATTTAGGATCTGATATCAACAATCCAGTTGTTGGAGATTCTTTTCTCTATTCTGGAGTATATCCCGGTGTTGATGCCATCATAACTATAGTGTCCTCTACAGATACCGCAATAGTTAATTTGGATGTAACGACCACAGGTTTCGACGAGAATTTCCAACCTCAAATTAATCATTTAGACAATAATAGTTTTACAGAATTCAGAATAGATTTTGTAGTAGCTGGGTCAACAACGCCTGCACCACCAACGACTTATATATTAACAACCATTGACAATGATGTTAATGAATTTGTTACCTATTCCGATAGTTTTACTTCTGACCTTTATGTAGATTCTCCAACTGACCAGCTAGATTATTCAGGGTCAGCAATTTCTGCTGGGTTCTCTAAAGGGTATGTCAGTAATGGTAATGTAGTAGGAGGTATTGGAGTGAATTCACCTCAATTTCAAGTAGCTGGTGTTTATACTGAAAATACGTCTATGAGTATAAGGTTTGGTAGTAGTACAGGAGATACATCTAATCATTCTCTCACTTTAGTACCATGTGTCCCAAGAGATTATTGGGTTACACCACCGGAATTATATGTTGATACTGATTCAGATGGTGACGGTATCGTAAACCGCTTAGATCTAGATTCAGATAATGATGGGATTCCAGATGTTTTAGAAGCTGGTTTTTCTGACACGAATAATGATGGCCTTGTTGAAACAGTTTCTTATGGTACCAATGGTTTAGCAGATGAAGTCGAGACGTCAGCAGATAGTGGTGTACTTGCTGTATTACCAATTAATACAGATGCAGCTTCTGACAATAATCCATTTGTCACTTTATATAATTTTGTGGATGTAGATTCAGACAACGATGGTATTTCAGATACAACAGAGGCATTTTCTAATAATGCAACTTATAATGATTCAGATAACGATGGACACATAGATGGATTTGTTGACGTAGATGACAATGGCTGGCATGATCCAATAGATGCCGAAATAACATTTCCCGTAGTTTTAAATTCTGACGCTGATGCTATAGCAAATTATTTAGATTTAGATTCAGATGGTGATGGTCTTCCTGATACATTTGAAGGAAACTTCCAAGTTTCAGATGGAGATAATGATGGGATTGTTGGAACCGGTATCCCTGATGATTCAGATGGTGATGGTCTTGCGGACAGCAATGATCCAGATTTTCCCGGCAATATACTGGGCGGCTTCGGTTTTAATCAAGATAGAGACGGAGATGGCGTTAAAAATTATTTAGACATAGACATAGACAATGACGGTATCATTGATAATATAGAAGGACAAAGTACATCCAATCATGTTGGGCCAACAGGTTCAGATACAGACGGTGATGGAATAGATGATGCCTATGATGTTAACAATGGTGGCGTTGGAATTGGTTATACCAATACAGATGGAGGAAGTGCACCAGACTATGCTGATACCAATTCGGATGGAATTGATGGTGTTGGTGACGCATTTGACCTATTAGAAAATGCGACTGATAACCTTATTGATGGTCCATTGGATGGAGATAATAATGGAATTGTGGATCCTGTATCATTTGTAGATTTTGATGGCGATGGTCTTCATGATGATTTCGAATATAGCGACCCTTCAGTTGATGCTTCAAACAATACTACAAATGCTTTAAATGCTACAAATAGTAATCAACTCCCAACAGCTCACCCAGATACTGATCCAGTAGGTGGCGATAGAGATTGGAGAGAACTGAGTGCTCAAGATAAAGATCAGGATGGCATTCCTGACGTAACAGATTTGGATGACGATAATGATGGTATTCTTGATGTTGATGAAGATGAAAATTTAGATGGAGACAATGATCCAAGAACAAATCCTTCAGA
>JABDMU010000024.1 GCA_013001285.1 Flavobacteriaceae bacterium
ACCACTTTTCGGTATCTGGTAATGTTCACGTGTTCGGTCAAGCTATCGTAACCTACAAATTCTTCTTGGGAGTCTTCGGCAATTACAGTCCAGTCATCTGTACTGACCTCGCTAGCTGCTCGTGACCTATCTTTTTGCTTCTGCAATTCTGCCTTAAATCCTTCTTCATCCAAGGTAAGGCCTTTCTCATTTAGAATGAGGGCAGTTAGGTCAATTGGAAACCCATACGTATCATATAATTCAAAAGCTTTTGTACCAGAAATCACCTTTCCTTTTTCTTCCTTGATAATACCATCGAGCAAGATCAAGCCTTGATCGAGGGTTCTTAAAAATGACGCTTCCTCTTCCTTGATCACATTCTCTATAAGATGTTTTTGATCTCGAATTTCTGGAAAGGCTGAACCCATTTTCTCACTCAAGACTTTAACCAGTCTAAAAATAAATGGTTCTTTCTTGTTTAAAAACGTAAAACCATATCGAATGGCACGACGCAGGATGCGACGTATGACATAACCAGCACCATTATTACTTGGCAATTGACCATCGGCAATTGAAAATGCTACAGCGCGCACATGATCGGCGATGACGCGAATAGCAACATCAACTTTTTCGTTTTGTCCATAATCTTTATTGGAGATCGTTTCTATTTCTCGAATGATGGGTGAGAACACATCAGTATCATAATTAGATCGCACATTTTGAAGCACCATGCATAAGCGTTCAAATCCCATTCCGGTATCGATATGTTTTTCCGGTAAATTTTCTAGAGATCCGTTGGCTTTTCTGTTGTATTGCATAAAAACCAGATTCCATATTTCAACTACATGCGGATGGTCCTTATTGACCAATTCCTTCCCATCCAGTTGAGCCTTCTCTTCATCGGAACGAATATCAACATGTATTTCGCTACAAGGTCCACAAGGGCCCTGTTCTCCCATTTCCCAAAAATTATCCTTTTTGTTACCCATAAGAATACGATCTTCTGGTATTATGGCCTTCCAGTGATCATAGGCCTCCTGATCGAGGGGTAATTTATCTTTATCGTCACTGCCTTCAAATACTGTGACATATAATATGTCTTTATCAATGCCAAATTCTTCTGTCAGCAATTCCCATGCCCAGGCAATAGCTTCTTTTTTAAAGTAATCACCAAAGCTCCAATTGCCAAGCATTTCAAATAAGGTATGATGGTAGGTGTCATAGCCCACTTCCTCAAGGTCATTGTGCTTTCCAGATACGCGTAAACATTTTTGAGTATCGGCAATCCGATTGTTTTTTGGTTCAGCATTGCCCAGAAAATATTCCTTAAAAGGCGCCATACCCGAATTGACGAACATAAGTGTTGGATCATCCTTTAAAACCATTGGTGCAGATGGCACAATGCTATGATTCTTTTCTTTAAAAAAATCAAGGAATTTATTTCTTACCTCTTGAGACTTCATTATCAGTTGTTAATAACCTTGTTCCAGTTTATTTACTTTAAATGTGAAACAATTTATATATTTGTTCGTTGTTCTATAAATTCTTAGATTAAAAGCCAGAATTCAATGGCAAAAATAGAACTTTTTAAGTTATGTCTAAAGTAAAATATTATTACGATCCTGAAACGCTGTCCTATAGAAAAATAGAACGCAAAAAACGTACAACTTTTAAATATGTAAGTGTATTTTTATTAGGATCTGCATTATTTGGATTTATATCCGTTTTCTTGGCAAGTCAATATTTTGAGTCTCCAAAAGAAAAAGCTTTAGCACGAGAATTGCAGAACATGCAATTACAATATGATTTACTGAATAAGAAACTGGATGAAACCGAAATTGTTTTAAGCAATCTTGAGGAGCGTGATAATGCCATATACAGACTTTACTTTGAAGCAAATCCGATACCAGAAGAACAACGAAGAGCAGGTTTTGGAGGTGTTAATCGTTACAAGGATCTTGAAGGATATGATAATTCAAAATTGATCATTGAAACCAACAAACGGCTTGATATCATACAAAAGCAGATCGTGGTTCAGTCGAAATCGTTAGATGAAATAGCGATTCTTGCCGAAGACAAAGAATTATTTCTGGCATCCATCCCGGCAATTCAACCGGTAAAGAATGAGGATCTAACGCGAATGGCGTCGGGATATGGCTATCGTATTGACCCATTTACTAAAGTAAAAAAGTTTCATTTTGGAATGGATTTTACAGCGCCTCGTGGAACGCCAATTTATGCCACAGGTGATGGCGTCGTAAAACGGGCCGATGGCAGTGCTATTGGATATGGCAAGCACATAAGAATAGATCATGGCTATGGCTATGTGAGTCTATATGCACATTTATATAAATATAATGTCCGAATCAACCAAAAAGTAAAACGAGGTGATATTATTGGATTCGTAGGAAGCACTGGTCGTTCTGAAGCACCTCACTTACACTATGAGATCTTTAAGGATGGAGACCGTATCAATCCTATAAATTTCTATTATGGCAATCTTTCGCCAGAAGAATTTAGTGAACTCTTAAAAAAGGCCTCCTTAGAAAATCAATCTCTAGATTAATGCATATAGAACTACCAGAAAAACGCTATTATGGGATTGGTGAAGTTGCCAAGGCATTTGGTGTTAATACGTCTTTAATTCGATTCTGGGAAAAGGAGTTTGATGTCATTAAGCCGAAAAAAAATGCAAAAGGCAATAGAAAATTCACACCAGAAGATATAAAGAACCTTCAATTTATTTATCATTTGGTCAAGGAACGAGGATTCACTTTAGAAGGCGCCAAAATTCACCTGAAAGAAGAAAAAAAACAAGCGCTGAGTAATTTTGAGATCGTCAACAAACTTGAAGATATCAAGCACCAATTGCTTAAAATAAAAAATCAACTTTAAAAAAATACGTATGAAAAAATGGCTACCAATAATTATAATAGCAATTGTTGCTGTTGGACTTTATGTAAAAGGAAAAGGCTTCTATAATGGTGTTATTGTTGAAGAAGAAAATATAGCAGAACAATGGTCGAAAGTTGAAAGTGCTTATCAACTTAGGAATGACCTTATTCCCAATTTAATGAAAGTTGCTGAACGCTATGCCGAATATGAGCAAGAAACATTTAAAAGTGTCACCGATGCCAGATCGAAAGCAACGAGTATTCAAATCGACCCTTCAAATATTACACCTGAGCAACTGCAAAAGTTTAAGGAAGTTCAAGGGTCTATGACTTCGGCATTATCAAGATTACTTGCCGTTTTTGAGCGGTATCCCGATTTGAAAGCAAACGAAAATTATAAGGAATTAATGAATTCATTAGACCGCGTTGAGAAACGTATAAAAGTCGAACGCGACCGCTTTAATGAAACCATAACGCCATATAATAATATGGTGAGACAATTTCCGAATAACATCTATGCTTCCATTTTTGGGTTTGAAAAGAAAGATCGATTTGATGCCGATGAAGGTGCAGAAGTCGCTCCAGATGTTAATGATTACAAGACGAATAAATAGGCCATGTCATTAGTAGAAGACTTCTTAACTCCATCTGAAGAACAGGAAGTTATCGATGCTATTAGACGAGCTGAAGACAACACTTCCGGCGAAATTCGTGTTCATTTAGAACATCACGATGGCGGCAATCCTGAAGGCCGCGCATTGACCGTTTTCCATTATTTAAAAATGGATAACACCAAACTTCAAAATGGGGTTTTGATCTATGTTGCTGTAAGTGACCATTCGTTCGCTATTTATGGCGATAAAGGCATCAATACCGTTGTTCCCAAAGATTTCTGGGAGAGCACCAAAAGGTTGATCGAGGCTCATTTTAAACATCACAATTTTAAACAAGGTTTGGTTGAAGGCATTCAACGTGCTGGTGAGCAATTAGAAAAGCACTTTCCATGGCAGCATTTTGATCGTGATGAATTATCAAATGAAATATCAAAGGGATGAGATCAATAACATTAGCAATCCTAACTGTCTTCATTTGCATGGGTTTAACGACTCCGGTTTTTTCGCAATTTAAAATTCCAGAAAAACCCCAAACGGCTATTGCTGTCTATGATGATATTAAATTATTATCTGCTATACAGAAGCAGGAACTTTCTGAAAAATTAATCCGATATGCCGACACTACCTCAACACAAATTGTTGTTGCCATAATTAGCAGTACAAATGATGATGACATTACTTTGGTGGGCGCTCAATGGGGTCATGAATGGGGCATTGGACAGGCAGATGAAGACAATGGGATCCTTATTTTATTGGCCAAAGATGATCGAGAGATCGACATTAATACAGGCTATGGTATGGAATACAGATTAACCGATATTTTAGCTGAACGCATTATTAACAGGATCATGATCCCGGAATTTAAAAATGGTAATTTCTATGAAGGGCTCGATAAAGGTACAGATGCCATATTTCAGGTATTGAATGGTGAATTTCAAGCAGATCCTCAAACCGGTGTTGGACCAACTGACTTTCCGGTTGGTTTGATCATATTTTTAATTGTAATGTTCGTGATCTTCTTAATTGCGATTTCAAGTAACAGACGTGGTAAAGGAGGAGGTGGAAATCGCAATCATAGAAATTTAGACAGTCGTGACATTCTTGAAGCTATAATCTTTAGTAATATGGGACGAGGCTCATTTGGACGAAGTTCAGGTGGATTTGGCGGCTCAAGTGGTGGCAGTTTTGGTGGTGGAGGATTTAGCGGTGGCTTCGGAGGTGGCGGCTTTGGTGGTGGTGGTGCCTCGGGAAGCTGGTAATTAGTGAGTCTTGAATTTATCGGTCACCTTATTTATTAAAACTTTAAGTTGTCGTTTCTCAAGATCATCAAAATCACTTAATATTTCACCAGCCATAGCAAATTGCCTTTTCAATTCTATTTGAATAAAAGCACGTCCTTTATTTGTTAATTGCACAAGTGAAATTCGTTTATCCTTTGTATCTGATAATCGAATAACAAATTGGTTTTTTTCCAAGCGATTGATCAAGGTAGTGGTAGCACCCGAGGTCAATCCAACAGCATTCATAATTTGAGATGCTTTTAATTGAAACGGATTTTCCTGTCTGTACAAAGCGAACAAGGCCTCTATATCGGAGTGAAAAAGTTGAGAGGCTTCTATTTTCTTCGCCGCAAGCAACAGCTTATTAATAATATTGGCATCATAGGCATTCTCAGTGAAGATTTGCTCCTCAAAATCCTTATTCTGCGTTTCATTCATAGCTTTAATCCTTAAATTTTAAGCTAAAGATACTCATTTTACCTTTATATAAAGTTATTTTATCTTTATATAAAGATAATATGTTAATATCGCTATTGATTTTTCATTCAAATGTTACTTTTTACGCATATAAACGCTTACTGGAACGCCATGAAAATTGAAGTGTTCGCGTAATTTATTCTCCAGGAATCGTTTGTAAGGCTCTCTAACATATTGGGGTAAATTACAGAAGAATGCAAATTGTGGTTGTGGTGTTGGCAATTGAGTAATGAATTTGATCTTAACGAATTTTCCTTTATAAGCAGGTGGCGGATAGTGTTCAATTTCAGGTAATAAAACGTCATTCAAGACACTTGTTTTAATGCGTTTTGAACGATTCTTATAGACTTCTACTGCGGTTTCAATGGCTTTAAATATACGTTGTTTTGTAAGTGTTGAAATAAATACAATAGGCACATCGGTAAATGGTTCGATCTGTTTTTTGATATACTTTTCAAACTCCTTTGTGGTTTTGTTGTCCTTTTCTACGAGGTCCCATTTATTCACAAGAATGACGATTCCCTTTCTATTGCGCTCGGCTAACCAGAATATATTTTGCACCTGTCCATCAAATCCGCGTGTAGCATCTAAAACCAACAAACACACATCGCAATGTTCAATAGCTCTTACGCTTCGCATTACTGAATAAAACTCAAGATCTTCCTTGACCTTGGATTTTCGGCGAATCCCAGCTGTATCAACCAAATTGAAATCAAATCCGAAACGATTATACTTTGTATCAATCGCATCTCTTGTGGTTCCAGCTATGTCTGTAACAATGTAGCGATCTTCACCAATTAGCGCATTTATAAATGAGGATTTTCCAGCATTTGGCCGACCAACAACAGCAAAACGTGGCAGTGTTTCTTCTTCAACTTCTTCTTTTTCAGGTAAGGCTTCAACAAGAGCATCTAAGAGTTCTCCTGTCCCACTACCATTAATACTGGCTATTGTATAATAATCGCCAAGCCCCAATGCATAAAATTCTACAGCATCTTCAGCGCGTTTATTATTATCAACCTTGTTAACAGCCAGAAAAACAGGTTTATTTACTTTTCGGAGTAATTTCGCCACATCTTCGTCCATTCCTGTAACACCGGTTTCCACATCAACCATAAAAATAATGGCATCGGCTTCATCAATGGCCAGTTCAACTTGCTTATCGATCTCAGCTTCAAAAACATCATCACTTCCCTTGACATATCCGCCAGTATCGATCAGAGAAAATTCTTTTCCATTCCAATCACTTTTTCCATAATGGCGATCACGAGTGACACCACTCACTGCATCAACAATGGCTTCACGTCTTTGAATCAATCTATTAAAAAAGGTTGATTTTCCAACATTTGGTCTACCAACTATAGCTACAATACTCATATTCTTATAATTGGCGCAAAGGTAATGCTAAGTTTGTTAAGAAAAAACTGTAAATTCATCTGATATTAATAATTATTATTTGTCTGTGTCCTTACCCAATGATATCGTCTTAAGACCTCGTTTTAAAATTGAACTCGATCGTAGTAATGAATCTGCTTTAAAACTATTTGAAGCGCTCAAATCTGAGCAATCTGATTTCGTGGTTACAAAAATTGATGATCATGTTTTTATAAAGTTTCCCTCCGAAAAAAGGCATTTTTGGTCGCCTCAACTACATTTAGAGATTATAGAGGCCTCAGCAACTAAAAGCACCTTACATGGCTTGTTTGGTCCTAGCCCAACAGTATGGACAATGTTTATGTTCTTACATTTTATAGTCGCTGGTCTATTCATTGCCTTTGGCATTTGGACCTATAGCAATTATAGTTTAGATCAGGATTTTACCGTACAATTATTCATAACTATTATGATGGTGTTTTTGTGGTTTGTACTTTATTTTATTGGAAGGCTTGGCAGGGCTTCGGGAAAGAGCGAGATGCATTTACTTTTTAATTTCATGAATGAAAGTCTAAACCTCAATCAACTGCGTACATAATAATAAGTGTATTCATTTAGTTCAAGTATTATGAAAAAAAACATTACCGCCATTATTTTTGGAATTGCTATAGTATTTGCTGCTTATCTGTTGAGCAACGCTTATATGAATAGAAATAAATCTGAAGGCATTGTATCAGTAACCGGTTTGGGTAAAGCAGATTTTACTTCAGATCTCATTGTTTGGGAAGGCTCATTTGCAAGAGAAAATGTTAATCTTCAGCAAGCCTATAGTGATCTTGAAAATGACAAAAAGGTCATTCAGGATTATTTGACTCAAAAAGGCATTAGCGCTGAAGAATTGGTTTTTAATGCGGTAAACAGCCATAAAAATACACGTTCCAAATATTCAAATGAAGGGCAGTATATTGGTGATGAATTTTTAGGTTTCATTTTAACACAAACGCTTCAAATAGATTCTAATGATGTCGAAAAAGTTGAAAAGATATCCAGAGAGATCACCGAACTTTTAAATAAAGGCATTCAGTTCTATTCGCAATCGCCACGTTATTATTACACCAAACTGGCCGATCTTAAAATTGAAATGATCTCAAAGGCCACTGAAGATGCACGCATTCGCGCAGAAAAAATTGCCGATAATTCCGGCAGTGATCTAGGCGATTTGATTTCGGCGAAAATGGGTATTTTTCAAATTACAGGTCAAAATTCTAATGAAGATTATTCCTGGGGAGGTACCTATAATACCTCATCAAAAGCCAAAACGGCTTCCATTACCATGAAACTCACTTACGAAGTCGATTAACTATTTTGCGTTGTATCCGAAACGTTTCAATTGATTTTGATTGCTTCGCCAATTCTTATTCACCTTTACATAAAGCTCAAGATGGATTTGTTTTCCAAAGAATTTTTCAAGATCCTTTCTGGCTTCAACGCCTACGCGTTTTAGAGCGGATCCTTTATGACCTATAATAATCCCTTTCTGAGTTTCACGCTCCACCATAATTACGGAACGCATCCTGATGATATTTTCCTCTTCAAAGAATTCTTCGGTATCTACTTCAACAGCATACGGAATCTCTTTCTTATAATGCATTAAGATCTTTTCGCGAATCTTTTCATTGACAAAAAAGCGTTCAGGCTTATCGGTGAGTTGATCCTTAGGATAAAAAGCTGGCGATTCAGGCAGTAATTCAATGATGCGATCAAAAACGTTCTTGATATTAAAGCCTGTTAATGCTGAAATTGGATAGAATTCAGCATTCGGAACCTTTGATTGCCATAGTGCTGCTTGTTCTTCAAGCTGTTCCTGGTTAGACCTATCGATCTTATTCAATAAAAGCAACACTGGAATTTTCGAATTGGTGATCTTCTTAAAAAAAGCGTCATCTTTTAATTCTTTCTCACCAATTTCGACCATATAGATCAAAACATCAGCATCTTCGAAGGCCGATTTCACAAAGCCCATCATAGATTCCTGAAGCTCATATGCTGGTTTTATAATCCCAGGGGTGTCTGATAAGACCACCTGAAAATCATCACCGTTGACAATTCCAAGAATGCGATGTCTCGTGGTTTGCGCTTTAGATGTAATGATCGATAACTTTTCACCCACGAAGGCATTCATCAAGGTTGATTTTCCAACATTGGGATTACCTATTATATTTACAAATCCTGCTTTGTGCATTTAAAATTCTTTGATGGCAAAGATACTTCATTAATGAGTATAAAAAAACCTTCAGAAATCTGAAGGTTTTTTTAA
>JABDMU010000068.1 GCA_013001285.1 Flavobacteriaceae bacterium
CTTGTACAGCAACCCAAATTTTAAATAAAATTTACTTTTTTGACATTTCAATTTTATAAAGTAAACTTTATAAAATCTTATTTACAAAAAAAGCCAAACACATTCGTATTTGGCTTGTTGTAGCGGGAACTGGACTCGAACCAGTGACCTTCGGGTTATGAGCCCGACGAGCTACCTGCTGCTCTATCCCGCGATATAGGATTGCAAATATACAACCCTTTTTAATTTCTACAAGAATAATAGCATAAAAAAATACCGCTTCAATTACGAAGCGGTATTTTAAAAACTATAATAAAAGAAACGTTAATCGGTATTTGCAACTGCTGTATTTTCAGCGTCTTTCAAATTCTTATATTCGTATTGATACAATTTTGGAAATGCTTGTCCTAAAGCAACAAAATCGCCTTCAAGGTCATTGTTATTCAACATTAAAACCTCAAGATTTTCTAATTTTCTTAATTCATTTGGCACCGTACCATAAAACAAGTTATCTGATAAGGTCAATTCGGTTAATTCTGTCAACTCACCTAAAAGTGTTGGAATACCACCAAATAATTTGTTATCAAACAACCCTAAACGTTCAAGACTTCCAAGATCTTTTATAGTATCAGGAATTTTTCCAGAAAACGAATTACTGCTTAAGAGCAGAACTTTCAAATTTACCAATGATCCGATTTCAGATGGAATTTGTCCAACTAAATTATTGTTATACAATTCTAATTGTTCAAGACGTACCATGCCAGAAATTGCTTTTGGAAGTTCACCTTCAAAATTATTCATAAATAAAATTAAAGATTCCAGCTTTGTTAATTCACCCAGAACATTTGGTAAGGTACCTACAAGTTTATTGAAGGCCAGATTCAAATGTTTTAAGTTTTTTAATTCACCAATAGTATTCGGTAATGTACCCGAAATTTCGTTCCTGAATAAATTTAGACTCTCTAAGAACTTAAGGTCACTTAATTGATAAGGTAATTCCCCTTTCAAATTATTATAACTCAAATCAATACCAACTACATGATCGTTCTTTACTGTGACACCATTCCATGTAGAAACGGGATCATCTAAATTCCAATCGGTAGTCCAATTGTTTCCTTCTGTAGCATTATAAAGCGCAAAAAGTGCTTCTTTTTCTTGGTTCGGGATGCTGCAAAATGCTAATGCATAAGACAGACATAACAGGGTAGTCAATAATAGGTTTTTCATAAATGTAGATTTAGTAGGGGGCGTAAATCAGATACGAACATATTGATTATTGGTTAATGTTCCAATTTTAATCGTTGAACAACATTGGTGTAAGAAATTATTTACTTTTACGGCGGTTTTTCATCGATGTTTTGGCCTATTGTTCAATATTCAATGCCGAAAAACTTATAATACTACCATTTTCGCATTCAATATTCAAACTAATAGGATTGCAACACACCTCACAATCTTCTATATATTCTTGTCGCTCCTGGCTGGTATCAACGAGCATTGATATTTTCTCCCAGCAATATGGGCAGATAAAAAAATGCAGCTCATTCATATACTATTATTTCTGCTAGAATTCAATATTTAATAGTTCACCGCTAAGTTGAAGCACAAGAAGTTCGGCAATTTTAGCGTCATATTTGGCACGATTCCTATTGATCTCAGAATTGAGTAGATTGAGCTGAGCCTGTCGGAACTCGATAGAAGTCACCTGACCAATTTTAAATTGTTCCTCAGTACGTTCAAAATTATTTTTGGAGGTGATGATATTACTTTCCTGGACATAATAAATACTGAGTTTGTTTTGATAATCATCCCATGCTTTGTTAAATTCAGTTTCAATTGTTAAAAGCAACTCATCTTTCTGCAGCATTTGGTTCTCTAACTCGATATTAGCATTTTTTACACGGGTAATTGTGCCACCACCATCAAATAGATTCCAACTAAGATTGACGCCGGCAGAAAGGCCTGTATTTGTTGACCCAGCAACAAATGAAGCTGCATTGTTATTGTTTTTATTCCATCCGTAGGTTCCGGTCAATCCAATTGTTGGAAGATAACTGGAAGCATTCAATTTTACATTGTATTCGCTTAAACTTATTGACCTATCAATTTGAGATAGAGCGACGTTGTTTGTTTTTGCTTTCTGAAGCAATTCGTTTCTATTTAATTGCATCAAAAAAGTTACGAGTGTATCGACCTCAAAATTATTTACAGGGGGACTTCCTAAAACCACGCCCAAATCTCGTTTAGAATTATTGAGCTGTTGCGACGCATTCATAACATTTATACTGTCATTATTAATATCTACCTGAGCATTGAGAACGGCTAATTTTGAGCTCTGTCCGTATTCGAACTGGTACTCTGCTCTAGTCAATCTATTTTTGGAGATCCTTAATGTTTCTGCCAGAGCGCGTTCATTCTCGCTCTGTTGTGCGACTGTATAATAAACGGTAAGCAATTGCGCTATGGTATTCTCTATGGTCTCCCTCGCTTGTAATTCTGAAAGCTGGTATTGTTCCTTTAATATTTTATAATTATAACGTCTTCCAAGTCCGTCAAACAAGGTGTAATTCAAATTAAGACCCGCATTATAGCGCGAACTTTCGGCACCATTTAATGTCGTGACGTCACCATTTGCGAATTCAGCCTCGGTGTTATCGCGATTATAAGTTGCTCCGGCATTAGCACTTAGGGATGGTAAATACCCAGAATTTAAAATATTGGTGTTGTTCTCTGCAATTTTAATATTATTGTTAGAAATTTTTACACCGTAATTATTTTCTAATGCAATTGCAATAGCCTCAGACTTCAGCAACACTTGTTGTGAAAATAGAGGTGTGATAAACAAGGCAAACACCCAAAAACTTAATGTGCTATATTTCATTTTCTTCATTTTGTTCTTTTATGGCACGTTCAACTTCTTCTTTTGTGACCTTCTTCCCTGTTGCAAGCCATTTGCTGCGCGTTTTGATATCATTACTAAACGCTAGAAAAATGGGTAATACCAACAGGGTTAACACGGTAGCATAACCAATTCCGAAAGAGATTGATATTGCCATTGGTTTCAAGAATTGTGCTTGACGACTCTTTTCCAAAAGCAAAGGAGCAAGTCCGGCAATTGTGGTAAGCGATGTGAGGAATATGGCTCTAAAACGAGATTTTCCAGCAGCCTTCAACGCCTCATCAAAATTTAAACCGGAGCGCAATTGTTTATTGAACTTCCCAATAAGTACAAGACCATCATTAACCATAATTCCGATGAGTGCAATAATTCCTAATAAGGATAAAATATTCACTGGGAATCCTAAAATAAAATGTCCCCAAGCCACTGCGGTTAAACTAAACGGCACTAACAATAGCAACAGCAAAGGCTGGCTATAACTTCGGAATGTAAATGCGATAGTAATATATATAAGTACCAAAATAATACCTCCAGCGCTTCTTAACGAATCATTCAGTCGCGTCGCTTCCCTGTTCTGGCCTTCAAAAGATGCTGTGATGGTTGGGTATTTCGATTGAAGATCTGGAATAAAAGTACCTTTTATTTCATCTAAAATATCTGTGCTACTCGTACTCGGATCCTTGAGATCTGCAGAAACTTGAATTTCTCTTCGACCCTCTAAATGATTGATCGCCACATCACCTCTAATGATCGAATAGGTAGCTATATCGGATAGCGCCACCCTTTCGCCACTAGGGGTTAAAATTCTCATATCATCGAGATTAGCAATTGAAGATCGGTTCTCTTTGTCATAACGTACCCAAACCCTTATCTCATCTTGACCTCTTTGAAATCGTTGTGCTTGTGCACCGAAGAATCCAGATCTGATCTGACTCATAATTGTTCGCAGATCTAAACCTAATAAATAGGCACTCTCTTTAAGTTCTAAGCGAATTTCTTTGATCCCGGCCGGATCATTATCCTCTACATCTTTTAGCAAGGGATTCGAATTTAAATAATCCTTCAGCTCAATTTTCGCCGCCTTCAGTTCATCGATATTATTACTTAGAAGGGATACCGAAACCGGGCTTCCTCCAAAATTACCGCCAAATCCAAAGATAAGACGCTCTGTACCTATTACCGGACCTACTAATTCTCGCAGTCGGTTTGACACTAAAAACGAATTGATCTCATCTGGTCTTTCCTCTCCTGGCAACATATTAATAACGAGTCGCGCACTTGAGGCTCCATTAATTGTTTTAATGGTATTCTCGAATAATTCCTTATCAGTGCCTTTCAAATACTTTTCGGTGAACTCCTGATTGACGATATGAGATTTTTCTTCAATTAGTGAGATGATAGAGTCTGTGATCTTAACATTAGTACCGTTGGGCATATCCAATTCAACAGAAACCGTATCACTTGCGATTGAAGGAAACAAGGTCACGCCAATTATGCCACCACCAATAGAACCGAATGTTAAAATAAGTAGCGCAATAAAAAAGCCTAATGATAGCATTTTAAATTCCAGCACAAAGTTTAATGTAGGAGCATAAAGTTTATCTCTTAAAAACACCATCACCTTATCGCCATAGGTATTAATTCCACGCATTTTTGCGAAGAATTTTTTGATTTGAGACGGATTCTCTTCAAGTTTTTGTTTTCTTAAGGCTTTTGAATGTGCCAAATGGGCTGGTAAGATGATCAATGCCTCAATTAATGATACTGCCAATGTGAGCATTACAATAACGGAGACTTCCCCAAAAAACTCACCTATCCTACTGTCTAAAAATAAGAAGGTTGAAAATGCGAGTAAGGTGGTTATAATTGCTGAAACCACTGGTGGGATAACCTCCATGGTACCATCTATAGCCGAATCAACAGGTGATTTACCCATTTCATGATGTTGGAAAATGTTTTCAGCAATTACTATACCGTCATCTACCAAAATACCTATTACGATGATCATGCCAAAGAGCGAGAGCACATTGATGGTCACATCAAATTGACCGGCAAAAATAAACATCCCTAAAAAGGAGATTGGCAAACCAAATGCCACCCAAAAAGCCAAGCGCGTGTTTAAGAAAATTGACAAAAATATCAGAACCAGAAGGACTCCGGCAAGTGCGTTTTCAGCTAATAATTTAGTACGTTGGTTTAATGTAATTGACAAATCTCTTACAACGCTCAACTGAACATTATTGTATTTCTGGTTGTAATCTTCAATATAGTCCTTTACCGCATCTGCAGATGATATTAAATCTTCATTATTCGTACTGGTTACCGTAATGTCTACTGATAATTCATCATTGAAATACGTAGCACGTGGTGTTTCAGAAAACCGATCTCTTACTTCAGCAATATCTTTTAATCGTACGACTTTACCATCAGGATTTGCTCTTATAATGATATGAGATAGCTCATCGCCATAATAGGATCTGTTATTTGCCCTAATGAGATATTCTTCAGCATCTGTCTTAATATTACCACCTGTCACGAGGATATTAGATGAACTCACTGCCTGAGCCACATCATTGAAAGTGAGATTATAGGCTAATAAATTTGCTTCGTTCACTGCTACTTCAATCTCTTCATCCGGAAAACCAGAAATGGTAATTTGAGAAATCCCATCAATACCTCTCAGGTCATTTTCAATTTGCCTGCCTATTTGCTTTAATGTCTTTAATGGAATGTCTTTTCCACTAATTGCAAAACTAATAGTTTGCCTAATGGCTTCTTGCTTTGCAACCACAAGAGGCTCCATTCCTGTGGGGAAACTTGGAACGCGATCTACCGCATTCTTTACTTCAAGAAGCATAAAATCGATATTCTCTCCTTTTTCAATTTCAACAGTAATGGTTCCGCTGTTTTCACGCGCTACAGAAGTCACACGATCAATCCCTTTTAATCCTTTGAGGTTATCTTCAATTTGCAGCACAATTCCTTCTTCAATTTCTTGAGGAGAAGCACCAGGATAAATAATATTTACATTGATGATCTTTGAATCAACTAAAGGAAAAAACGATGATTTCAAAGACAACATGCCAATGATCCCAAAAATGAAAAATGCTAGTATGACGACATTAACGGCAACATGATATCTAATAAAAAAGCTTATGACCTTTCTCATCTTAGTTATTGTTTGGAGTTGGCTCTACATATTGCTTCACAAGCATTCCAGCATATGCTCCTGGTACAGGACGAGATAAAATGACCGTACCGTTGGGCACATTTTTTAAAACCACTTTCGTCGATCCAAAAAAGACGGGTTCAACCGGTAAAACATCAAGAATAGAATCCTTTACCACAAATACCTCATTATTCTCAAGTAGTAAATTTCTATTGATCTCAATGGCATTTTCTTCTTGTTTAGCATCGAGTTGCGCTTCAAGGAACATGCCTTCTTTTAAATCTTTACTGGTGATCTCAATATAGGCCGTTACCGTTTGGGTTGCTGGATCAATACTTCCATTAACTCGGGATACCTTACCTGAATAGGTTTCGGTTTTCTCAAGGTTATTTAGACGTACCTTTTCACCAACTTTCAACAGGCTTGCATAGTTTTTACTCAAAGCAACTTCCATTTCATAAACTGAAGGATCAATAAAGGTTCCCAGTTTTTGTCCGTTACGAATTAAAGATCCTTCGGTAACCAAAGCTTCAGTAACAATGCCATTAAACGGTGCAGAAATGTTGTATTTCGACAATCGTTGCTCCAAATTCTTGACATTGTAATAATTGGAAATAATACCGCGACCCGTAATAAAATAGTTTTCTTTTTCTGAAGTCGTATCTGGCAGTTTTGGTGTAGCTTTATTTAAATCGAATCCGTTGAGATAGGCTTCCCATTTAGGAAACACATCCGGAAAATCAAGTCGAAGATCCGGTAAAATTGCAGCTATGGAATTATAGAGATTACTTTTAGCTGATTGCACGCTTGCGTAAAACTCCGAAGCATCTATCCTAATAATGGTCTGACCTCTTTGATAAGTTTGACCTGGTCTGAATAACTTATTCCCAGATCTAAAGATGCCTTGTACTTCCGAAAACAATTCAACGCGACGCTTTGCTGTTAAGCTCCCGTTAGAAGGGATCACGATTTGAACCGTTTGGTTTTGAACTGTATCGGTAAAAACTGTTTTTACAACTTTGGCCGGAACTGGTCTCGGCTTGGTTTTATTATCAATAAGTGATTTGGCAATATAAAAGGACCCTACTATAAGTAGAATCCCTAATATTGAGAGTATTACTTTTCTCATTAATTGAAATTTTGATGGTCAAGAAGCAAAATTAGAGATTAGTATGACGTAACACGTTAATAAAAGCATAAAAATTGAAATCAATTCAATTTGTCGATGGCCTCATTTTTAGCTTCCCATTCCATCATCAATTTATCTAAGGTTTTTTTCTTGTCCTGGTAGTGATCAAAGAATTTTGGATCGGAAACTGTCTCATCATAATTTGTTGCTAAAGCAACGTCCCATTCTTTTATCTCCTTCTCGATCTGGGTGATTTGCGATTCGATCTTACTTAATTTATTGTTGAGGGACTTTAATTTTTTTTGATCTTCGTAGGACTGCTTATTATTTTTTTCAACCTTGATCTTTTCAACTTCGGTTTTTTTCTCTGCCTCTCTCAAAGTTTCATAATTGCGTTGCTCCAAGTAAAAATTGATATCGCCTAAATATTCCTTGATATGTTTGTCCTTGAATTCATAAACCACATTGGTAAGGCCTTGCAAAAAATCACGATCATGAGAAACAAGGATCAATGTGCCTTCAAATCGTTTAAGGGCTTCCTTTAGTACCATTTTCGATTTGATATCGAGATGATTTGTTGGCTCATCCATGACAAGAACATTCAAGGGCTGAAGTAACAACTTTGCCAATGCCAATCGGTTTCGTTCACCACCTGATAGTACTTTCACGTATTTATCGACCTCATCTCCTCTAAATAAAAAAGAGCCCAGAATATCTCTTACTTTCGGCCTGTTGGTTTCATTCGCCGCATCGATCATGGTATCCAAAACGGTTTTAGAGCCATCCAGATATTCGGCCTGATTCTGTGCGAAGTATCCAATTTGCACGTTGTGCCCTAATTTTAAATGGCCTTTATGTTCGATCTCACCAACGATGATCTTTGCCAAAGTCGATTTTCCTTGACCATTTTGCCCAACAAAAGCGGTTTTACTATCGCGTTCGATCTTAAGATCTACATGTTCCAGCACCTGCAGATCATCATAATTTTTTGAGATGTTCTCCATTTCAATAACCACCTTTCCAGGTGTGACCGAGATGGGAAAATTAAGTGTCATGACACTATGGTCATCTTCATCAACCTCAATCCGATCCATTTTATCCAATTTCTTTATAAGCGATTGGGCCATGGTGGCTTTTGATGCTTTTGCTCTAAACTTCTCAATAAGCTTTTCGGTTTGTTCAATTTGTTTTTGTTGATTCTTTTGAGATGCTAATTGTTGTTCGCGGATCTCCTGACGCAATACTAAATATTTTGAATATGGTTTGTTGTAATCGTATATGCGTCCAAGTGAAATTTCGATGGTTCGATTTGTAATATTGTCTAAAAACATTTTATCGTGAGAAACTATGACCACTGCACCTTGATAGTTCTTTAAAAAATTTTCTAACCATATAATAGATTCAATATCTAAGTGGTTGGTAGGCTCATCTAGAAGTAAAATATCATTGTTTTGTAGCAAGAGTTTGGCCAGTTCTATACGCATTCGCCATCCACCTGAAAAGGTGTCTGTCAATTTCTCAAAATCTTCTCTCCTGAAGCCGAGGCCTTGCAGAATTTTTTCGGTTTCTCCTTTATAATTATAACCTCCTAAGATCTCGTATTGATGTTGCACTTCATTAAGTTCAACCATCAGGTCATGATAAGATTCACTTTCATAATCAGTGCGTTCCACCAATTGATGATTGATGTCATCAATTTTTTCTTCAACGGATTTTATCTCAGTAAAGGCTTCATAGGCTTCATCTAAAATGGTCTTCCCATAATTGAAATCGATGTCTTGTTTTAAAAAGCCAACTTTCAGTTCTTTTTCTTGTGCCACTTGCCCTGAGTCGTAATCGGTTTCCCCAGAAATGATTTTTAGAAGGGTGGATTTTCCAGCACCATTTTTACCTATGAGTCCTACCTTATCGCCTTGTTTTAAGCGGAATGAAATGTCCTCAAAAAGATAATCGCCTTGAAACGAAATGGAAAGCTTATGAATATTCAGCATTTGTAATAAATATTACAGGAATCTTATTATTAAAAGATTATTTTTGTGTTCAATTTTTATGGCGCTAAAATAAGACAATTACTGATGTTTAGAAAAGGAAATAAATTGTATAGCATTTTTACGGGAACATGCCCAAAATGTCATCAGGAATCGATGTATAGTAATAAGAATCCCTATATCCTTTCGGAAACCCTTAAAATGCACGAGCGATGTTCTCATTGTCAGACCAAGTATAAGATCGAACCATCTTTCTTTTATGGTTCAATGTATGTTAGTTATGGCGTAGGTATCGCCTTTGCCGTAGCAGCTTTTGTCATTTCTTATGTCATCTTTAATGGTGGCAGAAATGTTGCATTCTTATCAATTGTACTCACTTTGATTTTTTTCCTGCCTATTATTTTAAGGCTTTCAAGAAACATATGGATCAATATGTTCATGCATTACAGTAAGGATCTCGCTGAAAAATCTAAGTCTGAAAACGCCTGATATCCAGTTCTGGATCGAGTACAGTACCCCTCTCAATATATTCAAATAATGCAGTGGCAACATAAGGACCAATCATCACGCCTCGTGTGCCAAGGCCATTCAATACATACATATGTTTATGAGTACCATGTTGTCCAACCAAGGGTCTTCTGTCTCTCACTGTTGGTCGAATTCCTGCAACATGATCAACTATTGTATACTTGCACTTAAGTACTTTATTTAATTTAGTAACGAGTTCATCTTTCCCAGCTTCGCTTGGTACATTGGTTTTATCGTTTCGTTCGTAGGTGGCTCCAATGCGATAAATATCGTTTCCGAGAGGAATGACAAAAACACTGCTTTTTATAACGACATCCAATTGAAGTTCTGGAGCGTGAATGGTGATCAATTCGCCTTTTGTGCCATTTAAAGGAAGGTCGTTAAAAAACGGATTTGAATTTAATCCGAAGCCTTCGGCAAAAATTATGTAATCTGCCTTTATATTTTTATATGCAATACCATCTTGATGTGTTTCTAAGGCAGCATGTTTAAAAGATGCTTTTATAATAGCATTGTTAGATTCAAGATATTTTCTAAAGTTAGTGATAAGTAAAGCCGTATCAATGCGCCCAGCTTGTAACACTTTGCCATATCCAAATGTGTCGTTTATTCCATCAAAGCTTGAACCTATAATATTTGGATCTAAAAATCCGTGTAGTTTTAAATTATCACAGGCTAAGAACCAATTGTTCTGCTCCTCAATGGAAGAAAACAGTCGTCTTAATTCAATTTTATGATCCAGTTTTACATTTAGGAGTTCCTCCAGTCCCTGATAAAACGGCCTGAGTACATCCAGTTGCTCTTGTGCCTTCCACACTGCGCTAAAGCGTTTTAGTATCACGGGATTATAAATTCCTCCAGCCACAGAAGATGAACGTTGTGAGTTATCCTCAATAACAACATAAGATTTATTTGCACGCCGTAATACCTCGGCAAAGGAAATGCCGGCTAAGCCGCAACCAACGATAATGTAATTGACTTTCATTTAAGGGCTAAGATACTGGTTTGTGCTTAATATTAACTAAAGCAAAAACGCTCACCAGTATTTTTGGTGAGCGCTTTATTTATGTATGGTCGTTACAAATTAGTAACTCCACATATCTTGTTCAAAGTCTCGAATTTTTTCTTTGACTCTGTTTGATTCTAATAATTGCATGAGAGCATTATCAGAAATGTATTCAGTAATTGTTCTGTCTCCTTGTACGTTTTCTTCTCTGAACGTATAGCCATTGAAACGTCTTGCATTCAATAAATGATCAAATGTTAATGGCACAGCACTATTTTTATTATTGAACGCCTTTGCTTCATGAAGCACTTCACGCGCATCTGGGAAGAATACCCAAAATAAAGGCACGAGATCCACCTCGTCACTATCGATGAAGTTAACATCTGGAGCAACAGGAGCTATCCCAAGCATTCGATATTTCAATTCGCCATGACGCTTATCGAAGTACCATAGACCTTTAATGTGATATTCAACAATATCAGCTGCAGTAATATCTCTTCTATTGATATATTCAGCAGATAAAGCTTCACCGGCGTTTAATTGCTCGATACCTAATTCAGTGGTATCAACCAAAGTTAAGGCGGCTTGAATATCTTTTAAGGTACGTTTTGTTGTAAAATAAGAGTCGTCATAAATATTCGCGATTTTTCCGTTTTTCACATTGGACATCAAGACGTCAAATAAAGAGCGTCTGTTTTTGCCAATATTATTGGTATCGATAGGATAGTACATTGGAAAATTAACGCGCTCATCAAGCACTACTTTTTCCCATGTCATTCTTGAATATAAAATGTCTCTATCATCAACATAACCATAATCTAATGGTTTATCGTTATCTAAAAGTTTTTGCGCATCAGTTTTCACACCAATATCTTCAGGTGTCTTAGCGTTAAGGATATTTGCTTGTGCAAATGCTCCAGTGCTTACAAACGCACATAAAACGATTACTATTACATTTTTTAAATTCATCTTACTTTTACTTTATTGTTTGGGACAGTTATTTAACTATCAAATTAATTCGTAAGTTCTATAATAATTGGCGACACTTTCTTCAATCTGTAACTAGAGTTGCCTGCTATTTTAGCTTGTATATCAAATATTTGAACACTAGAACCACGTTTTGCTTTACGCAAGGCGGCCTGAGCTCTACTATTTAACTTACTACCACTTACATTTATTGTTGGTTGTCCTGGAACTTTAAATTTAAATCCAGAAACGTTCAGCTTTAAGTCGAAATCAAAGTCATCTAATTTAGCACCAATGGTTGAGATCTCAAGGCTATTACGTTGCATTTTAATAGCTCCATCTTCACCTCTTACTGTACCAGTTGGTTTAGGGATATCTTTAATTCTGAACTTCGCAGCATCACTTACCTTAGTTCCGTCTGGTAAAGTACCCGTAACATTTATAGTTACTTCTCTACCTTTAACTGTAGTTACATTCATCAAGTATTTTCCAACACCATTTGATTTTCTTAATCCACTTGCGCTTGCAGATACATTATTATCTGAAACACCTGCGAAAGAAATGGTCATTGGGTTATCAACGCCACGGTATACTACGTTCATTTTATCAGCAGAAATCGTTGCTGAATTTGGTTTTGGAACAACTGCATATGTACTTTTTACAGGAATTACAATGACAGAGTCACCTTCTTTAAATTGGAATTCTCCATTGATCTCTCTTTCACCAACTGCTCCAGCTGGGAAATCAAGAAGGGTTTGACCTGCTTGCATTTGATCTGCAGGAATCTCTTGACCATTGATAATTACTTTATCAGCACTTAACGTGTTATCTTTTTTACCAAGAACGATCTTTCCTTTAAAGTTTTCACCGTTAAAGAAAGCCGTCTTATCTGGAACCACAATGGCTTCGAAGTTTGTTAATGATGCTTCGATCTTAAGTTTTCCAGCAAGCATTGAAGACAATACTTCTGATTCAGTTGTTTTAATATCGGCTTGTAATTGTGTCATTTTAGTTAAAGAAGCCACTAAAGGAAATCCTTTATAGTGGTAGTCTAACCATGACAACACGTTGCCGTCTCTATTAGTTACATCATCTGTAGCAAATTTTTTCTGAACGTCTGCAGCAATATCTTGTAGATCTGGGTTATCTTTCAATACATTTGATACTCCTGTTCGGAATTTAGCGATATTATCGAGAAATTCTTGTCCTTCAGGTTTTAGCTTATCACCAATAAAAAATTGCTGATCTAACCAATCTGATTTATCCATGATTTCATAATCTTGAGGATCATCGACAGAGGCTGTCATTTGACCTTTAAGATTGGTGAGGTATGAATTAAAATCATTAGCTAAAACAGAGATTTGATCTGCTTGAGCCTTTAAAGGACGGTATTTTGCAGGTTGTTCTTCAACCTTATCTGCTAATCCTTGCATGAAATCTGAATTACGCTGCGTTGCAGAGGCATTCGATTCTGTAAGTTTAGCATTCATCAATCCAAATGCAGATAAGACTTCTTTTGACATATTCAACGCTAACATCGCGATGAAGATCAAATACATCAAATTAATCATTTTCTGCCTTGGGGATAAATTTCCTTGTGCCATGTCTAATTAAGTTTTATTCGTTAGTTATAATAGATTAATTAAAACCTAATTAGTTTTTGTTCATAGCAGAAAGCATACCACCATACACACCATTTAATGATGAAAGGTTAGAAGCTAATGATTGCATTTGTTCTTTTAACTTGGCGGCATTTTCAATAGCCTCTTCGTTAATTGTAGCTTGACGGTTTACACTATCAAGTTGTACTTTATATAAACTGTTCAGCGATTCCATTTGTGCAGCAGCCAAAGATAGCTCTTCGCCATACTTTTTTGTTGCAGCAATTGAATCTACGGTTGGGTTCAAACTTTTTGCAGCACCTTCAAAATTCTTTATGCTGTCGCCTAAACTTGCCATAAGTTCGCCGTCAATTTTTGCGTCTTTTAATAAATCATCTAATTTTTTAGAAAGTAAACCTTCAGCATCTTTGGGGGCTTCTTTTTTACCTTTGTTTTGTCCACCAGCTAATTCTGGGTAAACTAGAGACCAGTCTAAATCATCGTCAACTGGTTCGAATGCAGAAAGTGCAAAGATAATTGCTTCGGTTACAAGACCAATGGTTAACATTACGTTACCCGTTAACGGTCCTATTTCAAAGTGAATAATTTTGAACAGAGCTCCAATAATTACAATTGATGCTCCTAAACCATAAGCCATATTCATGAACTTTTTGCTTGCTTTTGATTGTGCCATAATAATTGTTTTTAGTTAAGTTAAATGTATTTTAATAATTGTTTTTAGTTCCGGTTCCTTTTCTTTGTGTTGGTTCCATTACCTTTTGCATTACTGGTAATATCTGTTCCCATATAATCTTGTACAGTACGGAATCCAATATAACTTCTTGCAGAATCGGCATATTCATAATCTCTTGAACTTACTTGTAAGAAATATGCAACATCTTTCCAAGAACCACCACGTACAACTTTTCGTTCGTTTTCTTCGTCGTTAACACTTGGATTGAATGTAGCTGTATATTCATATGATGATGGATCGTAAGATGAATGTACCCATTCTGATACGTTTCCAGCCATATTATATAAGTTATAATCATTAGGTTCATAAGCATCTGCTTCAACAGTATATAAAGCCTGATCAGCTGCATAATCACCTCTTAATGGTTTAAAGTTGGCCATAAAACAACCACGGTCGTTTTTAGCATAAGGTCCACCCCAAGGGAATGTTGCACCTTGAAGTCCGCCACGAGCAGCATACTCCCATTCGGCTTCTGATGGTAGTCTGAAGCTATTTACGAATTGTCTGTTTCTGCTTTTTTGGCTTGCATTTTTATATAAGGTACGCCATTGGCAAAAGGCTTTAGCCTGTTCCCAAGAGACACCAACAACCGGATAATCTCCATAGGCATCATGCCAGAAGTAGTCGTTATGCATTGGTTCGTTATATGAGTAAGAGAAATCTCTGATCCAAACTGTAGTATCTGGATATATTTCCACTTCTTCAGTCATTATGACGTCGCTTCTTTTTAGCTCTTTATATTTTGCAGCTGTTTTAAGGTCCATATATTTATATTGGAACTTGAACTTAGAAACATCCCAAGTTCTTTGACCATTATAAGACTCTTCAATAGGAAGATACATGGTATCCATAACCTCGGCATAATATTCATCAGGATATTCGTCGGTATCAAAAATAAGATCTACATCATTATTCAATTTTCTACCTTCATAGCCAGTAGGACCCATTCCACTATAATTATCAAGCATATATTTTTCATAAACGCTCATACTAGCGGTATCTGCATCTTTAAATGCAAACTCTCCAGTACCACCATCTCCTGGGGCTAATCCCATATCATCAGCTAAGATCGCTAATTTCATTCTGATGGTTGAATCTCTTACCCAATTTACAAATTGACGATACTCGGCATTTGTAATTTCAGTTTCATCCATATAAAAGGCTCTTACAGTAACGGTTTTTGTAGGTGCATCTTGAACACCAGCTAAATCGTCATCTGATTTTCCCATTATAAAGGCACCTCCTGGAACAAGTTCCATTCCATACGGTTTTTCAGGATGCCATTTTTTTCCTTTAACTCCTACTAATTCTCCTCTGTCACCAGAGCCACAACTTGCGAGTAGAGCTAAAACTGCGGTTAATAAAACAAACTTCTTCATAAACATAAACTCGAGGTTAATATTCTCACTTATTAATTTTAAGGTGGTAAACATATTTATATATTTCCAAAAAAACAACTTTTTAGTCAAAAAAAACGCATTTTATCCAAAAAAAATGCATTTCATCGATGAAATTGCGGTTTATCGGTCGCCAATTAGACGCAATTTTTCTTGAAGGCTTTATACCATCTTTCCGGAATTTTCCCATTTGAAGCATCGATATAATCTTCATGCATGCATGGTAATAACGTATGACGCTTCAATTTATTATCAATATTCGGTAAAAAAGGTATCTCGATCCACCAACGGCCTGTTTTATTACTTTTATAAAAGATCAAGGTATCCTCTTCTATAAGTACCGTAAACTTTTGATAGCCGTTATCATCTGAAAAATCATCATCTTTTACACGACAATTAACACCTTCGATAAAATACCATATTATTTGAGCAATTAACATTGAAGTAGCTTCATCATCTTTGGATGGTTTATATTCATAAATTCCAAAAGAAGAAACTTTATTGCTTATTCCAGCATAGCGCGAAATAGCGCAAATCTCCTTGCCGTCAAATCCGTTAGGAGAATATTTTTGTTTTGAACTAACCTCAGAAGACCTAATACTTCTAAGATCTAAACTCACAATATTTGCATCCCTCAATATAGGTTCTACAAAACTAACATTATTTGCGATTTCTCCAAGCCTATATGCCTCAAAATAAAGCTTTTCCATTAAATCTATTTCTTCTTGAGAATTGAAATAAGTTTGATATCCCAAGGTTGAGTAATTGAATAAATTATATGGTTGCTCCATTATGATCTTCCCTAAAAAACTAGTGTTCTTAATAGGTTTTGCTGAATCGCCGAGATCGAAATTACAATCTACATTCACGATATTCACCATGGGCATAAGGTCATCATAGCTTCGGTAAGTTGCATAGGTTAGATCCTGGCTTCCACCTATAATAATAGGAATGATGTCATTTTTTAGAAGCTCGTTAACAGTGGTTGTTACTGCAAAATAAGTATCTGAAACCTGTTCTCCTTGTTTAATATCACCAAGATCGGCCACACCAGATAGCCAATTTCCTGGAAATAATGCATATAAAGATTTTCTGATCTCATTCAGTTGAAACTCTTCTCCTATATAATTAACATCATTACGATTTTCGAGGACTCCCATAATGACCATCTTAACATCGCCAAGGTCTGGGAGCCCATTTTGTGTAGAATGTACTTTAATTTTTCTTCCAAGTGCTTGAGTTGGTAATAACTCATTATGTGCTAATACCAGATCTTGAACAGGTGAGAGAAAACTAAGATTCATTATCTATTTCTTTTTTGTAGTCGATTTTCGTTTGGCGCCTTTTTTCTTTGGTGCATTTTTTTCAAGCAAGTCCTTGACTTCCTCAAGTGTCAATTTTGAAGCATCAACAGTTTTTGGTAATTCTATTTTGGTCTTACCCTTAATAATTTGGTGTCTACCCCATCGTGCCTTTTCTACTTTTATACCTTCTTCCTCCCAATGATGAACCAATTTGTCGATGTCTTTTTGAATTTTGGTTTCAATAAGTTCAATGATATCAGCTTCCGAAAGATTATCCCAATCGTATTTTTTATTCACATTAATGAACATGTTGTTCCATTTGATAAATGGTCCAAATCGACCTTTACCTTTTATAACTGGCAGTTCTTTATACGTATAAATAGGTGCATCAGCCAGTTCTTTTTCTTTTATTAAAACTATGGCGTCTTCTAATTCAACACTCATTGGGTTCATGCCTTTTGGTAAGGAAACAAATTTCTTTCCGTGCTTAACATAAGGTCCAAAGCGTCCATTATTCACTTCAACCTTTTCATTTTTATATTCTCCAAGATCCTTCGGCAATTTAAACAGATCCATGGCCTCATCATAGGTTATGGTATTTAATTGTTGATCAGGAGACAGACTGGCAAACAAAGGCTTGTCTTCATCGTCAACCGTTCCAATTTGAACCATTGGTCCAAATTTTCCAAGACGTACACTCACTTGTCTTCCGGTTTCTGGATCAACTCCAAGTACGCGTTCACCTGATTCTCGCTCGGCATTCTCTTGAACATCTTCAACTTTCGGATGAAAATCTTTATAAAAGTCTTTCATCATTTTAGTCCAATCTTCTTTGCCTTCAGCTATATCATCAAAATCGGCTTCTACCTTAGCGGTAAAATTATAATCTAAAATACTTTCGAAATGATTCACTAAAAAATCTGTAACGATCATGCCTATATCTGTCGGCACTAATTTTCCTTTATCTGAACCTACCTTCTCTGATAAATTCTTTTCCGAAATAGAATTATGTTCTAGTACCAGTTGAACATAGTTGCGTTTTTCGCCTTCAATAGTTCCTTTTTCAACATAACCACGATTTTGAATTGTAGAAATGGTAGGAGCATAAGTAGAAGGTCTACCAATACCTAATTCTTCTAACTTTTTTACTAATGATGCTTCGGTATATCTATATGGTGGTCGTGAGTAGCGTTGCGTTGCTGTTATATAATTGTTGATCAAAGTTTGGCCAATGCGCATATCTGGTAGCATGTCTTGTTGCTCAAGATCTTCATCATCTGTACCCTCAAGATACACCTTCAAAAAACCATCAAATTTTATAACCTCTCCATTAGCACCAAAGATCTCATTATGCGCCGAGGTCTTAATTTTTACTTGTGTACGCTCTAATTGCGCATCACTCATTTGCGATGCAATGGCACGCTTCCAAATAAGATCATAAAGTCTGGCCTGATCGCGACTTATATCAACAGATTGTTGAGAAAAATCTGTTGGTCTTATGGCCTCATGCGCTTCTTGGGCTCCTTTAGATTTTCCTTTGTAATTTCTAGGTTTACTATATTGAGAACCATACGAATTGTGAATTTCTTGTTCAGCCGATTTTCTAGCTTCATCAGACAAATTGGTACTGTCTGTTCTCATATATGTGATCAAACCTGCTTCGTACAAACGTTGCGCCATAGTCATGGTCTTACTTACCGAAAAATACAATTTTCGAGAGGCCTCTTGCTGTAAAGTTGATGTTGTAAATGGTGCAGCAGGTGATTTTTTAGCTGGCTTTTTTTCGAGATCCGAAACTTCAAAAGTTGCATTGCTGTTTTTTTGAAGAAAGGCGTTGGCCTCATCTTTAGTTTTAAAGGTATGCGGTAATTTTGCTTTAAATGACTGTCCGTCCTCCGTTGAAAACTCAGCATCAATTCTAAAGCTCGCTTCAGGAGTAAAGGCTTCTATTTCGCGTTCGCGTTCTACAATTAATCTCACTGAAACCGATTGAACACGTCCTGCAGAAAGACCGCTTTTTATTTTTCTCCATAAAACTGGAGATAGCTCATAACCAACTATTCTATCCAGAACACGTCGTGCTTGTTGAGCATCAACTAAATTATAATCGATATCTCTCGGATTTTCAATAGCGCGTTGAATGGCTGTTTTTGTGATCTCATGAAATACGATACGCTTGATTTTCGACTTATCTAACTTAAGCGTTTCTGCAAGATGCCAGGCAATTGCTTCTCCTTCTCTATCTTCATCACTTGCCAACCAAACTATTTCGGCTTTTTTTGCCAGCTCCTTTAACTTTTTAACCACTGATTTCTTATCACTGGACACCTGATATTTCGGCTTAAAATTTCCATCGACATCAACTCCTAATTCTTTTGATGGTAAGTCGGCAATATGTCCAAAACTAGACTCTACTTTAAAATCTTTTCCTAAAAATTTTTCTATAGTTTTTGCCTTTGCAGGTGACTCAACAATCACTAAATTCTTCGCCATTTTTTATTTTTTGAGAGGTACAAATGTATATGATTTTTTTTATTTCAATACTTCAATTTAAAAATTGCCACAAAAAAAGCCTGTTTAAAACAGGCCTTTTATTACAATATATGATAGATATTATTCTTCAATTTGTCCAATATTATTTATTTCAGAAGTATCCTCAAATCCAACAACTTGTTTGTAAACCAAATAAAGTGGTAGATACATAAAGGCCGTTAAGAATAGGTTTCCAATTCCGCATGTCATGTAATTAATGATGGTAAGTATTAAGCCAATTACGATCATTAAACCAAATACAAGCAACCACTTTTTATTTCCTAAACTAAAACTTGCACTAATGATATCTCCTGTGCTCAACTCTGGGTTAAAGGCCAGCATAACACTAAAGAAAGATAAGGGCACCATGACATAAAATACTGGCAAAACACACAAAATCACAGCTAGTGTACCAATAAGCATTGAGATGAGTACCAAGGCCAATGTTTTTGATAAATACTTTCCTTTTAAAAAGTAAAAGAAATCTGAGGTTGACACGGACTGGTTATGATCCATTTTCATTACAATTCTGTAAAATGCTGCTTTAATAGCCAATACCACGGCTCCAAGAACTAGAAATCCTACGATTAAAAATAAAATGTAAAGAATAGACATTCCTGCAAAAAATGAATCTAAGGTTTCTGGATTAAATTCACCATTTTCAGATTGTGATATGATAAGCCCGAGTATAGGTGCATATAATATGAGTATGATCGGTAAAATAACGATGATGGAGAACAATTGAAGTAAGAGACCTTGAACCCAAACGATTTTAAACAGGTCAATAGATTTGCTGAAAATATCGCTGAAATTGAGTTCTGGTGCGCGTCTGATTTTGTCTTGAATACTAATAAGTGTGTCCATTTATTGGTGTGTTGGTTGATTTATAGCCAAATTAAGCCCATTAAAATCACATATCAAAAATTAATTATATTAATCTGACACTTTGTCATAAAATCTAAATTAATTGTATCTTTGCATGCTTATTGACCCAAAAAGATTTATTGGCGACGCATGGAAAAGATTATTGATGAAAAGAAACAAGGACAAACCCTTGTACTAGATAAGAAAGAAGGCAATTCACGAAAACTTTTTATTGAAAGTTATGGCTGTGCTATGAACTTTAGCGATAGCGAGATCGTGGCATCAATCCTCTCTAACGAAGGCTTTGATACGACTCAACATCTTGAGGATGCCGATCTTGTACTGGTAAATACTTGCTCGATTCGTGATAAAGCCGAACAAACGGTTAGAAAACGCTTGGAGAAATACAATGCCGTTAAAAAAATAAATCCGAAAATGAAAATAGGCGTATTAGGCTGTATGGCCGAACGTCTGAAAACCAAATTTCTAGAGGAAGAAAAAATGGTAGATATGGTCGTCGGACCAGATGCCTATAAGGATCTTCCTAACCTCATCGCTGAGATCGATGATGGACGAAATGCCGTAAATGTCATTCTTTCTAAAGAAGAAACCTATGGCGATATTTCACCTGTCCGATTAAACAGCAATGGCGTTACAGCTTTTGTTTCTATAACACGAGGATGTGATAACATGTGTACCTTTTGTGTTGTTCCATTTACCCGTGGTCGTGAGCGCAGTCGAGATCCACATAGCATTCTTGAAGAAGTGAATGACCTTTGGTTTAAAGGCTATAAAGAAATTACCTTACTTGGCCAAAATGTAGATAGTTATTTATGGTATGGTGGCGGACTTAAAAAGGACTTCGATAAAGCTACAGAAATTCAAAAAGCAACAGCCACCAATTTTGCCGGATTACTCGATCTTTGTGCAAAAGCACAGCCAAAAATGCGCATCCGCTTTTCAACATCGAATCCTCAGGATATGACCATGGACGTTGTTGAAACTATGGCGCAACATAAAAACATTTGTAATTATATTCATCTTCCAGTACAAAGCGGAAGTAATCGTATTTTGAAAGCGATGAACCGTCAGCACACACGTGAAGAATATTTTGATATGATTGCTAAAATAAAACGTATTCTTCCTGATTGTACGATCTCTCATGATCTTATCGCTGGTTTTCCAACCGAAACCGAAGCCGATCATCAAGAAACTTTGAGTTTAATGGAACATGTAAAGTATTCGTTCGGTTATATGTTTGCGTATTCAGAACGCCCTGGAACCATGGCCGAACGCAAACTAGAAGATGATGTACCGGAAGCCGTTAAGAAAAGAAGATTACAGGAAATTGTCGATCTGCAACAAGTACATAGTCGCATTCGAACAGAAGAATTTTTAAATAAAACAGTGGAAGTCCTAATTGAAAAAGAATCAAAAAAATCTGATCAGCATTGGTCAGGACGAAACGAACATAATTCGGTGGTGGTCTTTCCGAAGGAACATTATAAAATAGGCGATTTTGTGAATGTAAGAACAACTGATTGTACAACAGCTACGCTTATTGGAGAAGCTATAGGATATTCAGAAAATAATTAATTATGGAATCAGTTCAAGCAATAAAACAACGTTTTGGAATTATTGGAAACGATCCAGGATTAAATCGGGCCGTTGAAAAAGCCATTCAGGTTTCGCCAACCGATATTTCTGTTTTGGTGACTGGTGAATCTGGTGTTGGAAAAGAAAGTATCCCCAAGATCATACATCAATTATCACATCGTAAACATGGAAAATATATAGCTGTGAATTGCGGTGCTATTCCTGAAGGCACTATTGATAGTGAGTTGTTTGGTCATGAAAAAGGCGCATTTACAGGTGCTACTCAAACACGTTCAGGTTATTTTGAAGTTGCCGATGGTGGTACTATATTCTTAGATGAAGTTGGCGAGTTACCGCTGACCACCCAAGTACGCTTGTTGCGTATTTTGGAAAATGGTGAATTCTTAAAAGTGGGATCAAGTAAGGTCCAAAAAACCAATGTGCGCATTGTAGCGGCAACAAACATGAACATGTTTGAGGCCATTCAAAAGGAAAAATTTAGAGAAGACCTGTATTACAGATTAAGTACAGTTGAGATCAATTTGCCTGCTCTTCGAAAACGTAAAGATGACATTCATTTGCTATTCCGAAAATTTGCCAGCGATTTTGCTTTAAAATATAAAATGCCAACCATCCGATTGACTGATGATGCGGTCCAAATATTATTGAATTATCGATGGAGTGGAAATATTCGTCAATTGCGAAATGTAGCCGAACAGATTTCGGTATTGGAACAAAATAGAACGATAACTGCTGAAACGCTGAGACACTATTTGCCAGATATGGGTTCTAATCTACCGGCTGTTATCAAATCTTCAAAATCTGAAAGCGACTTCAGCAACGAGCGTGAGATCTTGTATAAGGTATTGTTTGATATGAAAAGTGATCTGAACGATTTGAAAAAGTTAACCATGGAGTTAATGCAAAGCGGAAATGGTCATGAAGTTCAAAAAAAGAATCAAGGTCTGATCGAGAAAATATATGGTGATGACGACGACGATGCCGTTGAAAGCCAACTTGAAGTAATGCCTGTTGATAGCAGCTCGCAATCTGAAGTTGAAGTGGTTAACACACCAGATAAGTATCATTTTGCCGAAGAAATTGAAGAAGAAGAAACCTTATCGCTGCATGACAAAGAATTAGAATTGATAAAAAAATCATTGGAGCGTCATAATGGAAAACGTAAATTAGCTGCTGCTGAACTGGGTATTAGTGAACGCACTTTATATAGGAAAATCAAACAATTTGATCTTTAATTAGAAGTTATTTATGAAAGCAGTAGAAATATTTATGATCAGAAAATCGTTTAGCAGAAACAGTTCTGAAAAGATTCGTCAAGAAGCTGAAGATCTGGTGAACGAAAAACATTATAAAGGCTATCGCGTCATCAACGTAGATTTTGATGTGGCAGATAATGCTGGCTATATTTATGCGTTTATAACCATGAAACGTCCAAATACGTATTAATGAAAAAGACATATTTCATTTTACTAGTTATTAGTGTACTTACCACAGCTTCCTGTGGCCCTTATTCATTTACAGGTGCTTCAATTCCTGACGGCACAGAAACTTTTCAAGTGAACTATTTTCAGAATAATGCACCATTAATAGAACCTGGACTAGATCGTGATTTCACGCTAGCCCTTCAAGATATCATATTGAATCAAACCAATTTAGATTTGGTTAAAACGAATGGTGATCTGGTTTATGAAGGTGAAATCGTTGAATACCGCATTTCCCCAACAACAGCGACTGCAAACAATACAGCCGCTCAAAACCGATTGACCATTGCTGTTTTAGTCCGGTTTTTTGATACTAAAAATGACCAAAATGATTTTGAGCAACGCTTTTCATTTTTTTTCGATTATGAAGGCAGTGCGCAATTAATCGGTTCGCAAAAAGACACTGCCGTAGCCGAGATTTTTGAACGTATAACTCAAGATGTCTTTAATGCATCGCTAGCTCGTTGGTAAATGAATACAAGTGATTTTATTCACATATTAAAACAGCCTCAAGAACTTGACAGTGCTCAATTTAGTGATGTGCGTTCGGTCATTTCTGAATTCCCCTATTTTCAGCCGGCACGAGCGATTTATTTGAAGGGTTTAAAAAATCAAGAGAGTTTCAAATACAATCAAGAATTAAAAACGACTGCTGCCTTTACCACAGACCGATCGGTTTTATTTGATTTTATTACCTCTTCTGAATTTGAGCAAAATTCGATTTCAGAAAAGATCAAAAAGAATCTCGAAAATCTCAAAGATATTGAGATCTATGATATAGAAGATGTTTCCATAAGTACAAGTGTTTCATTGAACAAGGCCATTACAGAACATTTTAAAGCGAATGAGCCCTTGGTTGAAGCTTTTAATAGTGACATAGATTTTGAGAAAGTTCAAAAAACGGAAGTGCCTTCAATTCAAATTGAAAAAACACCAGAAGAAAAACTTGAGTTAGGAAAACCACTTGAGTTTGACAGTTCAGAAATGCATTCCTTTAGCGAATGGCTAAAGATCACAAGTTTCAAACCTATTATAAGGGAAGCCAGTTCAGCCAAAGCTGATACAGCTGAAACTCGTGCCGAAAAAACTAAAAAAAGTGACCTAATTGATAGGTTCATAGAAACCAATCCGAAGATCAAACCAGTTCGTGAGGATCAGCAAATAACAGATTTCACCAGTAACAGAAACTACGCTCCTGAATCCTTGATGACGGAGACCTTAGCACGCATTTATTTGGAACAAAAAAATTACGAAAAAGCAATTCAGGCTTACAAAATATTAAGTTTGAAATATCCAGAAAAAAGTGGTTTCTTTGCAGACCAAATTCAAACAATAAAAGAAATTCAAAATAAGTAAACGTAATGAGTACCTTTTCAATATTTTTAATATTAATCGTAATTGTAGCATTTTTGCTTGTTGTAGTGATCATGGTACAAAATCCAAAAGGTGGCGGATTATCATCTTCATTTGGTGGTGGTGGCACCCAACAATTAGGTGGTGTTAAGAAAACCACGGACTTTTTAGATAAAAGTACTTGGGCATTGGCTACCTTATTGATCGTTTTGATCTTATTATCTAACATTTCTATTCCTGGTGCTGGAGGAATTCAAGAATCAAAAGCTTTAGATAATGATGCAACTTCAACGCAAGAATTGCCAGCTACAAATACTGATACTGAAGCGCTTCCTATTAACGAGGCCGCTCAAGATTCAGCTCAATAAAAATGACTAACATTCAGATAAAAAAATGCCAACTTTTGAGTTGGCATTTTTTATAAATGAAAATTTGTCAGTGATAAGGCATTGGCATAATTTCTGAATAACTTCAAATCAATTATTAATAATTTAATTAATCAAAACATATTACAATGGGAGTAAACATAAAACCCTTAGCAGATCGTGTTCTCATCGAACCAATGGCTGCAGAGACCAAAACTGCTTCTGGAATTATCATTCCTGATACTGCAAAAGAAAAACCTCAAAAAGGTAAAGTCATGGCCGTTGGAAAAGGCTTAAAAGATGAACCTATGACAGTAAAAGTAGGTGACACAGTTCTCTACGGAAAGTTTGCAGGGACAGAGCTAAAACTCGATGGGAAAGACTTTTTAATCATGCGAGAAAATGACATTCTCGCCATTGTTTAATCAACTATAAAAACATAATTATGGCAAAAGATATAAAATTTGATATTGACGCACGCGACGGTATAAAGCGCGGTGTAGATGCATTGGCAAATGCAGTAAAGGTAACCCTTGGTCCTAAAGGCAGAAATGTAATCATTAGTAAATCGTTTGGTGCGCCTCAAGTCACAAAAGATGGCGTAACCGTAGCTAAAGAAGTCGAACTTGAAGATGCCCTTGAAAATATGGGTGCCCAAATGGTAAAAGAGGTGGCTTCTAAAACCAACGATCTTGCTGGTGACGGTACAACAACAGCTACTGTATTAGCACAGTCAATCGTAAAAGAAGGCTTAAAAAATGTTGCTGCAGGTGCTAATCCAATGGACTTAAAACGCGGTATTGATAAAGCTGTTGAAGCCATTGTCAAGGACCTTGATAAGCAATCAAAAAAAGTTGGCAACTCTAGTGAAATGATCAAGCAAGTTGCATCCATTTCAGCAAATAATGACGACACCATCGGTGATCTAATCGCTACAGCTTTCGGTAAAGTTGGAAAAGAAGGCGTGATCACAGTTGAGGAAGCCAAAGGCACCGATACTTATGTAGATGTTGTAGAAGGTATGCAATTTGACAGAGGTTATTTATCGCCATACTTCGTGACAGATGCTGATAAAATGATAGCCGATCTGGAAAACCCGTATGTCTTATTATTCGATAAAAAAATCGCGAACCTGCAAGAGATATTACCAATTCTTGAGCCAGTTGCGCAGTCAGGTCGTCCACTATTGATCATTGCTGAAGATGTAGAAGGACAAGCCTTAGCAACCTTGGTTGTGAACAAATTACGTGGTGGACTTAAAATTGCTGCTGTAAAAGCACCTGGTTTTGGTGACCGAAGAAAAGCAATGCTTGAAGATATTGCCATCTTAACAGGAGGTACTGTAATTTCTGAAGAACGCGGATTCTCATTAGAAAATGCAGATCTAGACATGCTTGGTACAGCAGAAACAATAACGATTGATAAAGACAATACAACTATTGTTAACGGTGCAGGTAAAGCATCTGATATCAAAGCTAGAGTGAATCAAATAAAAGCGCAAATTGAAACGACTACAAGCGATTATGATAAAGAAAAACTTCAAGAACGTCTAGCCAAATTAGCTGGTGGTGTTGCCGTACTTTATGTTGGTGCAGCTTCTGAAGTTGAAATGAAAGAAAAGAAAGATCGTGTTGATGATGCTTTACATGCCACTCGTGCAGCAGTCGAAGAAGGTATTGTTGCTGGTGGTGGTGTTGCTTTAGTGAGAACAAAATCAGTTTTAGAAAAATTAACGGCAGACGATCTTGACGAAGTTACCGGAATTCAAATCGTAAATCGTGCAATTGAATCACCATTAAGAACAATTGTTGAAAATGCTGGTGGTGAAGGTTCGGTTGTTATCAATAAGGTCATGGAGGGTAAAAAAGATTATGGTTATGATGCCAAATCTGAAACTTTCGTAGATATGTTGAAAGCAGGGATCATTGATCCTAAAAAGGTAACACGAATCGCTCTTGAAAATGCGGCTTCTGTAGCCGGTATGATCTTGACAACCGAATGTGCTTTAGTTGATATAAAAGAAGATGCACCTCCAATGCCTCCAATGGGTGGCGGTGGAATGCCAGGTATGATGTAGCACATTCTATCCGAGAAAACAAAAACGCTTCAGTTCATTCTGAAGCGTTTTTTTATTTATAAATGACATCAAAGTCAGTGTAAAAATATTCGGCCCTGAGGTAGGTCTTTTCACCTAATTCATTTAAGCGATAACTTTTCCGATGCAAATTAAATTTGAAATCGGTTGAAGTATCGTAACTAAGATTTTCGATCCAACTTGTATGATCTGTTAATACGACTTGGTTTGCCACCACGTCATAAGTTTCAGGGTCTATTATATAGTACCATTGGTCTGCATCAACTGTGTCTCCTTTGTAAACCACTTTTACGACCTGATGTTCTTTTCCCTCAATGGGAATTTTATCCATTAGGGTTAGTTCACTATCACTTTGCAGAAGGTCGAAGGGTTGACAGATCACATATTGTGCAGCAAAAACAGCGTTTTCTGCTCGTTTTAATTCGTCTGGGTCTGTAACAATAGAATCGTTGATGGTTTTAGAGACCTTTTCATCCTCATAAATGATCTGCATATCCTTACCATCCTGTTCCCATTCTAATTTTGCAAATAGTTTGGGCTGTAATCTAAAAAGTTGGAATTGTTCAGTTTTGATTTGAATCGCACCATCTTCATTAAATAAAGTCACACTTTTGTCAAAACTGATTTGTTTTACCTTATCCCACTTTTCTAATCCTCCGTGGGATTCTATTGCGCGTTCGACGATTTGTTCGGCACTGAGTTCCGTCTCAGATTGGCAACCGATAAGAATTAAAAAACCGAAGCAAATTACTCCGGTTTTTATATAGGTTTTAATCGTGGTCATGCCCCGCATGTTCGTCATGGGCTTCGTCATGCTTCTCTTTATCATGCTCCACTTTTTTCAGGTCCATTTTACAAACCGGGCAAGTGCCTTCCTCTTCATAGGTCTTACCATCTTCGCAATCCATCGGACATTGAAATACATCATTCATTGCCATTTCGGCCTTTTCGGCTGCAAGACTAGATTTCGTTTCTTCTTCTTTTTCTTTAGACTCTTTACAAGAGACCATTACAATGCTCACACAAAATACGAGCAGCGTTAAATACACTATTTTTTTCATGATTGTTAGTTTTCGTTTTCGTTTTCATTTTTATGATCGTCCTTTACGTCTTCGTCGCGATATTTACAACACGGGTGAACACTATTATAGGCTTCATCAGTTGCCTTAATTTCTTTTGTGTCATGACCAACAGCCGCAATATTTGCTTGAATCGTTTTAAGATCGGTTTTTCGTTCGTCGAAAATAAGCCTCAATTCATGTGTTTTCACATTCCAAACTGCAGATTTCACTCCCTTGGTCTTGATAGAGGCCTTTTCGATGCGTTCTTTACACATCTTGCATACGCCATCGACTTCAATTGATGCCTTCGCGTTTTTGTTTTGGGCAACAAGCGTTAAACTAAAAAGTAAAAACGCCATTGCAAATAACTTTTTCATATTAATTCAATTTATATCTTAATCCGGTATAGTACATGCTACCAAAAATTGGACCATATACAAATGTAGTATCAAAATTCGGCCCGAATGGATCATTTGCTCCTACAATTGGATTAGTTTGTCTAACATTTGTGATATTCTCACCGCCTAAATATACTTCAAATTTTGGAGAAAATACTTTAGTGATCTGCGCATTTAAAGTCCCAACAGTTGGTGATTGCTCAGGCAATTGGTATTGTGGCGGACTTGACACAGTAGAAGGAAAACGTTGTTCGCTCAACCAGTTATAGGTAAGATCAAACTTCCAAAACCCGTTGTTATTTCTCTGATTTGTCTCAAAGGAAGCATTAGCAAAAATTCGATGTTTAGGCGTTAAAGGTCTTGATTTCTTACCATCAAGATAGTCGGTTTTTATTTCATAGAATTTATAAGCCATTCTTAAATCGAATCCTTCAAAAGTATTATGATTGAATTCAACCTGAAAGCTATTGGCATAGCTTTCTCCATCTAAATTATAAAAATTGATCTCCTGCGGATTTTCCCAGTCAACGACGACCTGATTCTTGAAGTCGGTTCTATAAAAATCAAAAGTGAGATCTGCTTTTTTTCCAAATAAATTAAACCCTTGAAGATAAGAGACACCGTAATTCCATGCAATTTCAGGATCAAGACCATAAATATCCCCAGAAGTACTTAAGATATTAATAGTTCTTGAAGTTGCAAATAATTGTTGATTTTCGGTAAAAATATTTGCACTGCGCTTACCCCTTCCAAATGAGGCCCGAAGTGCTGATTTTTCCCAAGGCGTATATCTTAAATGCAATCTTGGAGTGATAAAAGTGCCTAATAAATTATGATTATCTAACCGCAGGCCTGCTGTTAGGTTGAGTGCGTCAAGGTCATCGTAATTGTATTCAAAAAACCCACCTACCGAGCGTTCACTTCGTTCATAATCTGTACTGTTCACGATTTCATCATAATGATCGTAAGTAAAACTAATACCAGTTTTGATTTTATGTCTTGAGTCGCTTATCAAGGAATTGTAAATAGCATTAGAATAAATACTATTGTGTCTTATGTTATAGGTATTCAATCCGAAGTAAGAATCCTGATCATGGTGACTGAAGGCAAACTGAACACCTAGACTTTGATATGGAATTTCAGGGTTAACATAGCCGAATTTTGAAGAAACTTCAAACCGCTTGGTGTCAATCTCACTTCCCCAAGCATTTGTAGTTAATTTATCGGTGTCTGGATCAAATGCTTCTTCTCCAGACTGATTGCTATCATTTAATAAGCGTACGTTGATAAAATTGACAAGTCCTTTTTCGGGATTGATATATTGCCAACGATTCATGATGTTGATCTGTTTCTTTAAAGGGACATCGAGAAAACCATCATCGTTTTTATCAAATTTATTATCCCTCAAATTACCATGGATATAGAATCCTGTACTCCATTTTTCAGTCACTTTTGTGTTAATGTGCGTATTGAGCTCAAGTCGTCCATTTGCGGCTGCGTAAGCATTTACAAAAAGTTTATCATCGGTTGAAGGTTTTTGTAATTCTGCATTGATCTGTCCGGCTATACTTTCAAATCCGTTGACAACGGTTCCCGCTCCTTTTGTAATTTGAATACTTTCTACCCACGTGCCTGGAATAAAACTTAATCCATAAGCTTGTGAAGCGCCACGTATTGACGGGATATTCTCCGTTGCAATCAATATGTATGGGCTGGTCAACCCTAGCATTTTTATTTGACGTGTTCCTGTAACGGCATCCGCAAAATTGACATCAATAGATGGATTTGTTTCAAAACTTTCTGAAAGATTACAACAAGCGGCTTTTAATAATTCATCACTGCTTACTGTAATTATGTTTTGAGCCTGTAAATACGATTTTGCCGTGGTTTGCTTCCGTCCTTGCACAATGACCTCATCTAACGTGCTTTTTGGACTAAGGACATGCCGAATGAATTTAGGTTCATTAATGGATAAAGTATCTGTTTTAAAGCCCACAAAACTAATGATCAATTTTTTGTACTCAGGTTGATATGGAACCGTAAAATTTCCATCAGCATCCGAAACCGTTCCAACCGAGGTATTAAGCCAATAAACGTTCGCCCCAAGTAGAGGAACCTCCTCATTATCTTGATTTAATTCCACAATTTTTCCCTTTAATTCATTTTGAGAAACAACGAATACAGGAAAAATTATAAAAACTATGAATACAATTTTGGTCAATGTGTTTTAAAAATTTTTAGTTTATAGTTTGTTTTACACTACCGCATTTTAACATAGCATCTCCAAAATACGGGTTTCTAATTTCATTTTCTAAACTCAACCAATAGCCTCCACTATTATTATCGGCCATAGGGCAATATTGGCTATATACTGTTTCATTTACGCCAAATAATTGAACTGCTTTGGTTAAATGAGTCGATAAGGTTTTAAAATGATTTCTTTGAACCATGATGTCATTCGATTTTGAAATTTCATTTGATGCTGATTTTATTTCTTTTTCAAGTGTCATCCATTTCGTATGAGCCTTATTATCAGAAAGCAATTTCATATTCACGGTGCCCATTTGTTCTAAGATTAGTGTTGCCTTGGACTTAGTTGATTTCACATCATCTTCCACCAACTCATTTTTTAAAGCAATGTAAGCATCAAAAACTGTTTTTAATTGATCTTGAAATTTTGAATCAACCTCAATCCTTTCAGTCACATTTAACGCTGACTCTTCCATTCCTGGATGATCTTTATGTCCAGAGCTTGTTTTTTCGCCATCTTTATTCATCATTGATTTTTTACCTTGTAATTGTGCAGCGGCATCTACAGTAAAAGCGCCATTGGTAACAACCTCATCGCCATCAGACAATCCTTCTACAATTTCCTGCATATCACCTGAAATATTTCCTAAGGTAACTTCACGCATTTCAAAAACAGGTTGGTCTTTGCTCATTTTCAGATACACCACCGAACGTTCGCCAGTCCAGAGGATCGCAGTCTTTGGAACCGTAATTACAGTTTTCGAATTTGAGCTATCTCCCTGAACCAAACCTTGAATAAACATTCCAGGTTTAAACCTGTCATTATTATTCTGAAGGACGGCACGTACACTTATGGTTCGGGTTCGTGTATTTATAACAGGGTCGATAAACGAAATTTTAGCTTTATATGTTTCATTTGGAAACGCGTTGGTACTAATATCAATTGATTGACCTACTTTAAATAAATCGATCTGATTTTCATAGGCATCAAACTGGGCCCAAACCGTACTCAAATCGGTAATTTTTAAAAGCGGCTGTCCTTGTTTAACAACGTCACCTTGTTCAATTAATTTTTTCGAAACTGTGCCTGAAACCGTAGCATAAACGGGGAAATTTTCTTTGACTTCTCCTGAAATTTCAATTTGGTTTATTTGATTCTCAGATAGTTTCCAAAGTTTAAGTTTATTTCTTACTGCCTTATATAATTCAGGTTGTGATTCTTTTAATGATGAGGCCGTAAGAAGTTCTTGTTGGGCGGCATATAATTGCGGCGAATAAACCGTTGCCAATAATTGACCTTTACGTATTTCCTCTCCCGTAAAACTTACATTAAGGCGTTCAATTCTTCCAGAAAAATAACTCACTTGAACGGTATTGGCCTCTTCATTAGGCTGGATTTTACCGGTCAGTTTTATGCGATTTTCATTTGCTTCCGAATTTCCAACTACCGTTGTTTGAATATTGGCCAATGCTAATGCATTTTTAGATAATTTAAATTGATCTGCAGCCAATCCTTCAGCGCCTACTTCTGCTGGAATAAGATCCATGCCACAAATTGGACAGTCCCCTGGTTCTGATTGCATGATCTGTGGATGCATAGAGCAGGTCCACATCTGATTTGTTTCAGCCGTCATTGTATCGCTATGCTCATGATTGTCCTTTGACGATCCGCCGAAGAACAGCCATCCTAAAATAAGGCCTAAGGCTAAAATTCCGATATAAGCTATATATTTCTTCATATTATTAAATATTAATTGTTCTTAATCTTAATGCATTCCCAATGACAGAAACAGAGCTAAAACTCATTGCTAATGCTGCGATCATTGGTGAGAGTAATATTCCAAAAATTGGAAATAAAACGCCTGCCGCAACTGGAACACCTAAGGTGTTGTATATGAGCGCAAAAAATA
>JABDMU010000030.1 GCA_013001285.1 Flavobacteriaceae bacterium
TGACAACATTGTCGATAGCATTTAATTGGTCTTCTGGGTTTTCAAATTTTAAATACTCAAAAACTTTTAAAAGTTGAGCCCTTTGTAATCTATTAAATGGAAAACTTGCTCCTTTTTGTTTAAAAGAAATACCTTGGTTATTTAAATAAACATCAGCTTTCTTACTCGAATTTTCAGTCGAAATCTTGCTAATTTCTTCATAAGTTTCGACATTGGTAATGCTACCATCCTTTTCAGGGGCACCTATATTTATAAGTTTCCCTAAATGATTTAATATTATTTCATCTTTACGTAAAAACAAATATTTTATAGTTTCAATTTCATTTCCAGCCATTTTCTAATCTTTAAATAATTCAATAATGTTTACTTCTAAAGCATTTGCAAGTTTCTCAATATTTCGAATTGAAATATTTCTTTTCCCTAATTCAACAGAACTTATATATGTTCGATGCAATTCACTTCTATGAGCAAGTTCTTCTTGAGAAATAGATATTTCATTTCTCAAATGCTTGATTTTCAAACCGAATTTTATTTCAATTTTCATATGCTAAAAATATATTTTTGTATACTCTATATCTACAGACTATAAGTAACATCTGATAAAACTTATTAAATGTTATTATCATTCCTGACTAAAAAATTATTTTGCTAATGTATCGCGTAATAATTCTCCTCATGAAGATTATTGATGAGAATATGGAAGAATAATTACCATTAAAATTTTGAAATATTGTTGGTATTTTAATTAAGTTCCTTTAGGCACCATGCGTGCACTAATTTTCTTAATTCTTCGTCAATTATTAAATTTTTTTTATATAAGGCTATAAATATTCGTATTCTATCAAAGACATAATCATAATCATCTCTCGCTTTACCAAATTTTATTTCATCTAACGTACTGACAATGATTATACCAATATTGAATGGAGCTGACCATAGAATAAAATCTCTCCAAGCATTTTTTGAAATTGCTTTTTTAAGATTCCAGTGATAGCCTGCAGCTGCTTGAATCAGCAATACAATTTGGTTACTTCTTCGATCCATGTGAGATTTCCAGCCTATTATATCGACTCCTTTGTCTTTGTCAGTGTTTGCTGGATTTCTATCTTTTGATTTAATTTCATTTGAAGCCACTGAAAAATCAATCAACTGTTGATTTAACCCTGTATCATTAGGAAATCCAAGAACAATAGCTTCTCCATCTAAATATGATGCAACCGCATCCTTACCTATTCTCTCAAATAACTTTGTTCCATCATCATCACCTTTTATTTTTTTTACTCCTTGCAAAGAAAAAATTAAGCACATTACATATTCCGGAATATCTTCCCATACATATCCATTTCTTCTAATAACTCCACGTTTATCAATTCTGAATGGAGAACCTTCTCCCATCATAAATTCTCTTCTCGATAGTTCTGCCAAAACATCAGTAATTAAAACATCCGTTCCATAAACTCCATGAGAATTTAACAAATTATTTAATTTGGATTTGGAAAGACGTGTCGAATCACAAAGAATATACAATTCGATCCAGTCGCATATTTGGCTAATAGAATTAAAGTCAGGTAAAAGGTTATTCATAAATCTATTTCAATGTGTCAAATAATGCTTTTACTGCATCCATTAAACTTTCTACTTGATTCAATGATGTTTGATTACCCTTAAATTTATATGCAATTGAAAGAGAGTTTTCTATTTTTCGTTGAGCTTCATAAATCTGTTGATTGAAAAATTTCTCTTCACCTCCACTCCTTTCGTAAGCTTCTTCAATATTGCCATATTTAACTAAATATTCGGTAGAACTATCATCCGCTAAAATCGGAGCTAACCTTCGACCAATTAATCTACTATCTTTAAATAAAGGCTCAATATCCTTTCCATTACCAAATACCCAAGTAAAAACTTGTATGAATTTCTCGTGATTTCCACTGTTAATTATATTATCATCAAAATCAATTTTATTATAATGTTTCAACTCCAAATAATCACGTATATCTGGTTTGTTGGTTATTTCAACAATTAGCGAAAATCTATTCTTAATCTGTTTAACATTGAAATCATAATCATTTTCTAATTCTTTCAATATTTTATAAGCTGCATACTGTTTTTTGATTGAATCTGTTCTGTCTGCCGTTCTTTTCCTTATGACTGAAATACTTTCATCAATTGAAATATTTGATTTTTTTGCTTCTAATTCTATTTGCTTGTGTAAGTAAACAGCTTTTGCAAAAGCTTCCCATCTTAAATTTCCAGCAATATGTCTTATACCAAGATAAGGTGAAACATCTTCTTCGTTGAGGTAAACTATTGATGGTATCTGTTTCAGATCTTCTAAAATGTGTTTTTCTTCTATTCTTGGAAAATCCTCATCAATCTCCAATTTTTTTCTTAATGAATTATCTAAAAGTATTTTTATAGTGGCTGTTCTTCGATTGCCCTCTAAAACCCTAAAAGCAATTTTATCTTTATTAGATAATTCTTCAAGCGCAATTTGCAGATCATTTGTGTTCTTAAAATTATCAGGATTAAAATCTTCTGGCAAATTAATAGGGACTACTACAATAGGTTCTTCATCAAAATAACCATTAGATACCATTGAAAATGCCAATTCCTCTAAATCAAATTGTTCATATAAAACATTAAGAATATCTTCCTGCTCACCTCCTAAATACTCTTCAGCAAGTCTCGGATTTTCATTGTCTACTACAAGTTGCTCTATTGGTATATTTAACTGTGGTCTTTTTCGACCTTTTCCTGCGAATTCTTTAGACATTAAGATTAATTTTGATTATAAAGATATGAATATTAAATGAAGTATTAAGCTTAAATAGCATTCCACACACATTCTACTTCTCTCCTATCGTCGCTTCGTAAAAAGAGTGTTCCATTAACATCGTAAAAGAAACTTTTAGTAATAAATTTTTTCAAGAAACTATAGTAACAACTTTCGCTTTTAACCAAAGCTCAAGTTACATAACGCGGTACATTATAGTACATTTATAGCAAATTGCTAGAATTCTACAATAAGTATGATTTTCGTGTAGCTATGATACTTTACATAATTCAGTTATATGGCTTTAGTTATATAACGTCCAGAATTATGTAAAAGAAAATCTAAAAGCAATTTGCGCCAACACCGAAGCATTGGCTTTGCCGAATCTTGATTTGGAAAGCAAATCTTCGATTTCATGAGCTCCTCTAAACAATAGAGATTTTGGCATAAAGAAATTTTAAGTTACCAGATTCTCAAGCTTGACAAATAAGTTTGTATGTTTTGGTTGGAAAACGCGATATACAAGCACATCAGCAAAAATAAACTTGCAGGTAATGATTTCTTGAAGGGATCTTCGATCATAACATGCATTGCAATAGATCCTATTAGCAAGATCGCAAGACCTATGGCCGAAACTTGTTTCAATTGTGGATACCAAATGCTAAGTATGAGTCCTATGGCCAGGAGCACTTTCAGGGTGCCAATGACGTAGCACATCCAAACTGGAAGTCCATAAACCTTAAACTCTTCAATGATGGTTTTTGCATTGCCGCCGCGCCAAGCTGTGGGCTTTTTGCTCTGTAAAAGCCATACATTTAAAATACTCAACCCAACGATAATTTGAAATACTACTGCAATATAATCCATGTCTTATTGATTTAAATAATTGATTTATTCACTATTCTAAGCCAATGCTTTTGATCTCTAATGCAAAGGATTCTTTTTTCTTGTTCCCAATTAATAAGGCAATTTCTTCCATGATCATTCCCGAATAATTGGATTTATCCAGTGCATAACCTCTAAAACTCGGATAAAATGATGTTAAAGGTATTTTGATGGTCTCCCATGCACCAGTGGTTTTGAAATCTCTGATATAGGAATAGCGTTGGGATGCATTTTCTTTAATTCTAAACTGATAGGTTTTACCATCACCTTTCACTTTTAAAACAATGAAGCTGAATTCCGAAACGTCTTTTTCATCAAATTGATAGCGTATGGATGAGAAGCCACCATTGTTCTCTGTGGTCACAAAACCTTTAAAAAGTCCATGACCAGCTTCGTTTTTTGAGAGTGACCCTTGTGATAAACCACCCATGACCCCATCATTCACAACAAACCAATCTGTGGTATCCTTAACTTTTTTAAAATCGTATATCGCTATCGGTGCGTTAAAGAAAATCAAACTTAAAATGAACATATAAACTATCTCTTTCATAATTTTGTTTAATGTTTTATATAAAAAGTTAAACAATACTACTAAATACTTAAGGATTTAGAAAATTTTTAACATTTCTTTGGCTAATTGCCTAACAATAAACAACTTGTATTGAATTTGTATAGTGTCTTTATATATGAGATGTCAGCAAGTGTTTAGGCTCAATGGCAATGAAAAGCATTCAAATCAAATGCTGTTTATTTCAAGAATAATTAAGTTGAGCTCAATAAAAAACTAAAATTAAAACAACTTTTATTACCTTCAACTGTGATTTTAAGTAACTTATATTTATTTAGTGAATTGAATTAAAATAAATGGCTTAATAAAATAGTATTATGGAACAGTTTGATGCGTATACTTTAATAATTGCGGCCTCAGTTATTGTGCTGATTTCTTTCTTTTTCGTGGCCTTTTCAAAGCGTACCAACGTACCTTCAGTATTGCTTTTAATTGGCCTGGGTGTGAGCCTTCAATACCTGTTAGAGTACTTTGAAGTGCCAGTTCCAAATTTCTTTGCAGTTCTCGAAATATTGGGCATTCTCGGGTTGATCATGATCGTTCTGGAAGCAGCTTTAGACCTCAAACTAAAAAGAGATAAGATTGGCACAATCATCAGTTCCTTTTTTATTGCAACATTGGGTCTCGGGGTTTCATTTCTCGCAGCAGGCCTAATACTTTATTATATGGTTCCGGGGATGAGTTGGGCTCAGGCATTACTGTATTCAACGCCACTCTCTATACTTTCTAGCGCTATAATAATTCCAAGTGTCAGCAACCTTTCTGAAAAGAAACGAGAGTTTCACATCTATGAGAGCACCTTTTCCGATATCATTGGGATCATGCTTTTTTATTTTCTAATTGGTTATTTCGAAAATGAAGTTGCTGCATCTGCTGGTCTCGCAACTGGCAATCCCATGGGAGCGTTTATAATCAACTTGTTTGTCACCTTGATCATCTCCTTGGTTGCAAGTTACTTGATACTTATTGTGTTTCAAAAGATCAATTCGGGAGCCAAACTTTTTGTTTTGATCTCTGTGCTTATTCTTCTCTATTCCATCGCTAAAAAATTCCACCTCTCCCCGCTTATTATCATATTGATTTTCGGGCTTGCAGTGAGTAACTCTGGTCTCTTTTTTAGGGGACCATTCAAGCGCATGTTGAATCGTGAAAAATTTAGAGAAATGGAGCATGGCCTTCATGACCTTACTGCAGAAACGGCTTTTATCGTGCGTACCTTCTTCTTTGTCATCTTTGGCGCAAGTATTATGATCTCAAGTCTGTTTAGTTTTGAAGTTTTAAAAGTTAGCTTGGCGCTCATAGCTTCTATTTTTATCATCAGATATATCTTACTTCGTGTTTTTATTGGAAAAGATATTTCGCCACAAGTATGGATTGCGCCTAGAGGATTGATCACGGTCTTATTATTCTATGCCATCCCGTTGTCTTTTCAAACTGAACTTTTTGACCCGGGAATCCTACTCTTTATTATAATTGCAACGAGCCTTTTTATGACCTTCGGACTTATCATTAACAGTATTTCCAAAGAGCAGGATCCTGATAAAACCAAGATACCTGAATATAAACCATCGGTATACGCAGAAGCTCTTGACCCCTCCTCTAGTTTTTTAAAGCGCATGGTCATAAAAATTACGATTTTCTACAGGTATAAAATTCGCTATCCCATTACCCATAGTCCATATTATCTGGAACTAAAAAAACGTTTGAAGATTTTCTTTTTGAAAACAACGCGCGCACTAGGTGTTAAACCCAATCTGAATAGAGATAGTCAGCGATTTGGAAGTCGATTACGCTCAGTGATTCAGATCATTAGAAACCCTGAAGGCGTAAAATTAAAGGAAAACCGCGATTATATAAGTCTAAAAAAATACGTCCGTAATGTCATTTTTGAAACTAATAATTTGGAAGGCATTTTGTTTGACATCATCATTTTTGGACTAATTATTCTGTCGGTTGCTATTGTGATGATCCAAAGTGTGGGGGTCTCTCCTTTTTGGAATGGGGTCTTGTTTACCTTTGAACTGATCATCACCGTAATCTTTACTATTGAATATATTCTTCGCATTTGGACATCCCTTAAACCTAAGAAGTATGTGCTTAGCACCTTCGGTATAATCGATCTCCTGGCCATTTTACCTTTATTTTTAGAATTGATCTTTGTAAACACCTATTCATTAGGTGTGATTCGCTTATTGAGATTGCTTAGAATTTTCAGAGTATTGAAATTAGCCCGATTCCTTGTTGAAGCAGACGTACTTGCCAAAGGCATAAAAGCCAATGCCAATAAGATCTTTGTCTTTCTGTTTTTCGTGATCATCGTGTGTACCATTATGGGATCTTTGATGTTCGTCATTGAAGGTCCAGAAAACGGCTTTAATAGCATTCCGCGAGGGGTTTATTGGGCCGTAGTGACTTTAACGACCGTTGGCTATGGCGATATTTCGCCTGGTACGCCTTTTGGACAATTTATATCCATGATCATCATGATTTTGGGTTATGGTGTCATAGCTGTGCCTACAGGTTTAATGGCTGCAGGGGTAGTTTCGGCCGCAAGACAAAAGAAATTAGATGGAGTGTATTGCCCAAGATGTAAGTCGGAAGACATTTTAGTAGATTCTAATTATTGTCGCGTATGCGGAACAGATTTAACGCCTACAAATA
>JABDMU010000072.1 GCA_013001285.1 Flavobacteriaceae bacterium
TATTTGAACCAGAGCATTATACCAAGACAAAAAAAGGGCATTTGATCTGTGATCAATGGATCGAAAATAAATCGGGATCAAAAGAAGCGTATTCCTATTTAAAACAGGTCTTCTTAAATCGCGTAGACAACGACTGGATCGCGCAAAACAGCAATCGAAAATTTAAACGTCACCTTTGGCCATGGATCCCAAAGAAATACATTGCAAAATTCGTGCGTGCTAACCTGAGTGCTAAGTTCATAAATGAAGAAATGGAAGTTCCAATTCTACATGTTTTGAGGAGTCCGTATGATGTTGTTAGGTCGCAAAAACGCTCAAAATTCCCATGGATACTAGATCTTTCAATTTTTGCTTCTCAAGATAAATTAACCCAATTCATTAAGGACCAATACGAGCTCGACATAAGTCAAGTGGCGAATTTTTCAAAAGTCGAATTAATGACGCTGCGATGGTGTATAGAAAATGTGATTCCTCTAGAAGGACTTAATGGATATCAAGGTCAGGCTAGAGTTATAAAATATGAGGATATTGTATCAAACAAAGATCTTTTTAAAGAAGTATGTCATTATTTCGAGCTCATTCCTGTACACAATTTCGAAACTTATTATAGGCAACCTTCAACCAAAACTCATCCTGACAGTAGTATTCGACATGGTGAAGTTCAAAAAGGGGCACTTTCGAATGATGAAATAATTAAGATCAATGGAATTCTGGATCAATTCAAAACGAAACTATATGATCGTAAACTTCCAAATTAATCAGGAGCTGCTTTTGAATGTTGTTATGAGCAATTCCATTTCTTTTTTTACCTTTAACCGACTTAGTTTTATATGATAGAATCTTCTCATAGCAGTTGGATATCTGATGAACCTGAAAAGCTCCCTGATTTTATTATTGGCGGTGCCATGAAATCTGGGACCACCACCTTACACACCATTTTACATAAGCATCCTGATATTGATATGGCACATGAGGAATTAGGGTTTTTTGATATGGATAATTTAGACCAGCATCCTGATTTTTCCTTTGAGGACTTGAAAACCGGAGCGCTAGTCACCCAAGACCTTACAAAAGATCCTGAGCTATTTTGGAATTGGTACTATTCGAAATTTACAAATAAGCAAGGTTGTTTAAAAGGAGAGGATTCAACCACCTATTTGGCTTCGCCAATTGCAGCTGAACGTATAGCGATGCAGAAAAAGCCCATCAAACTCATTTTTATTTTAAGGCATCCAACTCAACGCAGCATCTCAAATTATAAGCATCTTTTAAAATCTGGACGGGCCACCAGAAATCTTGAACGAACATTACGGGATGAACCTGAAAAGATCATAAAAAGAAGTCAGTATAAAGAACAATTAGAAGTCTATTATGATCAAATTCCGGCACACTTGATAAAGGTGGTTCTTTTTGAAGATTTTATAGAAGATCCTCAAAAGATCATTAAGGAATTATGTGAGTTTTTAAATGTTGATTTTCAGAAGTACTCCGAAGCGGATTTGAATGTGCATTCAAATAAAACCAAGCTTCCAAGAAGTGAGTTTTTACAGTTAAAAAGGAATAAAATCTTAAATTATTTCGGTAATTACAGGTATGTGAATTTTTTACCGAACAAACCATCTGAACAGAAAAGGATACCATTTTCACATAAACTCATCAATAAAATTCATAGCTGGATCAACCCTAAAGATTTTCATTACGGTATAAAAACAAAACCAGAAACCATTGCCTATCTTGATGCGTATTTTAAAAAGGAATTGGAAGGAATCGATACCATTGTTCAAAAGGAAATTTACTCAAAATGGTTTCAATAAAATTTTAAATGAATGTTATTTAACTCAATAGATTTTGCCATTTTTCTACCCATAGTGTTCATGCTCTACTGGGTCATTAATAAGAGAGGAAGTCTCACTATGCAGAATCTTTTAATTGTTGTGGCCAGTTACGTGTTCTATGGCTGGTGGGACTACAGGTTTTTAGCTTTGATAGTATTTAGTACGCTGGTTGATTTTACTGTGGGACAGCAATTGCGCAAAGCATCAGATAGTGGCAAGAGAAAAGCCCTGCTTTGGACGAGTATTTTTGTAAATATTGGTTTGCTCGGGTTTTTTAAATATTATAATTTTTTCGTAGATAATTTTGTACAGGCTTTTTCTTTTTTTGGATCCGAAATTCAGCCAAATACATTAAATATAATTCTACCCGTAGGTATCAGTTTTTATACCTTCCAAACCTTAAGCTATACCATTGATGTTTATAGAAAAAAATTAGATCCAACCAATGATATCGTGGCGTTTGCCGCGTTCGTAAGCTTCTTTCCACAACTTGTGGCTGGTCCAATAGAACGGGCCACCAACCTGTTGCCTCAGTTTTATAAAACTCGCAAATTCCATTATTCCAAAGCAGTCGATGGGCTACGTCAGATCTTATGGGGATTATTCAAGAAGGTGGTTATTGCTGATAATTGTGCTCAGTTTGCCAATATGATCTTTGACGATTATTCACAGTATTCAGGCAGTACCTTGCTTCTTGGCGCCATATTTTTTGCGTTTCAAATATATGGTGATTTCTCTGGGTATTCAGATATCGCTATTGGTACGTCTCGATTATTCGGTTTTGATCTGAAACAAAATTTTGCCTTTCCATATTTTTCCCGAGATATTGCAGAATTTTGGAGACGTTGGCATATATCCTTATCAACTTGGTTTCGAGATTATGTTTACATCCCATTAGGAGGTTCCAAAGGTTCAGTAGGCAACCAAATAAGAAATGTATTTATTATTTTTATTGTCAGCGGATTTTGGCATGGTGCTAATTGGACCTTCATTGTATGGGGCGCATTAAATGCTGTTTATTTTTTACCCTTATTGTTGTTGCAGCGGAATAGAAAGCATACCAATGTTGTTGCAGAACATACTATGCTTCCAAGTATTAAAGAAGGAATTGCCATGTTGATCACATTTTTGATCACAACATTGGCATGGATTTTTTTTAGAGCGCCATCCATCTCTGATGCAGTCCAATATTTGGCAGGCGTGATCGATAGTTCTCTAGTTTCAATTCCAGAAATCAGACCAAGTTTCTTATTTATATTGATCTTGCTGTTTTTAGTCATTGAATGGGCAGGCAGACGGCAAAAATACGCCTTGGAAGCCTTATGGTTAGGGCGACCAAAAGTTGTGAGATGGTTAGCCTATTACATTATTTCGATGATCATATTTTTATATGGAGGCAAAGCCCAAGAATTTATTTATTTTCAATTTTAGGAATGAAAACATTTTTAATTCAAATTATAACTTTCGGTGCTCTTTTAGGGCTAAGTGATGTTGGTGTTTTTTCAATGGCTGATGGTTCAACTGATGCTATGTATCTTAAGTTTTCAACGCCTCAACAGTCCTCTTTAATTCTAGGGACTTCACGTGAAGCTCAGGGCATTAAGCCTGAATATTTGCATCAAATATTGGATAGAGATGATGTCTTTAATTATGCATTTCAATTACCCAGTTCACCTTACGGTGAAGTCTATTTGAATAGTATTTCGAAAAAATTGAAACCGAATTCAAAATCTGGATTTTTTATATTGGATGTGAATCCCTGGACCTTGTCAATAAAAATTAATTCCAAAACTCGATTAGAAACCTTTTCCGAAGAAGACAATTTTCAAGAAAACACAAATTTCGATAATCGGAATCCAAATATCGAATACCTAGTTGAATCCTTCGTAAGCAGTTATAAGCAGATCATTATCAATAAATACCGTAAAGGTAATTATCAAACTGTATTTGTTGAAGATGATGGCTGGCTAAACATAACACTGGAGGAAGATGCAAACTCTCGCGAAATTAGAACACAAGACAAAATACTAAACTATCACAATAAATTAAAGCAGATTGAAGGTATTTCGGATTATAGAATGGCTTATTTGATTAAGACCATAAAATATCTTCAGGGTTATGGTCAGATATATTTGGTCCGAATCCCTGTGATTCAAGACATGCTCGATATTGAAAACGATCTTATGCCTGACTTTAATAAGCAATTAGACCAACTGTCGGAAGCATTTGCTGAACCATACATAAATATGATGACCTTTAATTCGAAATATACATTTACTGATGGAAATCAATTAGATGTTAGATCCGGGCAACAATTTTCCCAGGATCTGGCAAATATTATTATAGAATTTCAAGAATAATGCCATGCGAATAGGACTAGTTTTATCGAAGCCACCAGCTTATTCTGAAACCTTTTTCAAGTCGAAGATTCAAGGGCTTACAGAAAATGGTCATCAGGTGACCTTATTTTGTCAGGAAAGAACTGCTGATTTTGATCTTTGTCCAGTGAAAATTCTTAGTAAGGTCTATAAAAACCAGTTGGTTCAAGCAATTCAAATTTGTCTTGGTTTTATTAGTTTACTGACATACTTATCCAGAGTGAAACGCTTCTATAAAATTGAAAAAGATCAAGGTACGGAATCAGCGACAATTTTTAAAAGAATCTATTTAAATGCTGCTTTTTTTAAGTCGAAATTGGATTGGGTACATTTCGGATTTGCAACCATGGCTCTAGGCCGAGAATTGATCCCAAAAGCTATTGACGCCCAATGTGCTCTGAGTTTCAGGGGATTTGACATAGCCATTTACCCTATAAAATATCCGAATTGCTATGATCGCTTATGGTCTCATATCAATAAAGTCCATACAATTTCAGATGACCTCTTAAACATTGCCTATGGTCTTGGACTACCCAAGGAAACGGCATATCAAAAAATAACTCCGGCCATAGATGTATCTAACTTCAAAAAGGCCTCAAATGAAATAAATGACTTTAGCGATAAATTGCAATTGTTAACAGTAGCGAGGTTACATTGGAAAAAAGGACTTATAGACACCTTGGAAGGATTGGTTCATCTAAAAAAGCAAAATATCAAGTTTCAATATACCATAATTGGAGCAGGAGATCAATTAGAAGAGATCCGCTTTGCTGTTGACCAACTCGATTTGTCTGAACAGGTACACTTATTTGGGAAACAGCCGCATGATCAGGTGAAATCATTAATGTCAAAATCTCATATTTATATTCAGTATAGTATTTCTGAAGGCTTTTGTAATGCTGTTTTAGAGGCACAGGCCATGGGACTTTTATGTGTTGTTTCTGATGCTGAAGGACTCCCGGAAAATGTAGAACATGAGGTCAGTGGATTGGTGATACCCAAAAGAAATCCTAAGGCGTTATCTGAAGCACTACTTAAACTCCTTCAAATGAATACCGAACAAAGACAGATCATGTCTGATAATGCCATAGAACGAGTGCGTTCTAAGTTTAATTTGGAAGACCAGAAAGCAGCGTTTAATTCGTTTTATCAATTAAATAAGTGATAGAATGAGAGGATTTATTTTTAAAATTATATTCTTCATGATCTTAGCCGTAGGCATTGTAATTGTCATGGTATTGGGAACGCATTTTTTGATGCAGCGCCATTCAAACTATGTTTTAGACAAAGACTACAAGATGGTTATATTTGGTAATTCACATTCTGAATGCGCCTATAATGATGCCTTAATACCTAAGCTTAAGAATTATTCGAAATCGGGAGAAACCTATTTTTATACTTTTCAAAAGATGAAAGAGGTGATCAAGCAAAATCCCCAAATAGAGACGGTATTTGTTGAACTGTCTAACAATCAAATTTATACAGGAAATGATAAAGCCATTTATAGTGCTGAAATAATGAACACAATGTACCCTACTCATGCAGCTTACATGAATTTATCAGATCATCAATTTTTATTGTTTAAAAATCCGCTAGTATTTATGAATTCGGTTTCAATATCTTTAAAAGATAAGTTATCGAGACTTGTGACAAACGACTTTGACTATAAAAATAGGATAGGAGGGTATTTGCCTTTACATCACAATAAGGT
>JABDMU010000011.1 GCA_013001285.1 Flavobacteriaceae bacterium
GATTTCCATAATGGTAAGTTATCATCAAGGTCAAGACCATGGAAAGAGCTTTTTACCGAAGAACAATTTAAAACGCTCACAAAATTCCTAATGATGGATGGAAGTCCCAATCTTGGAATTTCAAATAATAAAGCCGAATTTATATTAACATCTCCTAAAATAATAAAGAATGACGATGACATTGACGTGTACACATTTGATGAGTACTTTGAAACATTCAAAAATGATTTAACATTTTCAATCAGAAGAGTTTGGTTTGGGCAAAGTAGTAACAGTGAACATAAAAGAGCTAAAGGTTTAGTGAAAAATCCGGGGAATCAGGAATGGATTTACAAAACAATAAGTGGAGAACCACGAGCATCAAAAACTACTGGGAAAAAATGGCGTGATGATGTATCAGAAAAAGATAGAAGAACTGTTTACATCATTTTTGTCGAAAAAATAAAAAAAAGTAAAAAAAAAGTAAAAAATAAACTAAATTTGAATACTATAAGTAACAATTATATGAATGTAATTTCTTTTTTTGCAGGTGCTGGAGGACTTGATTTAGGTTTTCAAAGAGCTGGATTTAATATTGATTGGGCTAATGAATATGATAAGGAAATATGGGAAACATATGTAAAAAACCATCCTCATACTATTTTAGATAAAAGGAGTATGAGAAATATTCCTATTTCTGAAATTCCTGATAAACCAATGGGAATAGTTGGTGGACCACCATGTCAAAGTTGGAGCGAAGCTGGAGCATTAAGAGGTATTAATGATAAAAGGGGTCAACTCTTTTATAACTTCATTGAAGTTCTTGAAGAAAAGCAACCATTATTTTTTCTTGCAGAAAATGTTTCTGGAATGCTATCACCAAGACATAAAGAGGCTTTGAGTAATATTAAAGATATGTTCAAAAATGCAGGTATTGGTTATGATTTATCGTTTGAATTGTTAAATGTTTCTGATTATGGAGTACCTCAAGATAGAAAAAGAGTATTTTTTATTGGGTTTAGGAGAGATTTAAATATCGACTTTAAGTTTCCAAAAAAATTAACAAAAAAAATTACACTTGAAGAAGCAATTGGAGATTTAAAAGATACAGTTTTACCTGCTCGAGAGAAGAATTATACTAATGGTGAAGATTGTAAAATTTTAAATCATGAATATATGATTGGTAATTTTTCTACAATCTTTATGTCTCGAAACAGAGTTAGAAGTTGGGATGAACAATCATTTACAATACAAGCAGGAGGTAGGCATGCTCCAATTCATCCTCAAGCACCAAAAATGAAGTTTATTGAACAAAATAAAAGAATTTTTGTCCCAGGAAAAGAACATCTTTATAGACGTTTAAGTGTAAGAGAGTGTGCAAGAATTCAAACATTTCCTGATGATTTTAAATTTTATTATAATAACGTTACAGCTGGTTATAAAATGATAGGTAATGCCGTACCTGTTGAAATGGCTCAAATTTTAGCTCGTCAAATTAAAATGCATTTAGAATCAAAGGGAATAACAGAATATATCGAGGCTAAAAGTAAAAAATCTATTGCTAAACTTGAAGCTGTAGAAACGGCCTCATAGAATTTTGGACTAAACAATAGGCGAGTGTAACGACCATATTTTAGGGGTTTTGCAATACATATTCTTAAGAATCTCTATTTTACATAATATTTCAATACAATTTAAATGAGTTACAATGGTTCCTAAAATATAGTGGAGCGAGACGTTAATTGTTTCCAAAATTATATGCAGCCTTGATTTTTTGTTTCTTTTGCATTAAGGCAAAAGATAATGAAAGAATGAAAAAAAAGATTAATTGAAAGATTAAATATAACAAGTGTATAGAAATTTATTTTTCTTAAATTTTATACTCTTGTGGCAATCCACGAGAATCGCTTAAAATTTTTTACAACGTATATTTCCTCGAATACGCGAATTTTAAAAAGAGCAAAAAGGTTAGCTTTTATTTTGGCGCTGGCAAGCGATGGATAATTGTGTTATAAATAAATTGCAATAAGCAATTTGATTTTATAAAAACAATCGAGCGTTTGGCAGTGGCTATTTTACATAACGACAAATTATAGATACAAATGAATAAACGCTGCGTAGCAGACCGATTCTTGTTTAATGACCCAAGTTACAATGATTCAATAGTAATGTAATGTTTCTGGGATATTTTACATAATATCATTATAGCTTACAAATGGAATACTATTATACTCTTTGAGCTAAAAGCCATAAATGAACATTTGTACTATAATTTATATTATGTAAAATAGAATATTTATACATTCACCCCTACAACAAGTCTAGTCCTTCTCATGATGCGCTATGCCACCTTATATATCAGTGCTTACTTCTATCGTAATAAAAATATAAATATGTCATGCTCAACTGATTAATTCACAAACTCAAATGAATTTTAGTTTCGAACAAAATAAAAGCGTAACTTTAGAATGAGCCATATGCATCGTAGCATTCTTTATAATCAGTATCATCCGCGATGTAAGATCTAAAAGGTTTTGAATCCATTAATTCCCTAAAACATAGGTTCATCAACTTTTCATTTTAGTAAAATTATACAACCCTTAATATATTATTTATGAACCCGTATATCATATTTGGCGTCATCGTCGGACTATTTCTTCTTTCAGGAATTCGCATCATTTTTGAATATAAACGCGCAATTAAATTCCGATTTGGAAAATATATAAAAACCTTGAAACCTGGTTTCCGCTGGATCATTCCAATCATTGAAACCATTCAGGTGGTCGATATTAGAGTCATCACATTCAATATTGATTCTCAAGAAGTCATGACCGAAGATAACGTTCCCTGTAGTATTGATGGAGTCGTTTTTTTTAAAATTAACGATCCCGAAAAAGCAGTTTTAGAAGTTGAAGAATATAAATTTGCGATCACTCAATTGTCACAAGCAGCGCTTCGCGATGTTTGTGGTAAAGTAGAATTAGATACCATTCTTTCAAAACGTGAAGAAATGGGTAAAAATATTAAAGAAATTGTTGAACAGGAAACCAAAGAATGGGGCATTGTAATTAGTGATGTTAAAATAAAAGACATTCAATTGCCTGAAAACATGCGGCGAATGATGGCAAATCAAGCGGAAGCCGAGCGGTCTCGAAGAGCACGTATTATTTTGGCATTGGCTGAAGAACAAGCAGCTGGGAAATTGCTAGAGGCTGGAAAACTTATCGATAAATCACCGTCCGCCATTAAGTTACGTTTATACCAAACCTTGTCGAATATTGCCGCTGAAAAAAATTCAACAATACTTTTCCCGTTCCCTGAAGAAGTTTTACCTGTAAAAAAAAGAAAATCTAAAAAAAGCTAAATCTTTTAGTCCGAACTTTAATCAGTGTTCCTCGTAAATGGAACAAAGGCAACAGGAATCAGTTTTTTGTAACTAATTTCTCCATTTTTCTTGGTTACAAGAACGAGATAATAGCGTAAATCACTATGCCTAACGGGTATGATCATCCGTCCACCCTCAGCCAATTGATCTATCAATGCTGTTGGAATTTTCTTTACAGCAGCGGTTACAATAATAGCATTAAAAGGTGCTTCATCCGGCCAACCATGATACCCATCTCCTATTGTTGTCCTGATGTTGTCGTAGCCTAAATCCTGAAATCTTTTTTTTGCGACTATACCTAATGGTTCAACTATCTCAATTGTATAAACCGAAGCTACTATAGTTGCTAATACTGCTGCTTGATATCCCGAACCTGTGCCAATTTCAAGTACACGATGCTCTGGTTTCAGTTTAAGCGCCTGAGTCATATAACCTACAATATAGGGTTGAGATATTGTTTGATAATGCCCAATAGACATTGGACTATCTGAATAGGCGCCCTTCTTCATTTTCTCTGGTACAAATTCATGCCTTTCCACTTGACGCATGGCTCTAAGTGTATCCGGATCATTAATCCCCCGCTCCATCAGTTGGATTTTAACCATGTTTTCTCTTTTAACCTCATAGTTATCCTGTTCGTTCGAGATCTTCGAAAAAAAGAAACCAATTAAAGATCTTTTATTGTGTTGATGGCTCATATAATGAAGCTAGGTATCAGCAATTATGCAATTCACTTAAGTTAACCAAATTTCAAACAACAGCATATAGTTATTGTCAATTTAGGGGCTGCATACTCCCAATACAACTTAGGTCAAATTAAAATAGCTGAAATATAACTACCGCATATAAATAAAAACGTAGAAAACGCAGTAAGGCAAATGCTAAATAATATCTGAAATTATAGTGGATCAAACCTGCAGCTATGCTTGTGATGGCAAATGGTATTGGTAGCAAAGCTCCAACAACGATTAAGAATCCACCCCATTTGCGGATCATTTTTACCTGTTTGTTCATCTTTAATGTGAAATACCTGTAAACTGACGGTATTCTTGAAATGGATTTGCCAATAAAAAAGGAAACGATACCACCACAATACGATAAAAAAGCCAGCAATGTTAAATACAATATTGGCGATGTAGTTTGATCGGCCCAGGCGATGAAAATTTCTGGTGGCACTAAGCCTAATAGGGACTCTGAAGCAAAGAAGACCGCTAAAATGCTTAACGGATTATAAGTATTGGTGATGGTGGTAAAAAGCTCATTGAAATCAATGACATATTCATGAATCGCCCATAATACACCAATAAATAAGAGTGTTGGAATAATGACCTTTGCTAAACTCGACTTGACAAAAGTGTAAAACCCAGTATAAGAATAATACTGATGCAGTAATCTTAATTTAGATTTTTTTATATTTTGTTTAGGGCTTGAACTCATATTTACACTACGCTTCTTTCTTTTAAAGAGGTGCAAATATAACACATAATCAAGAGTTTGCAATCTATTTTAGATTTTCATAACATTATTTCACCTTCATGATTAAAGGTAACAATGCAGAAATGTGCATCCAATCTTAGCATAAATGCATGGACAGTATAACTTCTGAACATCAAGCATTTTCCTACACATGACTTTTTCGTACCTTTTTAAGTGAATTACAACCAACCAAAAACAATATAATTATGAAACGAAATTCTGTTTTAGTTACAGCTATGATGATCTTTTGTTGCATGAGCCTGTGCTTTTCGCAAAGTGGTTTTATGAAAATAGGAGATATTGATGGTGAAGCTTCCGATCGTGACCATAAAGATTGGATCATCGTAGAAAGTGTCAGCCTTGGTATGAGCCAACCACAACGTGCAACTGGAACTACAAGACGCCCTGGTTCCGTTAAACTCGAAGATCTTGTCATACATAAAAAAGTAGATAAATCCAGTCCTCGATTGTTGGAAGCTTGCGCTAAAGGTCAGGCCTTCCCTAAATTGGAATTAGAACTGGTATCGGCCAACGGACAAACCTATTATAAGGTGACGCTTAATCGGGTTCGAATCAGTAGTGTGCGTACTCAAACCGATTGTGATCCGGATTGTCAGGTGTTTGAAGAAGTGGCAATCAATTACACCAAGATCACTTGGGAATACACTGATAGCGCAGGAAATAAAACCACGCGGACTTACAATGCACAAGAGAATAATTAATAGATAACTTAATCTTTTTGGGGTTTAACAACGTATTTGTCATATTGCATTTGAATCCTTCACGTGTTCTGCTGAACAATAGATCGTAAAAGCCTTCGACTATTGATAAGCGGTATTTGTTCTATTTAGTGTCTTCAGATCCAGCGCTAAGCACGATATCTTTTTGAACCACCAATAAACCGTCCTTGGTTTCTGGCTTGAGGATACGTTCGGTATCGTTGTTTTTAACCATGCGCTTACGGCACAATTTTGACAATAAAGGATCTTCATCAAAAAGAAAACTCGCCATTTTGTATTCGGCCTTATTTGGTTCTTTTATTACTGGAAATAACTGCTGTAACTGATTGTATCTTCGGTCGTTACCAGGTACAAAAGTGTAAAAGGTGTAGTGTCCGTTAGCATCGGTCTTGATCCAACCACGATGGTGTACATAGCGCTTACCATTATGTTTTCTGAGGTCGAAATCGCCCAATTCATCAGCCTGCTCAATATACAAGATCACATCTTTTGCTGGTGTTATACCATCACTTTGGTAAATGGTACCTGAAATTTTAAGCTTGTTGGCTTTTGATTGAAAGTCTGGGATGGTATCGGTATTGCTTAACTGAATTTGGTCGTGATCATATATTGGACTACGATCAAAATAGTTTTCTGAGGTGTTAATTGTAATAGCTGATTGCTCTTGTGCGCTAATTGACGTACTAGCACAAAGCGTAAGACATAGGTAAACTATAAGATTTTTCATGGGGTAAAGACGTTATAGATTCCCTCAAAAATGGCACGACATTAGCCATTTTACACAAAAAATTACACCAACGTGTCAAAAACACGACAACTTGCTAAAAGATGTAAATATCTTCGATAAATGACTCGAATTATATCGATCTATCGATGCCTTTTTTCACAATTTATAAACCAGGTTTTATCACAAAATATTCAATGCTTATCCCCTACTCTAAATGTGTCTTTTTTTGTTGGAAGAATTCAAAGAATTTTGGAATGATTAAGGCCATAAAAAATGTTGTAATTCATAAAAAAGATCTGTTTTTGTAGTTTAAATCTTACCACAATTCAATTTGTGTATTTCACCGAATATATATGCTTTTTATCCTTAAATACTACAGTTTATCCATGTTTTTTGCATTTCATAAGCTATTTTTTTTGCAAAAAAACTTAGATTTTGGTTGTTTTTTTTAAATATTTGTATAGATTTGTTACGATATGATTTATTAAAAGACCCCAAAATGAAAACAAAATACACACTTTTTTTACTTGCTTTTTTTCTTGTGATGAGCATGGGTTTTGCCCAGAAAAAAAAGGCACCTATTAATATAATAAGCGGTAAGGTTAATATCGATAAATATCACAGCTATGATGATCTTTCGAAAATGACCAAAAAAGAACTGCTTACATTATATGTTGAGCGTATTCAAGTTATTGTGAATATTTTACCAAATATTGCCTTTGCTACCAAACCTGGTGTGACCATGACATCTTTAGGAATTCCTGAAACGAAAGAAAATATTAAAGCCTTAGAAAATAACCGTGAAGCATCTGTCGACTATTTTGACAGTGCGGTGGCCTTTCAGAGAACGATACTACCCTACTCGGATACACGTGATCTTATTGCAGCCATATTATTTTATGAAGAAACATTGAAATCCTTGCACACTTATAACGATTTCAAAACAAATTAGATTTTGCCTTTTCTAAACTTTGGATTAAACCTCAGCATTTATGTTGGGGTTTTTCTTTTTTCAAAAGGTCATATGCGGCTTTATTAAATTTTCTAAATGCTTGATAATTAGATATTTTTTATAAGGAAAATCACTGTATTTTTAATAATTGTAAGTTATTTCGTATAAAATATTACATTATATCGATATTATTTGCATTTCATAAGTAAAGTCGCTATGTTTGATACTTATAGATTTAAGCCCTCAACTTTATAATTTAGAATTTAACCGATATGAAAAATTTTACTCTATTTACGATCTTCGTTTTATTAGTATTTAGCAACATGTTTGCGCAACAAGAAAAAGGAATTATTGGCTATAACAATTGGCTGAATCCTTGGACCGAATTTAAGCCTAATAAAGTAGCTTATGGTACACCTACTCAAATCTTGAGTGGAAATATCAACCGGGACACTAAATTGCATAAGAGAGAAACCTACTTACTGCTGGGTGATGTTTTTGTAACCGACAGCACGACCCTGACCATAGAACCTGGAACTGTGATCATTGGTGATTTTAAAACCAAGGGATCATTAACCATTAGCAATGGTTCTAAGATCATTGCCGAAGGTACCCACACCGATCCGATTATTTTTACCTCAAGTAGAAGCGTAAAAAAACCTGGCGATTGGGGTGGCATTTTTATCTTAGGAAATGCGCCAATTAGCAAATACGGAAACGAAGCATCTCTTAACTATGGTTTAAAACCATCCGATTTTAAAAGCATAAGCTATGGTGGCCTAGATCCAAATAGCAATTCAGGTATTTTTAAATATGTGAGGATCGAATTTGCAGGTAAACGAACTAAAGATTTCGGTTATTTTAACGGATTAACCCTTGCCGGAGTTGGAAGAGAAACAGTGATTGAAAATATCATGGTAAGCTTCTGTGAAGGCAATTCAATCAACGTAATAGGTGGTGATCTCATTTTAGACAAGATGGTGTCCTACAAATCATATGTTAATGACTTTGAATTCAATAGCGGTGCCCAATGTAAACTGATCAATTCTTTAGCTGTTAGATCACCTTATGCATCTGGTTCAGCTATTTCAAGATGTTTATATGTGGCCAATTACGATATAAAGGAAGAAGCCGATTATTCTAAAGCACAAACTTTTGTTGATGCTGAAAATTTATCCTTGGTAAATTTAAGTGATGATCTGTTTTACGATACCAAAATTGGTTTGGTGAACGAAGCTATTTATGTTGGAGAAGATGTCTCCTTCAGTATCGATAATAGCGTGATCTCTGGTTTTAGTCCTGCCGTGATCTTGGACGAAAATATTAAGATCAATAGCACCAACTTAAACAAAATAAAATTTACCAGAACCTATTTCAATAATTGTAGAGGCAACATCTTTGTCAAAAACAATCCAAATAACGATGATTTAGAAAATTGGTATGGGAGTAGCGCCTTTAACAATGTGTATTCCAGAGGACCGGATTCTGAAACGTTTATAGATTCTGATAATGCATCACGCCCTGATTTTAGATTGCAGATCAATAAAATTATCGCTTCTAATGACGACTAGCCCTTATGATGCTAGATCAGCTTATCATGAAAACAAATTTTATAAATAAAATAGATCAAGAGACTTTTTATGTTGGTGATTAAAAAAAGTCGATTTAAACAAGAACCACAGCTTATAGGAAAAAAAATTACAACTAAACTAAATGTACAGCACCAAATTTGCATATAAACTATTACTCATATTTTCTTTTATTGTTTTTGGTATCGGCGAAAACTTAAATGCTCAAATAGTTATTGGTACTCCTAATCTAGGCTTTAGCCAAGCATGCGCCAATGAATCTTTCAACTCCTATAGTACAACCTTCGTTTTTTCTCCCGAAGAAAATTTGAACGCATCCAATCAATTTTCTATCGAATTGTCAGATGCCGAAGGCGATTTTTCTAATCCAACAGTGCTTTATACCTCTAACGCTGGAGCTGTGACCAGCTCACCAGCAACCTTAAATTTTGCTTTACCAACTACAACGGCAGGAGAAAATTATAAAATCCGAATTAAAAGCAGTTCCCCTGCAGCCACAAGTTCTAATTCGGCTGCCTTTGCTGCCTATTATAAATGGCAAGACACCCCTTTTAGTATCAATAACTTGGTGTCAACTGGCGCTTTTTGCGCAGGCGGAAATTACTTGTTATCCATCGATAATCCTGGTACTGGGATCAACGATTCTCCGCTCAATTATCCGTCACTTACCTTTAATTGGTACAAGGAAACCGGACAAACAACAGCTGTATTTGTTGCCGAAGGTCCTACCCTATCAGTTAATGTTGAAGGCACCTATTTTGTTGAAACAAATTATGGCAGCTGTACATCAAATTCATTTTCAAACCATGTTACCATAAGCGAAGTCACTTCAGGTGAGGCCGAAGCCGGTATTTCATCTAGTAAGGGCAATCCATATTGTCCTAGCCAAGGGATGACCACCTTGAGCACAATTGGCGGCCTGAGCTACCAATGGTTTAAAGATGGAGTTCCCATTGCAGATGCAACAGATCAAATGTATCAAACGGATGAATCAGGAACTTTTGCGGTGCAAGTCGATTTGGGTGAATGCTCTGCTTCCGGACAAATAATGCTTGAAAGTGAACTGTTTGATGCCGAGATCAATGTTTCAGAATTCAATCCTATTGAAGACGGAGAATCCTTATGGGTCTATGTGACCACAAATGCGAATAATCCAACCTTCGAATGGTATCTAAATGACAGCTTAATTACTGAAGCTACAGAAGACAATTACGAAGTCACGCAAATAGGGAGTTATAAAATTATTGTGAGCGAAACCTCGGGTTGTAATGGTGCTCGAGAATTTAATTTCGTGGTTAACGAGCCTTTCCCTGATGTTGAAAATATACCAAATGTCATCAGTCCAAATGGCGATGGCATCAATGATAGTTGGGTCATCCCAACAAAATATGTAAGTGGCACCAATACTTCTGTTTTGATCATGAACAATCAGGGCAAAGTCATGCTACAAACGAACGATTACCTCAATAATTGGCCTGAAAACAATTTGAATTTAACAAGTATCAATCAGGTCTTTTATTATGTCATAAACACAACGGATAACGAAACTCGAAAGGGTTCAATAACTGTTATAAAATAAGATGAAAACACAACTATTGGTTTTACTATTATGTTTCTGCGCGACTCAGTTCTTCTTCGCTCAGGAAGATGATGGCGTAGTAGCGCTAAGTATTCCAATAAGAAATTCATTAACCTTCAACCGTTATATCATAAACCCAACTTTTAGTTTTGTAAGAGAACAGCATAAATACATCAGTCTATATAACAAACGAGAATGGGTGCAATTTGATGACGCACCACTCACCTATTTAGCCAGTTATTCTGGTCGACTTGGGGAAAATATGGGTGCTGGATTTGGATTGTTTCAGCAAAACTATGGCGTACTTACTACTTTTGGTGGCGTACTAAACTTTGCTTACAACGCTCGTATTTCGAGAGAGAACAACCTCACATTCGGATTAAATATTGGTGCATACAAAAGCGGCCTTAATCAGACCAATGTGGTTACAAACTATGATGATCCATCATTACAAAATGTCCCTGAGAACTTCATACTAACCGTCAATCCTGGGATCAATTTCGGATTGGAATTCTTTGATTTCGGCGTTTCCATCAACAATTTGGTGGCTTATAATTTTAATTCATCAAAATTAATTGAAGAGAACCCAGAGCGTGGTATTCAAGGCCATATTATGTATACCGGATATATGAACAGTAGCGGATTCTTTGATCAAGCCAAATTTTCAGGGCTTGTAAAATCAGAATTTAAAAAAGACGAAACCATCGTTTCTGCAACGACAATGCTTACCGTACCTAAAGGTATTTGGGCACAGGTTGGCTATAATTCAACTTATGGTGTTTCTGGAGGGATTGGTCTAAACATAACGACACAAATAGCCATCGAATATAATTTTGAGAAGACTATTGGCGATCTAACCGAATTCGGTCCATCCCATGATGTTACCCTGGCTTACCGATTCAAAAACAACAAAAACTATGATTACAGTCGTGCTGATGAGGTTGTCGGACTTATATCATTGGAAAAAAATAGAAAGCCAGCTAAATTAAAATTATCTAAAGCTGAAGTCGAAGCAAAACGTGCATTAGCACAAGAACGCAAAGCTGAAGCTGAAGCCAAAAAGTTAGCCGATCAACAAGCCAAACAAGTAGCAGCAGCTGAAGCCAAAATGTTAGCCGAGCAAAAAGCTGAATCTGAAGCAGCAGCAGAAATGCAACGACTAGCTGAACAAAAAGCTAAAGAAGAAGTTGAGCAAAAAGCTAAGGTAGAAGCTGAAGCAGAAGCAAAACGCCTTGCTGAACAAAAAGCTAAAGAAGAAGCTGAGGCTGAAGTAAAAAGAGTAGCTGAACGGAAAGCTAAAGAAGCTGCAGAAGCTCAAGCCCAATTATTGGCTGAACAGAAGGCAAAAGAAGAAGCTGAAGCTCAATTATTAGCTGAGCAAAAAGCTGAGGAAGCAGCTCAAGCCGAAGCCCAAAAATTAGCCGAGCAAAAAGCTGCATCTGAAGCAGCAGCACAAGCGCAACGTCTAGCAGATCAAAAAGCCGCAGAAGAAGCCGCTGCCACACCTACTGATGAACTTGCAAAAGCCATGTTAGCCATTGCGCAACAAGCAGCCGAATCAAAAGAAAAACAAGATGAATTATTCGATAAGATCGATGATATCGTTGAGATCAAAAATCAGGATCTGATCGATCTAAAAGAAGAGAATGATTTAAGTGAACAAGGCATTTCTGTTGAGCTGAAGCCATTTAAAAGTATCTCCGAAGAGAACGACAGGTTATTGGCCATGATCTCCCAATTGGATGCTGCCATTGTACAGCGCAATCAGGAAATAGCCGACTTAAAATCATTATATGAAGCCGAATATAAAGTAGGCACCGTTTATCTTGATGAAATCGTCATCAATTATAAAAAGACCATGGATCGTTTAACTGCTGAACAAATTGAAGCGACCCAAGCCAAACTGAGATTACAATTACGCCTAGACGAGATTCAAGTTGCTACGGCATTTGAACGAAACAGACGTATCAAACGTGCCGCTTTTGATAATGAAGAAGCGCGCTATCAGCAAGACCGAGAAACCCTGCAGAACATAAAAGCAAATACCCAAATAACTGGAAATGCATTAAAAGTTGAGGACTATGATTTTGGAGAAGAACAAACGAATAATATTCAAATTTTAAAGAATATCAAAAATGTTGAAAATGGTTATTATTTAATTATTGCTGTTCACAATGATATTGAAAAAAGAAATGATTTTGTAACTAAGGTTGCAGCTTCAGGACGATTAGATGTTGACTTCTTTTATGACGTTAAAACCAGTAAGTATTACATATACTATGACAAGTTTGAAAGTATTGAAGAAGCTAATGTTGGTTTGAATACAAAAGGAAATAAACCCTATAATATAAATATGTCCATCGTAAAAATAGAAGATTAATAAAAGGCCCCATTCCATTTGATCTATGCCCTTAAGAGCATCTGGAATAAAAATCTAAAGTATTATGAAAAAACCTACTTATACACATATAATAATCATCTTCATAACCTTGTGCTTGGGTTTAGGTGCCAGTGCACAAAACTATGAACCGTTTACACCTCGATTTAACGACGATCTAAAGGGTGACATCGTACTTATCGGAAATAATATTCTAGGGCCTGATAACAATGCCTTTAATAATCCTACGGTATATAATCACAATGTAGATATGACCTATATCGATATTGATGGTGATCCTTCAACATTTAGTTCTTCCAGTGCAGATCTTGATATTCCCAACCCAAATTGCTATCGCATTATTCATGCGAGTTTGTATTGGGGCGCTGTAAGTCCGGGAAATGAATCCATTACAGATGTAAAATTCAAAGGACCTGTAGGCGGTTATAACGATATTCAAGGAACCATAATTTTTGATGCAAATGGAACATCCATTGATGGTGGTGATAGTTTTTCATATGCTTGTTATGCAGATGTAACTGATATCGTCACTGCTTTTGGATCTGGAGTTGATCTAGGAACCTATACTGTGGCTAATGTATCTTCTGGCGAAGGAGAAACAGCAACCTATAATCCTTTTAACGGAACAGGACATTCTGCGGGATGGTCCTTATTTATTGTTTACGAAGATCCTACCCTACCTGGGAAATCAATTACCAGTTTTGATGGTTTTTCTGCCATTAGTGTTCCTGGTGGCAATCCAAATTTAGATATTCCAATTGATGGATTTAGAACCGTGCCTGCTCCAGCACCTGTACGTGCCAACTTTGCATTCGCAACTTTAGAAGGCGATAGCCCAATTGTAGGCGATAGATTATTACTGAATGGTGTTAGTCTTTCAACAGTAGACCGTCCGGTAGATAACTTTTTCAATAGTTCAGTAACCCAATTAGATGCTACACCTGTTAACGATCGCGTTCCAAACAGTTCAAACACCTTAGGATTTGACACAGGGGTCATGCCCATTCCAAATCCCGGAAACACTGTTATAGCTAATGATGCCACCTCGGCGATAGTTCGTTTAGAAACAAGTGGTGATACATTCTTTCAATATTTTTTCGCTTTTGCGGTCGAGATCATTGAGCCTTATATCGTCCTTACTAAAACAGTAGAAGATGATGCAGGAAATGATATTGGCGGTCAAGTGGTTGGTCTGGGAACACCTTTAAATTATATTATTGGCTTTCAGAATACTGGTAACGACCATGCCACAAATATGCAGATCAGGGATATTCTTCCTATCAATATAATATACAACCACCCAACCGATCTGGTCTTACCGCCTGGCGTTACTGTAAACAGTTATAATCCAGCTACAAGAGAACTTATTTTTGATATAGACGATTCTCTGGTCGAAGAGCATGATCCTGTATATGAGATTCGTATTGAAGTAATGACAGTTGAGACTTGTCAGGATTTAGAAGATTCTTGTGCAAATCTTATTCTTAATCAGGCTTTTGCAACCTATAACGGTTTTTACAACCCAACATTTGAAATTACCGATGACCCTAGTGTCAGTAGCAATACAGGCTGTTTATTATCGCCTCAAGCCACTAATTTTTTCGCGGATCTTAACGATTGTACCTTCGCTGAAGAAGTGGTGCTTTGTGGAGCTAGTATCGACCTTACGGCTGCCGATGGTTATGTGGGTTATTCATGGTCTACAAGTGATACGGGTACTCCAGTAATTGGAACCACACAAACCATAACGGTTACACAAACCGGAACATATTACGTCGCTAATACGGCCGAAGCACCTTGTCAATCGACCGAACAAGAGTTCAATGTCGTCCTTTTTGGTTCAGACATAGAAAATCCAGTCATTCCTTATGCAGATGAAGTGGTCATCTGTCCTAACGATGGAAAAGAATTACCAAACATTTTCTTATGTGGTGCGAACGATTCACGACTTATTCAAACCAATCTCTCTGGAACGACCTCAATTATTTGGGAAAAACTAGATGAATCTAGTTGTCCACCAGTTGCCGATCAAGATTGCGCCAATGAAGATGCAACTTGTAATTGGGACCAAGTAGAAACAGGCCCGGATTATCTGGCTGATACTGCTGGTCAATTCCGATTGACCATAAACTACGAAGGTGGTTGCTTTATGCAGTTCTATTTTAACGTATATACCAACTTATTAAATGCCACGGTTACGGCTACAGATATCATATGTACAACGCCTGGTACCATCACGGTTAATGACGTACCATCAGGCTATGAATACAGTTTAGATGGTGTTAATTTTCAAACAAGTAATGTGTTTACGGTAACCACAGCTGGAAACTATACTGTTTATATCCAACAAATAGGGATCCCTACCAATCCTTGTGTCTTTACAGTACCAGATGTTCAGGTGAATGAACGTGATTTTACAGGTTCGGCTACAGTCATACAGCCCCTTTGCCATGGCGAAAAAGGAAGTATTCTATTGGCCGCAAATGATGTTGATCCACAGTATACTTATGCCTTATACCAAGGTGCGACCTTAGTGAATTCGGTTGGACCAATAATGGATAATACCTACAACTTTGAAAACTTAAATCCAGGAACCTACACAGCAACCATTGAAACTGAAAATGGCTGCTTGTTTTCTGAGGACTTTACTATTGTTGAGCCGCCATTGCTAACTGTAACGGCCGCCGTGACAATTCCACTTACCTGTACCGATGGTGAAATTACCATCTATGCCGAAGGTGGAACACCGCCGTATTTTTACTTTATCAATGGATCGACCGAGTTTCAAACAGTGCCTGAGATCGTAGTGACCACGGCTGGAACTTATGATATTTTGGTTGTAGATTCTAATAATTGCGAAGCCACCACAACGATTACAGTTGATGCCATTCCACCACCTGAATTTAATATTACAACAACCGATATCTTATGTTCCGATTCAGGAGATACCGGAACGATCACTATAAATGTAACAGCTACAAACGGTAATAGTTTAGAATACAGTATTGATGGCGGTGTTACCTTTTTCAATTCAAATGTCTTTACTGGACTTGCCGAAGGTGATTACGACGTTGTCGTTCAATATTCTGTTGGTGCTTCAGTTTGTGATACGGTGCCTCAAACGGTTACCATTAATACTAATTCGGCCATTTCTGGTACTGCCGAATTAAGCTCAAATTATACGTGTACTGGCAATGGTACCATTACAGTTACTGCAGTTACGGGAGGCACTCCACCCTATTTATATAGTATTGATGGTGTCAACTTTCAGGCGAGTAATACCTTTTCAGGATTAACGGCTGGTACATATACCATTACTATTCAGGATGCAAATTCTTGTACTGCTGTTACCAATAGTATTACCATAGCACCTCTAGATCCACCAACCGATCTTACTTTCGACAATACACCACTATCCTGCCCTTCCAATACAACTACAGTGACCATTACGAGTGTGACCGGTGGAACTGGCGTTTTAGAATATCAGATCATTGCACCAGCAGCAAGTGCAACACCTTATCAAACGTCCAATGTATTTGCAGGATTAGCTCCTGGAACCTATACCTTCCAAGTACGCGACGAAAACAATTGTGTTTATACAGAATCATATACTATTGACCCATTGCCAACGCCAACGGTCAATGTGGTTCTTACTCAAGGCTTAAACTGTACGGCATCACCAGATGCCATACTTACAGGAACCATTACAGGACCTGCGCCTTATACTTATGCGGTGTCATTTAACGGTGCTGCCTATACGGCCTTAGGAGCAACTGGAACGCCTTTTAATTATGCAGCGTCTTCAGCAGGAACCTATCAGTTTGAGATCACAGATGCCAACGGCTGTACTGCCGAATCGGCTGTGATTACAGTAGACGCTATTTCATTCCCTGACCTTTCGGCTGTCGTTCAATCTGAACCTATTCTTTGTAATGGCGATGCTAATGGTGCCATTGATGTGATCATTGATACATCAACGGGAACACCTCCATTCACAATTAACGTTTTTAACGATACCACTGGTTTCGATTATGGTTCGCAAACTTCAGGCTTAACAGCTGGATCATATACCATTACCATTACCGATGCAAATTCATGTACTGGAACAGAAACGATCACGCTTACAGAGCCGGATCCTATTGTAGTGGATTATACGGTTGTTGATATTACCTGCGGTCCTGGTGGAAATTCTACCGGATCTATTACCATAAATTCTGTAACTGGTGGAACTGCTCCATATACCTATTATGTGACCAGTTCAAATGGCTATTCAAATTCTGAGTTCAATGCAACAGGTACAAGTTCTGTGAGTTTTGACGTCGTTGATTTTGGTATTTACGAGATCAATGTGATCGATGCTAACGGCTGTTCTGTTTTGATACAAGATATTTTGGTGGCCTCACCGCCATCCGATCTGGATATTACGGTTACAGCAACTGTAGATTGCACCCTTGGTGGCGAAGCTGTCGTAAGCATAGGTTCGTCCTTGCCGAGTGCCGGACCATTCTTTTTTAGTATTTATCAAGGACCAGGATCAGTATATCCAAATCCACCAGGATCTTGGATCCCCGAAGATTCACCTGGTAGCCAGTCGGCGACATTTACAGGTTTGATCCCTGGTGTGTTATATACCTTCATTGTATACGATGCCTCAACAGATTGTCATTATTATGAACCTGCAACTACACCGATTCCAACGAATTCAACGCTTACAGCCTCTGCTCTAAGCTCAAATAATATCACATGTACTGGATCAGCTGACGGAAATGTATCGTTCACTGTAACAAGTGTTTATGGCGTTCCAGTTAATGTAGATTATGAAGTATATGAAGAACTCACATTAAACCCAACAGGCATCAGTGGTTCTGATATAATTCCTGCTAATGGTTCGATCACAGTAACCGACTTTGGTCCGCTTCCATTTGGTAATTATTTTGTTTTGATCACCGAGACAACTGGACCAAATGCGGGTTGTTCTGTGGTCTCAGTACCTTTTAATATTACCGAATCAGAAATATTACTGGCCATAAATGCGTCTGTAGATCAAAATGCTAACTGTAATGTTGCATCTGGTGTCATTTCTGTCATCGGACAAAACGGAACACCACCTTATCTCTATCAAATCACAACAACACCTGGTTCTCCGCTACCTTCAGACCCGAATTGGGTTGCTACTAGTACCTTTAATGTGGATGCAGGAAATTATTACGCGCATGTCATGGATGACTATGGTTGTATAATTTCAAGTCCACTGGTAGTATTACCTATGGATCCTGCGCCTGTGATCTCAGCTACATTAAATAATCAATGTTCAACGGCTGAAGGTGCCTTTGAAATTGATGTAAACCTTGATATGGCGGGTATTGCACCGTATAGTTATAGTATTGATGGCGGTGCCTTTCAAAATCTAACAGCACCTTTTACCCTGTCTAATTTATTTTCAGGAACCCATACTATCGAAATTCAAGATGCCAATGGCTGTGGAAATTTAGTTTCCGTAGATATTTTAGCACCTATAGAAATAACGGCTGATGTCACTGCTCAACCAACTTGTAACAACGACGATGGTGAAATTACCATCACAGCTTCGGGTGGTTCTGGATCGTATAGTTATACCATAAATCCGAATCCAGCTTCAATTAGTTTGGCTGGCAACGTATTCTCTGGAGTGCCTTTCGGTATCTATACCATTACCATTACCGATACGCTTACTGGTTGTACTAGTGAGGTGACCATTTCAGTTCCTGAAGCAATGGCTCCTAGCTTTACAACAACACCAACTATGGTCACCTGTTTTGGCGATTTGGCATCTTTCGAAATTGATGTTTCAGGCTATGCTGGTCCATATACTTATGAAGTATTCGATAGTACGATGACTTCAGTTCTTGGCCCTATTGCTGCAAATACATCAACCAACCCTGAAACAGTTTCAGGCATTGGTGCTGGTAGTTATACCGTGGTCATTACCGAAACTGCAAGTCCGTTTTGTTCAGCAACTGGCACGGTGATCATTTCATCGCCAGCTGAACCCTTAACACTTTCGGCAACAGAAACCTCAAATGTCACTTGTGATAATAGCCAAGGCACAATCACCGCCATCGCTTCTGGTGGTTGGGGCGATTACGAATATGAATTAACGGGAGACGCCACTGTAGCCTATTCGACGAATGGGACCTTTACCGACTTGTCTGCTGGAAATTACACGGTCAATGCAAGAGATGCTCAAGGCTGTATTGTTTCGGTTGATGTGATCCTTATTGAACCATCACCAATTGATGCGACCTTTACACCGAACACAACATTATTGGCTTGTTTTGGTGATCAGAATGCATCCATAACTGTCACCAATGTCACTGGTGGTGAGGGTAACACCTACCTCTTTACCTTAAATACTATATTCCCAATTGGAAGTACCTCAGGTCCGCAAACCTCAAATGTGTTTACCAACCTTGCTGCAGGAACTTATTCGGTGACCATCTCTGATGGATCTGAATGCTTTATGACCTCTGTAGATATCGTGATTTCCGAACCGACACCTATTGATGCCGATTTGGTAAAGGAAACATCACAAACTTGTTTAACAGACGCCAGCTTAACTTTAAGTGCTTCTGGTGGAACAGGTTCATACGAATACAGTAGCTCAAGTTCATTCGCAACAATTCTAGGCTCATTTGCGTCTTCAACGACCTTTTCTGTGACACCTGGAACCTATCAATATTATATAAGAGATGCCAATGGCTGTATTGCCGAAGTGTCTAACAGCATAACCATCGATCCGCTTCCTGAGCTAGTGATCAATTTAGAGTCTGAGAATCCAACGATCAATTGTACTGGTGATAACACCGGAACCATTGTTGCCACAGCGCAAGGTGGATTAGGCAATTATGTGTATGAACTTCAGGATACGGCTGGAAACCCAATTGCAGCAACGCAGGATAGTCCGGGTGTCTTTACCGAACTGGTGGCAGGTACTTATGTGGTTCATGTAGATAGTGGCGATTGCCTTACCGATTCGACTCCAATTACCATTACCGAACCATCTGCACCTCTCGTTGCTGATTATACAGTAAGTGATGTGACCTGTAGTGGCGATAATGATGGTGTCCTGGTGATCAACGCTTCGGGTGGAACGGGAATCATTAAATATGCCATTTCACCACAACTAGATCAATTCTTTGAAACCAATGTGTTTGAAGACTTAGCGCCTGGAGATTATACAGCGATCGTGCAAGATGAATTGGGTTGTTATATCCTTTTCGATTTTAGCATTGTAGATCCAGTTCCAGTCATTTTAAGTATTGTACCGGATTCGATTTTTGAAGAAACCTGTGATGGTGACGCTAATGGTGAATTCAGTATCGAAATTTCTGGTGGGAGCCTTCCATATAGCGTAAGTCTGGATAATTTTGATGGTCCGTATACTACAGGTGGTCCAACCCAAACAGTATTTGAATTTACCGGTTTAGGTGGTGGTGATCATATGGTTTATGTGCGTGATGCTCAAAACTGTTCTTCGGAATGGAACATCACCTTCCCAGAATCGGTGCTTATTGAGCCAGAAGTGCTTATTGAATACCTCTGTACAAATAACGTTCTTAACAATACGGTAACCGTAACGGTTGACGATACCACTGTAGATCCTGCTGAATTGGATTATTCCCTTGATGGTGGCCCATACCAGATGTCGAATGTCTTTAATGATGTCACGCCAGGTTTTGATCATTATATCGATGTACGTCATACCAATGGCTGCATACAGCGTACCGATTTCTTTGTAATAGAAGACTACCAGCCCGTGACCCTGGCCTTAGTGTTGGGTGATGAAGCCGGTGAATTTATTGCCCTAGCTGAAGGCGGTACAGGCGAGTATACCTTTACTTTAGACGATGTTGATTATGGTAGTACCAATGTCTTTATCGTTTCTGAAAATGGCACCTATGTGGTTGTAGCTACCGATAGCGCAGGCTGTCAGGCTGTGGCCCAAATAGAAATAGAAATATTAGACCCTTGTATTCCAGATTTCTTTACACCAAATAATGACGGCATCTCTGACGGATGGACCGTAGGCTGTTCTGATCTCTACCCCGACCTCACTTTTGACATCTTTGATAGATACGGCCGAAAGATCGCTACCTATCGCGTGGGTGAATATTGGGATGGTCGTTATAATGGCACTGAGCTTCCAACAGGAGATTATTGGTACGTAGTAAGACCGAATAGCCAAGCATTGAATCGCGAGTATGTTGGCCATTTCACATTGTACCGTTAATAATGCTAAAGCTCTTAAAATGAAACAGATGAAAAATATTATTCTATATATCCTCTTTTTAACCGCTACTGCAGGTTTTACACAAGAATTAAATTTACCGGTGTGGACCCAATATTTGGCAGATAACGATTTTGTGATCTCACCAACCTATGCAGGTATTGGCGATAATTTTAGAGTACGGGCCAACGGATTGACCCAATGGGTAGGCATTAAAAATGCACCTGATAATCAAGCTTTGTATGCCGATTTTAGAATCGCGAATCGCTCAGGTGTTGGACTATCATTATATAATGACAAAAACGGACATACTCGACAGAAAGGTGTGAAATTCTCTTTTGCCCATCACCTTATTTTGGACTATACACAAAAAATGTTCTTGTCTTTTGGGATCTCCTATAATATTAACAGTTTTAGGATCGCCATAGAAGATTGGGAATCTATAGACGGCACGCCTATTGTAGATCCGGCCGTTACAGGTGACCGCTCGAAGTCTAATCATAATTTTGATATTGGTGTCTTATGGCGCTATAATAACATTTATGCCAGTTTAAATATGAACAACCTGCTTAAAAAAGATATCGATTTGTTTGATGGTTCAGAACCAAGTGACCTTTTGAACTTTCAATTGTATTCTGGCATCGTGTTGTCCAGTAAGACCAATCGCGATGTTGAATACGAACCTTCTGTTTTTTACCAGATGTTCTGGTCTGACAAGCGTTCTGCTACCGACATCAATTTTAAAGTGCGCAGTTTTAATCGCGATGGCGATTACTTATGGTTTGGTGGTTCCTACCGTTTTTTGAACGATCAATTCTTTAAGCCCTTAAACATTGGACCTATGGCTGGTGTGATGAAAAACAAATTCTATTTTGCCTACTCCTATCAAATCACCATGAACGATCTGTCGGGCTATAACTCAGGCACCCATTCCATTACCATTGGCATTGACCTACTACAAGGCATAAGTAATTGTGCCTGCACACGTGGAACCAGCTGGAGGAAGTATAAGAATAATGGAAATAATAGTAATTAGTGGCTTATTCAAAAGACTATTTATGAGCCGTATATTTAAGGGTTTGGCGTATATGAATTGTTGCGCAAAGTATTAAAGTTGTTTTTCTATATTACGCAAATACTTCTTGTAATTTTCTAATGCGTTTTTAGTTTTTGGTCCGAGTATTAATTTTCCATTATCTACATAATTTTCAAATGAATTGATCTCATCAAAAGCAAAATTGATAAGTTGGGCATCATATGCTTCTCTTTTTGTTGCATTGAGAAATACAATAGTGTTCCATAAGCCATCAGGGGATTTAGGTTCCTTTAAAGTACTCAGTATTTCACGTATAAAATCAGGATTATCAGCGTGCTCTGTAATTAATTGTTCTGTAGATTCAATACGAATATTTTTATTTGAATTATCCATTTCCTCTATGGCAATTTGACTAAGGTTTGGTCTTAGCGGAACCTCTTCAGGGTCATTTGACCATTTCTCGATTGTAACATCTAGATTTTTAACCAAACCAGTATTTTTTAATAATTTCAAATAATTTAAAGCACTTTTTGGATCTGTTGTCTCAACGGCTTTAAGAATTAAACTGGATCTTAATTTTTCCTGTTCAAGTTTGATATTGTAGTAGCCTCCAATTGAAGCACCAATTCCCGTTCCAAATAGTCCTATTAATGCAACTAAAACCGTCCCAATAATTGGGTTTATGCTCACTGTTTTTTTGTTTGATTCAGTTTTCATTATATTTTATTTTATGTGGCGCATCTCCTATTACAATTCAATATAGTTTTAATATTTCCTATTATTTTTGTGGAATCCAATTTTATATAAAATAACAGCTAGTTCTTAAGGGGATATTAGCACCATAAAACTAAGGATAAAGGCCTTAGTATCAAAAGCGAGTTATTAACAAATTATAGTCATTACGGCCTTTTAAAACCCTTTTGAGCATCTTTTACGTTTTGTATTTCTTTGGTTTAAGTAGGCCAACTTCTTCATGAAGATGCATTTCCATAGACCCTTGATCTAGTCTTAAATTATTAACGAATGATTAACTAAACACCAGTAATTTGAATTTGAAATATTCGTAAATTTACAGTGATAAATCTTAACCAATGCAGTTAAAATAATTCGTCTTCTAATCCTTACCATTAAGCCGTGAATGGTAAGACGACTTGTTAACCGGAACGGTATAAAACAGGTCTCAACGGTAGTTCCACAATGATTATTTTGAAATTAAGTAGCCTTCATTCTTTGAATGACAGAGCGATGCTAAGACAGAACCAATTTTTGTGGTCATATCAACAACTTATATTTTGAAAAAAAATGAAAAACAAATTATTGAATGCCATTTTACTGTGTTCAGTGATCATGGCAAATGCACAGACCAAATATGGTGTGCAGGCGTCCGGAGTTATGAGCTCGGCGTCATTTAGTGAAAGTAGTACAGATAATATTGATAAAGATCTGAATGCTGGCTTTGCAGCTGGTGTTTATGCTGAATTTCCGCTTAACACAAAATTCTCCATTAAACCTGGCCTTAACTTTATGCAAAAAGGGGTTAAAGTGTCTAACAAATTCACCGATGAAGGCACCCAATACAAACAAAACGTCAAGGCTAATCTCAATTACCTTGAAGTGCCTGTATTGGCCATCTATAATTTTAAAGGCACAGATGGAAAATGGTTTGTAGGGGCTGGACCTTCGGCAAGCTATGGGATCTCAGGTAAATTGAAAGGTAAGCTAAATGTAAACGATGGTGAAACTTCTCAAAGTGAATCCTTTTCGGTACATGCCTTTAGAAAAGAAAACGACAATGGCGCCGATTTCAAGCGTTTCGACCTTGGCGCGGAAGCCGTAATTGGACACAACATTTCTAAAAATATGGCAGTACAGGTGAACTATATTCATGGCCTGAGCAATATTGCTAGTAATTCTGGTTTTGATAATGAAAAGTTCAAAAACAGAAACATGATGGTCTCACTTAAATATAAAATTTAAGTATTCATTTCATAAAATGGGGGTTTGGTTGCATAAACCAAACCCCTTTTTTTATTTATAAAAGTATTAAAAATGTCCTTCAGTTCTTATTTAAACCAACGTTTTAAGAACATCAAACCGTTGGTCGACATGACGCGTTGCACGATCTCATCGGCATCGATCTTATTATTCGGGTTCTTGAACTTGGCCTTGCTCATATAATTGTATACATGGCGCTCTAAAAAATCTGCTAGAAAAGGGAGCTCTTCAGCCGTCCAAAACGAATTCAACGGGTCAATGATCCCATCATAATCAGAGCCAATGGCAATGCAATCCCAGGCAAACATGTTTTTAGCATCCAGAACTTCTAAAATGTGTTGTATCTGATTCCATAATAATTCTGATCGGTAATGCATGATCTTCGATCGTTTCAATGAACTTTTAGTGGCTTTTAATGTGGCCTGATTCGCAATTCGGCGTTCATCTAACTGCAGACCCATGATGCCTTTGCTTTTGGCCATACGTATTATCTCATCATTAAAAAAATTGATGTCAACAGGATTGAGTTTATAAGCAACCTTAGAGCCACCCGCTACCCGCTTTTTTGCAGAAGACATACCGTTACAAGCACCATGACTGATGATGATGGGCAGGTTATTATAACCGGTTGTATTGTCTATGATATCGTAATAATCCTGACGTGAAGTCACACTCATATGTTTGATGTCAATATAAATGCGTTTGCCATTGGTTTCATCTAATAGAGCATGTACTACCTTTTTACCCAAAGCTGTAAATCCGGTGTTGATGCCTTCAGATTGATCGACCTTGCTTTTTACCAATTTCGTAAAACTTGGTGCGTGACCACAGAGGTGGTTCCAAAAGTGATGTGCCATGGCCACAAAGAACGGTGGATTGTCCCATTTCTTGATAATCCTGAGGTTACGCATATATTCACCGGTTTTCGGCGGCTTGCCTATTCTTGAATTTAAGACGTGCATGCCTTCAATGGACATGATTACACAAATGCTGGTCAGGTATTTGTTATCGGCTCGGGCTACGGCTTCAATGTTCGCATAACTGTTAACCATCATATAGCGGTATTTTCCGTCAGGCAGATCGATAACTTTTCGATCTAATTGCTTATAAAATTTATATTCGCGTTCGAGATCATTAAAATAATTACGCATGCCTTGAACGGCATCAATGCGCGCTTTACTTAAACCCGTAGCAAAATTGGCTGAGATGTCACGTAGTAATTCGTTTTTGATCTTATTTACGAAAAACCCTTTTTCTAAAGGATACAGCGAAGCACAGACCACGCGAACACCTCCTTTGGCCAAACTTGTAAAATTGGCTTGCGAAAATTTGGTGAGATTGATGATATAATTCAGAAGCTTGTCGGCTATTGACGGCGGATCGTAATACCAGATGCTATTTTTGGCAGAACGGTGTTTGTGGTTCTTGTATTTAGGTGAATAATTAAAACTGCGTCCATAGGGCTTCATAGCCGAATGCACGTGGAAATCGACGTAACTATTGGATTCTGTTGACATGATCATACAATTTAAATTGAATAAAGGTTTTGGTCAAGATCAGAATACTAGGTTCAATTCTGCCTTAACCTCTTGCTATCACTTCGGTCTTAGGGTATGCTAAAGTCTATTTATTCTTTTTGTTTGATCCAAATATAGTGGCGTCCTTCAATCCATTTGCCATCTTTGATCTCGTAGGATCTCGAGATCTCTTTGTTAGCGTACAATTCGGTTTTATGCCCTGTTTCAAACCGACTGCCATCGGGGTTGACATAGACCTGAGTCAATTGCGAATGCTGTTCATCAATATACTTTACCAAGCCTTCGCCTTTCGTACCATAAGTATTCATTTGAATGACTCTTACCTGCTTATTTTCAGGATCCCAAAATTGAAAGAACTGCCAATACACACTGGTTTTGACACCATCTTTCATGCCAAATAAATGTCCGATCAAGGTTGTGTTATCTAAACCGTAGGTCCAACGTATGGCATAGGCATCATCGGTTTCTTGTTCAGACATGTAGTTTGAATTGTCAGCGATCCATGTGCCCAACATGCGTTGCATTTCAGCTTTATAGGATTCGGGAACTTGAGCAGAAACGGATACACTAATGATTAAGACGATCACAATAAGAAGACGGTATTTCATGTTTTAGAAATTTACACTTCTAAAAATAATCAATTAATTTTTTATCGGGTTTACTGGTAATCTCATAAAATTGAATTGTAAATTAATTCCGATTTAAAAATAAAGGTTAGCTAGCGACACATTATAATTATAGCCAACGCTTTCTATCTGATCAATACCTTCGAGAAAGAATAAAGTTCGAGCATAGTTAATTAGTATCAGATCGTGCTCAGTCTTTTGATCATAAAAAAGGTTATAAAAAATAAAAGCCGCTTCATAAGAAGCGGCTTTTTTCAATTTCTAAAAGTTTAAGCGTATGCGGTTAAATTACTTTTACGTTTATAGCGTTTAATCCTTTTTTTCCTTCTGTTAAGTCAAACTCAACTTCATCGCCTTCGCGAATTTCGTCAACTAGACCTGAAATGTGTACAAAATGTTCTTTGTCTGTACCTTCTTCTGTAATAAAGCCAAATCCTTTGGCATTGTTGAAGAACTTTACTGTTCCTTTACTCATGTAATAAAAATTTAATTTAATAATAATTCATATGTTTCAAATATGATGCCACAAAATTAGTCATAAAAACCTTACTATTTGCTTTTTTAGGCAAAATGTTTTGATAATTGCTGTTTTCTCAGCTAAAAAGTGCCTAATTTTCAGGTATTTGAGCCTTGTCCTCGACCAATAGCTAAATACAGAAGAACACCCAACAGACTTAGCAAGATGACTATAACGCACCAAAGCAGTTTATAATCGTTGCTTTTGTTGCTTTTTAAAATGTCAATTAAAGCCAGAATGGGTATCAAAATGCTTGCTATAAGCACGAGTAGCTGCCAAAGGCCCATTATAGCAATGAATGTCATTAGTTTAGATGTTTATAATATTGAGTTTAAGTTACGAAACTTAATCGTAATCATTAATGCCATATAGCACTGCTTTCATCTTGCTACCGTTGATCTCGATAGGTTTGTAGGCAGTGTTAAATTTTGAGATTGAAATTGAAATATTTTCTTTCATTTTTTTGAATTCCAAAGGGATCTTATCTGCACAAATACCTTCATTTTCGTAACTGTTCAGCATGATATCAAATTTTTTGTAAAACTTGGTACCTTCATCAATAAAGGCGTTGTACTGAATGATGAATTGCAACAAACGATCAATGGGAAATTCTAAATTTATTTTCATTTTATGAGCTTGATATTGCTTTGATGGTTGATTAATCATGGAATTCAACTCCTTTATATATGCATTCAAATTTTCTTTAATCTGATCCCAGTCATCATTATTCCTACAGTCTTTTAAAGGCACCCAATATTTAATGGGATCTACATAATCATCAAATAGTTGTTCAAGTTCATCGATAATTTTTTCATTGCTTTTTTCTAAGAATGACGTTTCAAAATAAATTGTATTCAAGTCGTTATGCATTCTAAGGGTGAAGTCAAAAATACATTCAACTGATGCTATTGCCTTTTCCTTGTCTTCCCGCGATTCTTGCGAATTCGTAAATAGGCTTATAAACGAATGTAGTACTGAAGTATATACATTTTCGCCTAATAGTGAAGATAATCCAAACCCTTGTTTTTTAATGCGCTTGCTTTGAAGTATGTCTTTTAAGGCAACGAACTCAGGGTAATGATTTGGGTTACTGATTTTATTGATCTCATTAAAGGTCACCATTGACGCAAAATGGTGATCTAATGACACCATTTTTTCATATAATATTTTTATGACCTCCAAGCCCTTGAGGTATCTTATTTTACTGATATCGGTTTCTTCTGCCATAGAATTTTTCAGAATTATATCTCTAAGTTGATCCTTTCTAATTAAGTTTAATACTTTATTTTCCAAAGAAATCTCAGATGCAATTTTCTTATTGATCATTACTAATTCAGAATAGGCCTTCGCATTTAAAATCTGATAATAATTCCTTATTTGAGTGACTTCCAAAGCCAAGGATTCAAGTATTTCGGTTATTTGCTGATCATAGAGAGAATTTGAATTCCTGAGACCATAGAGATTTGTATAAATGGGAAAAATCAATACGGCTGCGATAAGAAGTCTCATGGCTTTCATTCCTACAAGGGATTATTTTCAAAAGCCTTTCGGGCTTTAGATAAAAGAAACAAACCAACTATGAGGAATGGACTATAGATCAATACAATCATAGATGTTGACAACACCATTTCTAAAAAGCTAGGGTCAGAATAGAGATCTAAATTGACATCAGTATTTTTCTCAACTTTAGAATTACTATTAAAATATGAAGGAATATTTATTAACAAGTGTATAAGTCCCGCGAGGTAGATGTTCCTGGTCAATACAAATATAGCTCCAAGAAATATTCCACACATAATGGCCATTAAAACTTGATTTACAATCGATTCAACTGGTGTTTTTCCAAAAATGGCGACAAAATGAAATAAGCCAAAAATGACGGAAGAATAGATAACAGCCTGATGTACGTTTAAGCCCTTTTTGAGATAGTTATTTAACACCAATCCGCGAAATACCATTTCTTCTGTAAGTGTTTGAATGAAGATGATAAATAGGACATAACATATAAAAAGAAAGCTGTTTTCCTGATAATTGAGGAAATCTGTACGTATAAGAGCGTACATGAGCAGAATAATAAACAAAGGGACAATGTATTTAAAATTGGATACTTTAAAGTTGGGCCCCAGACCAATAACCAATTTACGTGAAGAAAACAAAAGGACCAGCACTACCAAAGCAATTCCTTGAGATAAGCCAATTTTTACCAAGCTATCTACTTTGCCTTTAAGCACAAGTGCACTAACTACTAAAATGATAATGTATAATAGTAAATACAACCAAACTTTTTTATCAATTTTCAACATTGCCCCAAGTTTTTATAGTTTATAGCTCAATTTTAAATCCAACCTGACAATCATAAAATTCAAAGCAGGTACATGGACTGCTAAATGGCCAACAGGAATTCCAAAAATTTGTCTCAGGACAGGTAATGGTCCTGACCTTGCAACCAAAAGTTATTCCCGGCCCTTTATTTGAATTATTAGCGTCTAGGTAGTTGCTTAGATCTCTAGAATATTTGAATGCATCACTAGAATAGTACGTTTGCGAAACATAAGACTTAGTAAAACTGATGCGATGTGTTGTGACCGAAGTGAAGATCCCATCACCTGCCACCTGATCATTGTATTGTCCGTTATCACAATATTCGATGCCATCAATTCGGTAAGCTGGGAGTAATTTATAATCAGAATCAAAATTGAGAATTTTGACCTTTATTTTATGTTCGTCATTACTATTTCTAGTTGAGATCTCACTGAAATCATGAATAAAGACCAGTGATTCCTCCATTTTTTCGACTGGCAATGGCGTAGCATTACCAGGATTTGTTGGGTCAATTATAGTGATGTCTGAATTTTGAGCAGAAGAATAATGCGCAATTAAAAAAAGACATAGAACGAGAATGGAGCCTAATATTGAAGATATTTTTTTCATAAATATTGGATTAAGAATTACCTACTCTACTCGCTTTTCGGTATCCGCGGCTTATTTAGAGTGCCAATAGCATAAACACTTAGAAATAACCGTTGCATATCTTTTAAAAAATTTCTATATTTATAGGAGTTATAAACAAACGTTTATTTCAATAAAACACACACTGAGAGCTTCTACCTTGTAGGAGCTTTCTCTTTTAATTTAACTTTATTTTGCTGTCATTTTGTATTTAATTATTTAGATTTGTAGAAAATATACCATAAATATATAGAATATTTTCTATATAAACAAATGAACCATGGGAAAAACAATAAACCGTATCGTAGATTTTATACATCACAAAGGCATGAGTGTGAGGCAATTTGACATTTCAATTGGCGCCGCTAATGGCTATACTTTAAGAATGGAAAAGAACAACGCCTCAGTTGGTAGTGACGTCATTGAACGCATTGTAAAAAAATATCCAAAGATCAATTTGGTATGGCTTATCACTGGAAAAGGCAATATGTTACTCGAAGATGAGATTCCTAAAAAAGCCGTTCAAAAAATAGACGTTGAGGCCTTTATTAATAAAAAGCTGAACGAAAAATGGAGTGAAGAAAAGAAAGCACTTTTAGATGAGATCATCAAGGAAATAAAAGAGATAAAAAATTAATCCAATTGGATTCCATTTTTTAAGGCTATCAATTTTTCTAAATATGCTTTTTTCTTCAAGGTGTCTTTTTGAGCTTTAAGTTTTTCAAACTGATCTAGTTTTTCTTTATAATCTAAGTAAACATTTGATCTTAACTCATTTATCAAATGTTCAATTTCTAGATCCAAGTTATGATCCAAGCTCTTAGATAAATTATAATAATTTAGCTTTTTCGACATATAAATAAGAAAAATAATAATCGGAATAACTAAAGGGATTGCCCAAATAACCTCGTATTTATCAACATAATAGGTTTCATCATTAATGATGACCATCAGCTTATAGGTTTCAATAATAATGGGTATCACTATAGCCATTCGCCACCAATGTTTACAGGTCACAAACCAAAGGGATAAAAAGAATAGGGTCAATATCTTGGTAAATGCCGCCCAGGCAAACACACTAACATCTTGATAATATCTTGAATCGAAAGTGAAAAACGATGTCTTCCAAATCTTAACTTCAGGAACTAATAAATATAAATAAAACAAAAACGGAAGCGCCACAATTATCGATATGATCACCAGATCCTTAATAAATACGCGCCTATTAAACACATTTATTTCTGACATAACAGAGGGATTTAGACTTAAATATAGAAAATTATCTATAAACATGCAATTATTTATAATTATTTGAAAATTCAAATAAATTCGTAACTTCAAAGTTCTAAAAGATAATCGATGAGCAAATCCCTTTCTCCGTTCACCAAATCGCAACTTTTGCCTCAGGAAGAAACCCTTGAGGTCATACGCCAAAAAGGTGAATTGTTCATTGGCATTCCTAAAGAAACATCGTTTCAGGAAAAACGTGTTTGCCTTACACCAGATGCGGTAAACGCCTTAGCCAATAATGGACATCGTGTCCTTATTGAGGCAGGCGCTGGAGAATCTGCCAATTTTTCAGATCAGGAGTACAGTGAAGCGGGCGCTGAGATCACTAAAGATACGGCTAAGGTCTTTTCATGCCCATTGCTGTTAAAAGTTGAGCCGCCTTCTTTAGATGAAATCAAACTGATCAATCCTCAAACCATTCTTATTTCTGCATTACAGATCAAGACTCAGCATAAATCCTATTTTCAAGAACTGGCTAAAAAACGTATAACAGCCCTGGCTTTTGAATACATTCGCGAAGATGATGGTACCTATCCCGCTGTACGACAACTCAGCGAAATTGCAGGTACGGCATCTGTGCTCATCGCTGCTGAACTCTTATCGAATGCCAATGAAGGTAATGGACTGATGTTTGGAAACATTAGTGGTGTCCCACCTATTGAAGTTGTCATTATTGGTGCTGGAACCGTTGGAGAATTTGCAGCGCGTTCTGCACTTGGACTTGGCGCAAATGTGCGAGTCTTTGATAATTCGATCACAAAATTACGTCGGATTCAAACCAATCTTCGTGAAAATATTTATACGTCGACCATGCAACCTAAGAACTTACTGAAAGCCTTATTACGCTGTGATGTGGCAATTGGTGCTGTTCGTGGTACCAATCGTGCTCCTGTCCTGGTAAATCAAGAAATGGTGGAAGCTATGAAAACAGGTTCTGTGATCATTGATGTGAGTATTGATATGGGCGGCTGTTTTGAAACCAGTGAAGTGACCACTCATAACAACCCTACATTTGAAAAACATGGCGTAATCCATTATTGTGTGCCCAATATTCCAGCGCGTTATTCCAGAACGGCTTCAGTATCAATAAGTAATATCTTTACACCATATCTTTTGGAAATCGGTGAAAATGGTGGCATTGAAAATGCCTTGCGTTTTGATCGTGGTTTAAAAAATGGGTTGTATTTTTACCACGGAATTTTGACAAATAAATCCGTTGCAGAATGGTTTGATATGGACTGCAGTGATGTCAATCTCCTAATCTTTTAATCAAAATATTTATCATGAAATTTATTCACCGTCTTGGGTTTTACCTCGGAGGCTTTGCTGTTGGCTTGCTTTTTTTAGCCTTTTTTCTTAGTGGAAAACGAACCTCTTGCGCTTATGGTCCAGAAGCACGCGTTTTAAAAAATATTCGATTAAAAACGATGACTTATTCCGAAGACATTGCAGAAAACTTAAAAGTGCGTGCACTCGATTCGGCTGCGATCACAAACATATTGACCAACGGTGATGTTAATTTTAAGAAAAGTGATACCAAAAGAGATTCTTGTAACATCTACTATATTGAAGGCATACATCAAGAAAAGGAGATTTTTTTAACCATAGCCAACTGCGAGAACAAGACCCAACTTCTTAAAATTGAAGATTAATAAAACGCCCGATACAAAAGAGTTGTACCGAGCGTTTTTCAAAACTAACTAACCAAATCTTTAAGTCTATCGAATCAATACTTGTTTCGGGGTGACTTTATATTTTTCTTGTAACGTGATCACATAAATGCCTTTACTATAGAGATCCGTATTTATTTTCACTTTTTGAGGTTGACCATCATTATCCTGTACCCTTTCGAAGTACAGTAATTTTCCACGAATATCATGAACACTCAATTCTGACATGCCTTCCATTCCTGATAATTTTACTACCAAAACAGATGGGTTATTTTGATCTAAGTGCACACTGTATTCATAATCTGTGTTCTCCGTTGGGATTTCGATCTCGCAATCTTCAACGGTAATATTGACTTCGGCTGCATCAGAATCTAAAGTGTTAGAAACGATCACAGTATAGGTTGTGTTTTCTTCAGGGTTGACCGAAATACTTGAGGTGGTCTCGCCAGTATTCCATAGGTAATTATCGCCACCAGTTGCCGTTAGTGTTATGCTATCACCCGAACAAATAGTTTGGTCTGGACCAGCATAAGCTTCTACGGGTTCAACTACATTGACAACGACTTCTGCGGTATCAAAGCAATTGTTGATATATCCGTCAACACTATAGGTTACGGTTTGCATCGGAGCTACCGCAATATTGGGCTGTGTGGCACCATTGCTCCATAAATAACTGTTAGCACCTGTTGCTGATAGCGTGACAAATTCGCCTTGTAATATTGTAACATCATTAGTGACTTGAACATTTGGCAACGGATTAACCGTGACTAGAACTTCGTCAGTATCTGAAGAAAAATCATTAGAAACGATAACTGTATAATTTGAAGTTGCCATAGGACTCACTGTAATACTAGGAGTGGTTTCTCCCGTACTCCATAAATAAGAATCACCTCCAGTAGCAGTTAAAACTGTACTATCGCCATCACAAATTATGACATCTTCGCCTGCATAGGCGTTTGCTGCAGGGTTTACAGCAACCATCACATCAGCAAAATCTTCACATTGGTTTTGAATCACGAAGACCGTATAAATAGTATCTTGAATCGGTGAGACTACAATACTTTGGGTGGTTTCACCTGTATTCCATAAATACGTACCACCACCTGTTGCGGTTAAGGTGATACTTTCGCCTTCATTAATGATGACATCTTCTCCAGCATCGGCAATTGGTGTTGGATTAACATTAACTGTAACCGAATCTGCATCGGTACAACCATTTTGATCAACAGTCACTGTATAAATGCTAGTTGTCAGTGGTGTCACCTGAATAGATTGTGTTGTTTGTCCGTTACTCCAAAGATAATTTGTTCCACCGGAAGCAGTTAGCGTTACGGTTTCACCTTCGCAAATGGTTTGGTCTGGACCAGCTTCTGCTGTTGGAATAGCATTTACATTTACAGTAACATCATCCGAATCGGATCCATTTGCAGTACTTACAGTAACTGTATATGTTGTTGTTATATTAGGAGACACAGTAATTGAAGCTGTTGTTTCGCCTGTATTCCATAAATAGGTATCACCACCAGTTGCTGTTAACACAGTGCTTTCTCCTAAACAAATATTTTGGTCAAGACCAGCATTGGCCATGGTAT
>JABDMU010000015.1 GCA_013001285.1 Flavobacteriaceae bacterium
GGCATAGTCTTGAGCATCAACTATTTCAAAAATGCCGGAATTCACAATATTCTCATTGCTATAACTAATATCGCTGGCTATAACATTTTCTTCACCATAAATACGTCGTAACTTAAATGTTAATTCCGAACCTATTTGACCACAAGCACCAATAATTAATATTTTTTCACTCATTTAATTCCTTCATTATATGAATTTGTCAAAAATAATAAGTTTTAATTGATAATATGATATTTTAAAAACTAATTATTCTTCTTTTTGATTTTCAGCTAAATCAATAATAAATCAAGTATTACATATATCTTTGTTACAACATATATTCTAAATTAATTTCTATGCGTAGTATAATTTCAAGTGCATTAATTATAATAATTCTTTTGGTCTCTTGCAAGAATAACGAAGAAAGTAATGTGCCTAACGTTATTGAAAATCAGCAAGTTCAAGACATAAATGTAGAAGACATTTCAAATCTAAAATATGTTGACTACGTGTTAGATTTTAAAACTGAAGAGGCTATAAAAGATTGGCAAGAATATTATGAGTTGCAAAGCGTAATAAACGAAGTAATAAAATCTGATTTAAGTTTTTTTAATGATAACGAAGAAAATATTAAAATACTCATATCAAAATTAAAAGAGAATATTCCTGCAGAAGTAAAATCTGATGGGATTTTAGCTAGATTATTGGTTTTAGAAACTAAGCTTTTAAAGCTTCAAAGCCTGTCTAATTTATCCACTACAACAAAAGAAGAACTATTAACCATAATAAAAGAGTTTTTTGTTTCTTTTTCTAATGTAAATTTTCAAATGAATAAAAAAATTGAATTTGATAATCGAGCTATTGAAAAACCTTAAATACAAAAAGTTTTAATTAAAAAAGGCTGACTTATAATAAAGTCAGCCTTTTTTATAAATATAATATTTCTTTTAAAATGTAATATTTACAAAAGGTATTACAGCACTTGTGTAAACACTTTCGTTTTCATCAAACAGCATATTATACTTGGCACCAACTGATATTTTTCTAGTAATATTTAATCCTGCTCCCACAAATAAAGCTGTGTCCCAATAACTGTTTTTAGTTTCAGGAGCCGTTACTGTTTCTTCCGTTTTTGTAGAAACGTTTAATTCTACAAATTCCAACAACATGGATATTTTTTGAATTGGATTATAAGTTGTTATAAGATTTCCCCCAAAAGTAGTTGTGTTTTGAAGGTTTTTAATTGCGGAATAACTTCCTTGTATTCCTGCTCCAAATGATATCTTATCACTCACTTTATATGAAAGGTTGGGAGATAAACTAATGTTTGTTGCACCAACAAAATTTAAACCAAATCCGCATCCTATTTTAAGTCGTTTCTCTTCTTTTATTATACTGTCTGCTGCTACCGTAATGGTATTTTGTGAATAAACATTTGTGGTTAATGCTAATGTTCCGATTACTAAAAATGTTCTTAAAAATATCTTTTTCAATTTCATATCTGTTTTTTTAAATGGATTAAATACTATAATTAATTTTTGGGTTGTTGTGTTTGGTTGAGCAACACTTGTTTTTGTCTTAATAGTTCGGTTTTAGTTAACTGAATAATGTTAAAATTTGGTGCTGTTTTTAGCGCTGCATCGATAATGTCAACTGCGGCATCAATATTAGCTTTTTTATCTTTATTATAAATATTTAGCGTATTTAAGTACATAAAAGCTGTTTTTAAAGGGACTTCATAAGGTGTTTGAGATTCATAAAATGACTTTTTCATATCACTTTTAGAATTTTCAAGTCCATATTTAATATGTTTTTCCGCTTCCGTCAAATTTTGAGTTTGTAAATTTAGTTCAGCCAATTCATATGCTACAAATACATCTGGTTCTCTTTTAAACATCTCTTCAAAAAACCCAATTGCCAACTTAGGTTGTTTTACTGCTTTTAACGAAATCGCCTTAACTTCAATAGCTATTTCAGAGTCGGTGGCAACTTTTTCAATACCTATGGTGTTAAGGGCTTGTATATACTGTCCTTCACTCATATATATATAAGCTAAAGTATCTATTCGTGCTTGAGAAGGCTCCAATACATTCAAATGAGTCATCCCATTTATAATTCCCTGAACATCTCCCTGGTCTTTCATTTGCTTATAATAAGCTTCAAAATGTTTTATTAAATCTGAGTTAGATTGCGCACTTAACATAAAACTACTTATAACAAGAACCAATCCTAGTAATTTTTTCATTTTTAATAGTATATTTTTTCGTGGGCCAAAACTATAAAAAAATAGCTTTTAATTACTTAAAAGTTTAGTAATTATTTCATAATCTACTCTTTATGTTATATTGTTTGGAAAAATCATAAGAATTTTAAGATAATTATATGCTGAATTTTAACCGCAGAAAAAATCATTTTTAGGAAAATTAAAATTAATTGAGTATATTTAAGATTACTAAATTTTTAATTATGGGAATAAAAAGTTTTCAAGGAGCCAGAAGACAGCAGGCTAATGCCACGGATAATACACCACTAAAAGTTAGTGATTACATGACTACGAATTTGATTACATTTACACCCGATCAAACAATTGAAAGCGTTATGCAGTCACTAATTAAAAATAGAATATCTGGTGGACCTGTTGTAAATGATAAAAACGAATTAATCGGTATCATATCTGAAGGCGATTGTATAAAACAAATTAGCGAAAGCAGATATTATAATATGCCTATGCAAGATAAAACCATTGAAAAGCACATGGCTATGAATGTTGAAACTATTGATGGCAATATGAATATTTTTGATGCCGCTACAAAGTTTTTAGAAGCTAAACGTCGTCGTTTTCCTATTGTTGAAAAGGGCAAATTAGTGGGGCAAATAAGTCAGAAAGATGTACTAAAAGCAGCCATGCAATTAAAAGGGCAAAACTGGAAATAAAGAAAACTAATTTATTAATAAATTTAAGAGCTTTTAATTTAAAATTAGAAGCTTTTTTTTGAAATATACTTTACTGTAAATACCGTTAACTTTCTCGTTTAACCAAAGCATAATAGTCGCCCTCTAACGGCAAATATCCTTGGTCGTATACAAAGTAATAAATGGTGCCCGCTTTTGTGGTATAAATACTAGTAAAATAATTAAAATCGAAGCCCGCTTCAATTAATTTAGCTCGCGAAGTTTTTGTTTTTTGTTGTGGGTTTAGCGTTTCTAAAATTCTATAATTTTTACGAAGTCTGTTATTTGTATTTCGTATTAAGTTCTTACTATCTTTATTCACACGATTATTATGCGCATTTCTGCAACCATCACTACAGAATTTTTTATCTATCCTGCCTATAATTTTATCGCCACATTCTAAACATTGTTTTTGCATTTGCTATTTATTTAAAATTGGCAAATACTTTTGCCAAGGTCCAACTTCATTTTTATATTGTTTTGCCATGATTCTAGAAATTTGTGCTATGTGATTTAAATCATGAACCACCCAAGTAGCTAGTAAATCCTTTAATGTAACAACACCTAATTCTGGATGTTCTCCTTCTAATCGGAAAGCTTCTTCTGTTAGTTGTAATTCTTTAAGTTTTTTCAAATTTTTAGCACGTAGTTCTGAAAATTCTAATAATAGATTTTTAAGTGATTTTCCTTTAGAAATCTCGAACTGTGCAAATCGATCAAACGAGTCAAACTTTTTAATTTCAGAGTTACTTAATATTATGTTTGTGCGTTTAATCCAATCTGTTTTTTCGCCATGAATTAAATGCCCTAAAACATCAAAAACACTCCAAGTATTTTCACCTTCATTAGATAAAACCCACTCATCTGATAAATTTGATAACATCGTATACAATGTGCTTGGAGTTTGCTCTAACACCTCCAGTGCCTTGTGTATATTATAATCCATAGGGTAAATATAATAAAATTTATCCGTTTACAAACGACTACAAATAATTACAAACGAATTTAATTAAGTAATAACCGAATAACATTTTGATGCTGACTGATATTTGCAGTGTCGAAACATAAGAACTCGATAGTATTAACTGTTTAACGAATAAATTTAAAATTATGAACACACTTAGAAACAAAGTACAGTTGATTGGTAACTTAGGAAACGATCCAGAGATCATCAATCTTGAATCAGGAAGAACATTAGCTAAATTCTCAATTGCAACCAATGAGAGTTACAAAAATGCAGATGGTGAAAAAGTAACAGACACGCAGTGGCACAACGTTGTTGCATGGGGGAAGACAGCCGAGATCGTGGAAAAATACATCACCAAAGGCAAGGAAATCGCCGTTGAAGGAAAATTAACGACTAGAAGTTATGAGTCTAAGGAAGGTGAAAAACGTTATATAACCGAAGTGGTTTGTAATGAGCTGCTGATGTTAGGCAGCAAATAACCTAAGGTATATTCAATAAAAAAGCGCCACGACAAGTGGCGTTTTTTTTAGCTTATTTTCAATCCGTTAGATACCTGCTTCGTGTCATCTGGATTTACAAAGACCAGATCGCCTTTTTCGTTTTCGGTCATTAAGATCATGCCTTGGCTTTCGACACCTCGCAAAGCTCTTGGTGCTAAATTGACCAGAACGGTCACCTTTTTTCCCACGACCTCTTCGGCAGTAAAAGTTTCGGCTATTCCAGAAACTATCGTTCTTACGTCGATACCTGTATCTACTTTCAACACCAATAATTTTTTGGTTTTTGGCATTTTTTCGGCTTCAAGAATGGTACCAACTCTGATATCTAATTTAGAAAAATCAGACCAGGTGATTTCTTCTTTTTGCGGATCGACTAGTTTAGCTTCAGCTTCATTAGCTGCTTTACTGGCTTGTAATTTATCTAATTGGGCTTGAATTTCGGCATCCTCAATTTTTGTGAATAACAATTCAGCTTTGGCAATTTTATGATTGGCTTGAATCAATTCTCGACCTTCACCTACTCCAATCCAAGTTAAATTGGAATCAAGTGCATCATGATTTAACATAGCCTTTAATTTAATCGATGTGAAGGGCAAAAATGGTTCACACAAAACGGCCAGTGCACCAGCAATTTGCAGGGCCAGATACATGATGGTTTTCACACGTTCCGGATCTTCTTTTATTTGTTTCCACGGCTCTTGATCAGCCAAGTATTTATTACCCAATCGTGCCAAATTCATAAGCTCCTGACTGGCTTCTCGAAATCTGTAGCGTTCAATGGAGCTTGCAATAACATCAGGATAAGCTTTCAGGGCCTTAAAGACCTCATTATCATCGTTTGTATAGTCATTAGGTATTGGCACAATCCCTTCATAGTATTTATTGGTCAATACCACAACACGGTTTATAAAATTGCCAAAAATGGCAACCAATTCATTATTATTTCGTGCCTGAAAATCTTTCCATGTAAAATCGTTGTCTTTAGACTCGGGTGCGTTCGCTGTTAAAGCATATCGCAATACATCTTGCTTGTCTTTAAACTCGACCAAATACTCGTGCAACCAAACAGCCCAGTTTTTTGATGTAGATAATTTATTGCCTTCGAGATTTAAAAATTCATTTGCGGGCACGTTATCTGGAAGTATAAAACTGCCTTCGGCTTTCAGCATTGCTGGAAAAATGATACAATGAAAAACGATATTATCCTTACCAATAAAATGTACCAGTTTGGTGTCTTTGTCTTTCCAATATGGCTCCCAATCTTTGCCTTCGCGTTCTGCCCATTCCTTAGTTGAAGAAATATATCCAATTGGAGCATCAAACCAAACATAAAGCACCTTCCCTTCTCCACCTTCAACTGGCACAGGAATTCCCCAATCCAGATCTCTTGTCACTGCTCTTGGGCGTAAACCATCATCAATCCATGATTTTACCTGACCATATACATTTGGTTTCCAATCCTTTTTATGTCCGACTAGAATCCATTCTTTAAGAAAATCTTCATGTTTATCTAAAGGCAAAAACCAATGTTTGGTCTTTTTTAAACTGGGTGTTGCACCTGTTATTGCCGATTTAGGATTGATGAGATCAGTTGCGTTATGACTGGTTCCACAATTCTCACATTGGTCGCCATAGCTTTCTTCATTGCCGCATTTTGGACAAGTTCCAACAACAAATCTGTCAGCTAAAAACTGTTTTGCTTCAGCGTCATAAAGTTGTTCTGTGATCTCTTCAATAAATTCACCTTTGTCATATAAGGTCTTAAAAAAATTGGAAGCTGTCTCGTGGTGGATCTTTGCAGTAGTACGTGAATAATTATCGAATGTAATTCCGAAATCCTCGAAAGACTTTTTAATAATGGCGTGGTACTTATCTACGATATCCTGAGGTGAAACACCTTCCTTTTTTGCTTTTATTGTAATTGGAACGCCGTGCTCATCACTTCCGCAGATAAAAGCCACATCCTTACCCAAAATTCTATTATAGCGTGCATAAATATCTGAAGGCACATAAACACCGGCCAGATGTCCAATATGAATTGGTCCGTTTGTATAAGGTAATGCTGCAGTTATGGTAATGCGTTGTGACATCGTATCTTCTTTGAGATGCCAAAAATAAGGATTTTGTTAGTAGTAATTCAAAAAGAAAAGTTGATTATATTTACACAAAGCCTAAAAAATGATCTTCAAGCGTATCGTATGTATTATTTACCTCTTTTCGCTTTGCATTCTGCAAAAAGGAATTGCTCAAAATTCTGATACGCCAAATACATCGACCATTATGTCTGATAAACTTATTCAACCACCTTATTTACAATCGGGTGATACAGTTGCCATTGTTGCACCATCCGGTATATTAAAAAATCGTGATAAGGAAATTAAACAATCTTCAGCTCTACTTAAGAGTTGGGGATTAAAGGTAGTTATTGGCGAACATGTTTTTAATAAGGCTGGCCATTTTGCTGGAACCGACGCCGAACGCACTGAAGACCTACAAAAGGCTTTAGATGACCCAAAAATTAAAGCCATTTGGATTGCCAGAGGCGGTTATGGAACTGTAAGAATAATAGATGGACTTGATTATTCAAAGTTTAAAGAGCATCCGAAATGGCTCATTGGTTATTCCGATATAACTGCGCTACATAATGACATTCATAACGAAGGCGTTGAAACTATTCATGCCCTTATGTGTACGAGCTTAACCGATGATCTCGAGGATATAATGGCATCTATTTCAACCTTTAAAAAGGCCATATTTGGAACACCATTGAATTATAATATTAAGGGATCTAAGTACAATAAGATTGGGAAAGCGAAGGGTCAATTAGTAGGTGGGAATCTAACGCTTTTACACACTATGCTGGGTTCAAGCACAAGTATTAGTACCGATGGGAAAATAATATTTTTCGAAGAGATTGGTGAATATGCCTACCATATTGATCGTATGCTCATTAGTTTGAAAAGGGCTGGTTATTTCGAAAATTGTAAAGGCATTATAGTAGGCGATATTACCAAAGTGAGGAAAAACACGACGCCTTGGGGAAAGCCAGTTCGTCAATTGATCTTAGATGTGTTTGCTGAATATGACTTTCCTATCTTATTTGATTTTCCAGCCGGACATGAAAAAGATAATCGTGCGCTGATTCTTGGTCGCACCGTTGAAATAAACGTTCAAAAAGATTTATCCACCTTAGTTTATCCTGAATAAATGGCATTTCATAACGAACTGGGTAAAAAAGGTGAACAAATTGCAGTCGATTTTTTAGTTTCTGAAGGCTATAATATTTTAGATCGGAATTTTCGATTTCAAAAAGCTGAAGTGGATATCCTTGCCCTTAAAGATGATACCTTAGCCGTAATAGAGGTCAAGACCAGAACTACAAATTCATTTGGTAATCCTGAAGATTTCGTAAAACCAAAACAGATCAAGCAACTGGTCAAGGCTGTTGATGCTTATGTAACTTCGAATGATTTAGATGTTGAAATACGATTTGATATTATCGCAATCATAAAAAAAGGGCAGCATGTAAAAACTGAACACATTAAAGATGCTTTCTATCATTTTTGATCCTTAAAAAAAGATTTGAGCTCGACAATGTCTAATGGTTTCGCAATGATCCTTTTACTTTTATCCAATACAAAATACGTTGGAGTTGATGATATATTGTAGATTTTACTAATTTCATTTTCCCATTTTCCTAATCCTATGACATGAATAAATTCAGGATAATTATAGGTCTCACTTTTCCAGCGATATTCATCATCCTCTATACCAAATGCGACAACTTTAAGGGCTCCCTTTTCAAATTTTTTGGTAAAATCACGAAGCAATGGTAATTCTTCTAAGCAATGTGAACAGCTGCTGCTCCAAAACACAAGCACATATTTATCAGCTAGGTCAAGAGCACTCAATTTCTTTTTTATGATCTTATTGTCTTCAAGTATTTCAATATCGAAGTCAGGTGCGATCTTTCCGAAACTCAGGCTTCTATAACGTATCAATTCTGTACTTAATTCGGTGTCTTTTAAAGTTCGTGCTATCGGCAATAAATAATTATCGGTTATGAAATTGGCTACTTCTTCATAGTTCGCTTCAGAAAACTGTTGCCATAAGATATGCAGCAACATCTTTTTAGTTTGAGGGGTTGCATTCTTCATCGCTTTTGCCACTGCCGAAATATTTGTTTTGAAACTTTCAATATCATTTTCGCCTTGCGCGACCATTCCAAAAACAAAATTCAATATACGTTCTACTAAAAAGTTTGAGCTTTGAAGTATTTCGCTATTGAAATTGACATGATCAAAAAAGTGTTTTCTAATGTTTTTGATATAGTCGTTTATTCCCTGATAGCCTTCTGGAATATAAGGTTTATTAGCTCTGATAAATTCTCCAGCAATGGTCCCTTTCGATATTTTCTCATATTCATTTTGTATTTCACGTTGTGTCTTAAATATGTTCATCAATGCTGTGGAATCTGTACTCCGTTCGTTATAATAATCACCAATACTCTGACTAATAACAGCCATACTTTCGGTATAAGAAGTGATGAGTTTATTTTCATTTGAAGCTTGATATTCTAGCCCAGAATCTATATCAAACGTAAATTCTATATCTTCCTTGGCATTATAAATAATATCAAAATTGAATTCTTCTTGAGGCACAGCATAAACCAATCTATACATGCCTTTAGTTTGCGTAGAATCTAAGGCGAACTCAAATTTTCCTTCAGTATTAATTTTGGTATCACCAACATAAGTCGAATGTGTTGGGGTGACTTTATATATTAGAATCCAATCAAATTCTTCGACTGGTGAAAACTTCCCTTTTAAAGTAAATTGACCAAATGTAACCAATGGTAATAATAAGAGCAGAACAGCAAATTTCTTAAACATCTCTAGTTTTTATTATATGACACAAATTTATGAATTATGTCACAGGAATTAAGTCAACAATCAAGCCAAAATTGGTTCAATCGCTGATAATGCATCCTTAATACTAGAAATACGTTCAAAAGTCAACAAAAGACGTAAGCCTTTACGCGTTTGCTTTTCCTTCATTTTGCAGGCATTTGGATGCCTTTGGACAAATTGTAAAACCTTAGTGAAGCGTTCGGTTTGATAAAATCTACTTTGTTGATCGCTAATAAAATAACCTATGAGCTTATTTTTCTTCAAAATCACTTTTTCAAAACCTATTTCGATGGCCTTCCATTTCAGTTTTACACTATCTAAAAGATCCTCAACTTGAATTGGTAATTCTCCAAATCTATCGATGAGATGTGCTCTAAATTCCTCAAGTTCAGTTTCGGTTTTAAGCTCATTTAATCGTGTATATAAATTTAGTCGTTCGCTTATATTATTAACATAATCATCTGGAAATAACAATTCAAAGCTCGTATCAATAGTAAAATCCTTGACAAAGGATCTGGTCTTGTCATCATCTTTATATAGATCTCTAAATTCATTCTCTTTCAATTCTTCAATGGCCTCGTTTAAAATTTTCTGATAGGTATCAAATCCAATTTCATTGATAAATCCGCTTTGTTCACCACCTAACAGGTCGCCGGCACCTCTAATTTCAAGATCTTTCATTGCAATGTTAAACCCACTTCCTAGTTCAGTATGCTGTTCTAAGGCCATTATTCGTTTTCTGGCGTCATTTGTCATTGCCGAATATTCTGGAGTAATAAAATAGCAGAACGCCTTTTTATTCGAACGCCCAACACGACCTCGCATTTGATGTAGATCGCTCAATCCGAAATTGTTCGCATTATTGATAAAAATGGTATTCGCATTTGGAACATCCAGACCACTTTCAATAATGGTTGTACTTACCAAAACGTCAAAATCACCATTCATGAAAGCCAACATTAGTTTTTCAAGTTTTTTACCTTCCATTTGACCATGACCAATGCCTATTTTAGCATCCGGCACCAAGCGTTGTATCATTCCAGCAAATTCCTTGATATTTTCAATACGGTTATGTACAAAAAAGACTTGTCCGCCACGCTGAATTTCATAACTGATCGCGTCTCTAATGATAGATTCACTAAAGCGAATGACATGGCTTTCTATTGGGTATCTATTTGGTGGAGGTGTATTCATGACCGAAAGATCTCGAGCAGCCATCAAACTAAACTGTAAGGTTCTTGGAATAGGAGTTGCCGTAAGTGTTAGAACATCTACATTTTCCTTTAAGGTCTTTAATTTTTCTTTCACGGCCACACCAAATTTCTGTTCCTCATCAACTATTAATAACCCAAGGTCTTTAAATTTCACCGATTTGTTGACCAACTGGTGTGTTCCAATGACGATATCTAAGCTACCACTGGCAAGATTTTCAATAATCTGATTGCGTTGCTTTGTTGTCCTAAATCTATTCAGATAATCTATAGTCACTGGAAAATCCTGTAATCTCTCCCTAAAGGTTTTGGCGTGTTGAAAAGCGAGAATTGTTGTTGGTACTAGAACAGCAACCTGTTTTCCATTATCTACAGCCTTAAAAGCAGCTCGAATAGCCACTTCGGTTTTTCCAAATCCTACATCGCCACAGACAAGTCTATCCATTGGACGTTGGCTTTCCATATCGTTTTTAATATCGTTGGTAGCACTACTTTGATCAGGCGTATCTTCATAAATAAATGATGCTTCAAGCTCATGTTGCATATAGCTATCAGGATGGTATTGATGTCCCTTTTTTAGCTTTCGTTTTGCATATAATTTTATAAGATTGAAGGCAATTTCTTTTACTCTGGTCTTAGTTTTTTGTTTAAGATTTTTCCAGGCTTTACTCCCAAGTTTATATATTTTAGGAGGTTTGCCGTCTTTTCCATTGAACTTAGTAATCTTATGCAAGGAATGAATACTCAAGTACAAAACATCCCTTTCTCCATAAATAAGTTTGATAGCCTCTTGCTTTTTGCCTTCCACATCTATTTTTTGCAACCCTCCAAAGCGACCAATACCATGATCGATATGCGTAACATAATCACCAATATCTAAGTTAGTGAGCTCCTTTAGGGTAATGGCTTGCTTTTTAGCATAGCCATTTTTTAGATGAAACTTATGATAGCGTTCAAAGATCTGATGATCGGTATAGCAAATAAGGTTGAGATCATGATCAACAAATCCTTGATATAATGACAGTACTAAGGTTTTGTAATTTACCTCCTGTTCGACATCATCAAAAATATCATGAAATCGCTTAGCTTGTTGTTCACTTACGCAAGCGATGTAGTTTGTATAACCTTTGGAATGGTTGTCATTTAAGTTTGAAATAAGCAGATCAAACTGTTTGTTGAATGAAGGTTGAGGAACCGTATGAAAGGTCAAGATATTAGTTGCATTGAAGTAAGAACTTTGTCCGAAACATACCATATTGAATTCTAATAGCTGCTTTTTCAAAAGGCTGCTATTGCAAAATAATTCTTGAGGTTCGGCATGTTTTAATTCCTTCGGAAGGGTTTCAAAAGCTTCAATTGCTTTATCATATAAACTATCGATCCTATCAAACATTAGGTCGGAGTTCTTGGCGAAAACAACAGTTTTTGAAGCAATATATTTTAAAAAACTCTGTCGACTTTCTTCTAAAAACTTATTGGCCACATTCGGAATGATCCCAATCTTTTTGATTTGCTCAGTAGATAATTGGGTTTCCACGTCAAAGGTCCGAATACTATCAACTTCATCTCCAAAAAATTCGATACGATAAGGCTCGTCATGCGAGAAAGAAAACACATCTACGATACCGCCTCTCACCGAGAATTCACCTGGTTCTGTGACAAAATCAACGCGTTTAAATTGATATTCGAACAATACTTCATTCACGAAATCAATTGAAAGTTCATCGCCAACATTAACTTTAAGAGTATTCCGTTCCAGTTCTTTTCTCGTGACCACCTGCTCGAATAAAGCGTCAGGATAGGTAATGATGAGGGCGGGTTTTTTTCGAGAGTTAATTCGGTTTAAGACTTCGGCCCGAAGTAGTACGTTAGCATTATCAGTTTCTTCAATTTGGTAGGGTCTGCGATAGCTTCCCGGATAAAACAAAACATCCTTATCATTAAGCAGTTGTTCGAGATCATTTAAATAATAAGCCGCTTCTTCTTTATCATTAAAAATGACCAAAAAAGGTTTTTCGGCGTGCTTAAATGCGTTTGAAATGACAAAGGAAAGTGAAGAGCCAACCAGTCCTTTTAGTTCAGAAACCGCTTCAGATTTGGCAATACACTCCCTCAATTTTTGCAGTTGCAAAGATTGTTGATATGCTTGCGAGATCAGGGTTTTACTCACTAAAAATTAATTTCACATTTTATCCTGAAAAATAAAATGCGTTAGGATGCAAATATATAATTTTTGTAGTATAGAAAATTGAAAAAAGTGGTCAAAAAAGAATGAATAATATTATATTTGCAGCACTACATTAATTTAATCAAGATATGTCAATTTCAGATTTATATGATAGTGGTTTCAGACAACGAAACGCTGATCATTTTGCGGCCATTGTAAGAATTGCAATGTATGATGGGGTGATCTCAGATGCCGAACAAAAATTCTTAGACCAATTAGCAAGAAATCTTAATATTTCAGACCTGGAATATAAGGAGATTCTCAAGGATTACAGGTCGCATCCTATTAACCCACCAGTGTCCTTTAATCATCGTATTGAACGATTGTATGATCTAACTCGTATGGTTCATGCAGATCATATTAGTGAAAAAGCGGCAACAAAACTTTTAACAAAAATGGCTGTTGGCCTTGGATTTTCAACCGCTAATGTGACGTATATAGTGGATAAGGCCTTAGCTCTAGTAAATGAAGGTTCTGACCTTGACGATTTTATCGACGGTATTCGAAATATGAACAGGTAAAACGTTTAGAAATAAAATGTTGAAGCGGCCTTTTTAGGTCGCTTTTTTTTTAATTTTCCATGAACTCTTCAACTTTCGATACCATATTTTTGCTGCCACAAATAAAAGGTACGCGTTGATGGAGTTCTGTTGGCTCAATGTCCATAATTCTCATAAAACCATCGCTAGCCTTGCCATTGGCTTGTTCTGCTATAAATGCCATAGGGTTACATTCATAGAGCAATCGTAATTTTCCGTTTGAATTTTGAGAACTTTTTGGATACATATAAATACCTCCTTTGATCATGTTTCTATGAAAATCTGATACGAGAGAACCAATATAACGTGAGGTATAAGGACGATCGCCTTCTTCCATTTGACAATACTTAATATAATTCTTTATCCCTTGCGGAAAATGAATATAGTTTCCCTCATTTACCGAATAAATAGAACCATCAGCAGGAAATTGCATATTAGGATGTGACAAATAGAAGGTTCCAATAGCTGGATTTAAAGTAAATCCATTGACACCGTCTCCTGTAGTATATACTAACATGGTTGAAGTTCCATAAATGATATACCCAGCAGCAACCTGTTGATTGCCTTTCTGAAGAAAATCTTTCAAGATTACTGGTGTTCCAACAGGCGTTACACGTCTATAAATCGAAAAAATTGTACCTAGTGAAACGTTCACATCAATATTAGATGATCCATCTAAAGGATCGATAAGCACAATATATTTATTCTGATGATTTTCATCTTGGCTGTTAATGGCAACAAAATGGTCTTCCTCTTCGCTGGCAATTCCACAAACAATATTTCTATTAGTCATGGTTTGAATAAACTTATCATTGGCATAAACATCCAATTTTTGCTGATCCTCACCTTGAATATTAGTATCTCCAACCGAACCAATAATATCAACCAACCCAGCTTTGTTCACCTCATGGTTTACCACCTTCGCAGCTAATCGTATAGAATTGATAAGTCTTGATAATTCACCAGAGGTATATTTGAAGGAAGATTGATTCTCAATGATAAATTCGCCTAAGGTTTGATTCTTTTGAGACATATGCAGATTAACTTATTTGGTGCAAATATCGTATTTTTTACTAAACTACATCGTTTTCGTAAAGCTTTTGTGCATATAAAACTTTCGTTTAAGTTATATTTGAAATTCATTTGAAAAAAATGGACTATACTATTCGAAAAGCAAAGCCGAATGACATGTCAAAAGTGCTTGATCTTATAAAGGAATTGGCACTTTTTGAACGTGAAGTGAATGCCGTGGAAGTTAGCGTTGAACAACTTGAAAAAGATGGATTTGGAGCAGCCCCAAAATTCACTTGTTTTGTAGGAGAGATCAACGGGACCATTGAAGGCATGGCTCTTGTTTATTATAGATATTCTACCTGGAAAGGTCATGTTCTTCATCTTGAAGATCTTATTGTAAGTGAAGCAAAAAGAGGCTCAGGCTTGGGGACCAAATTATTGGATCAAGTTGTTGTTTTCGCTCATGACATGGGTGTAAAACGTATTAGTTGGGAGGTTTTAGACTGGAATAAAGATGCTATAAGATTTTATGAAAATAAAGGGGCAAAGGTAATGCGGGATTGGGATGTTGTTCAATTGAATGAAACTGGAATCAAAAATTATTTATCAAAACTATAAATGCGCATATTTAAATTCGGAGGTGCTTCGGTAAAAGATGCACAAGGTGTTAAAAATCTTATCCATGTCCTCGAGAATGTTGGGCATCAAAATACCTTAATTGTGGTTTCTGCTATGGGAAAGACCACAAATGCACTGGAGCATGTCATTTACAATTACTTTCAAAATAAAAAAGAGCTCAACAGCTCTGTTCAGGATGTTGCTAAATTTCATAATTCTATATTATTAGACCTTTTTGAGAATACGAATCATCCGGTCTTTGATCGCGTTCAGGAGTTTTTTAAGGAACTGAATTTCTTCCTCAGTAAAAATAAATCGCCAGATTATAACTTTGTTTATGATCAGGTGGTTGGTTATGGCGAATTGGTATCAACCACAATTATTAGTGCGTATCTTGAACATATTGGAATAGAAAACCAGTGGATCGATGTTAGAGAGTTTATTAAAACCGATAGCTACCATCGTAATGCCAAAGTAGATTGGGAATTGACTCAAAAACGCATTTCAACCGGGATCAATATCAAAACCCTAAACATCACACAAGGATTTATTGCAAGTGATTCTAATAATTTTATGACCACACTAGGGCGTGAAGGAAGTGATTATACTGCTGCCATTTTCGCCTACTGTTTGAATGGACAAGATGTCACCATATGGAAGGATGTGCCTGGGATATTAAATGCCGATCCGCGACATTTTGAAAATGCCCAACTTATACATCATATCTCATATCGGGAAGCTATTGAGTTGGCTTTTTATGGTGCTTCTGTAATTCACCCTAAAACGTTGCAACCCTTACAGCGTAAAGAGATCCCACTATTTGTAAAATCCTTTAAGAATCCGAAAAATGCTGGTACTCGAGTTGGGAAAGGCATTAAGATCGATCCTGAAATTCCTTGTTATATCGTAAAGAAGGATCAGGTTTTAATCTCGTTATCGTCATTAGATTTTTCATATATCGTTGAAGAAAATATCAGTCATATTTTTAAACTGCTTCATGATTATAAAATGAAAGTTGATGTCATACAGAATTCGGCGATCAGTTTTTCAGTTTGTGTTGATAATATCTATGATAATCTCGAAAAGCTTTTGCTACATTTAAAAGCAAAGTTTAAAGTAACATGTCATAAAAATGTGTCTCTATATACTATTAGGCATTATAATTTAGAAGCGATAAAACAACTTGAGAGTGATAAAACAGTGCTTTTAAAGCAGTTAACTCAAGAAACGATTCAGATTGTTACTAAATAAACATTTATTAACTTTAACTAACTTAAAAAATAACCATTAATGGGTCTTGTTACCGCAAAAGAAGTTGCCAAAGTCATACATGCTGATAAGTATGGTTTTGTTGGTACTTTCTTTGGATGGTTGCTTATGAAGGTGTTGAACATATCAACCTTAAACAAGATTTATTCTAGAAATAAACATTTAAAGGAACTCGATTTTTTAGATGGTATCCTAAATGAATTTCAGATCAAATTTGAAATTCCGGAAAAGGATCTCAAACGATTGCCGAAGGATGGTGCTTTTATTACGGTTTCCAACCACCCTCTTGGCGGTATTGATGGTATTCTGCTCTTAAAATTAATGTTAGAGCAGCGAAGCGATTTTAAAATCATTGCTAATTTTCTTTTACATCGAATTGAACCACTTAAACCTTATATAATGCCTGTGAATCCGTTTGAAGACCGCAAGGATGTGAAGTCAAGTATCGCAGGATTTAAAAATGCCTTGACGCATTTAAAGGACGGACATCCCCTAGGTATTTTTCCTGCCGGCGAGGTTTCTACCTATCGAGATGGGAAATTAGTGGTTGATAAACCATGGGAAGAGGCCGCTATGAAATTGGTAAAAAAGGCTCAAGTTCCCATTGTTCCTATTTATTTTCATGCGAAGAACAGCAGGTTATTTTATCGCCTTTCAAAAATAAGCGATACGTTAAGGACCGCAAAATTACCTTCGGAATTATTGACCCAGAAGCACAGAACAATTAAGGTTCGGATTGGGCGACCAATTGGACTCGAAGATCAGAATGAGCATGAGTCACTTCAGGATTTTTCAGAATTTATAAGACGAAAAACCTATATGCTTTCCAATGCTTATGAACCTAAAGAAAAGATTCTCAAAAATATTCAGTCCAGTTTAAAAGTTCCGAAGCCACCCAAACGTATCGTAACTGCCGTAAACACCGATTCCATGCTGAAGGAAGTTGAGATGTTAAGAAACGAAGATTTTCGACTTCTAAAAAGCAAGAATTATGAGGTATTTCTTAGTCCAGCCGATAAAATTCCAAGTATTTTAAGAGAGATAGGTCGTTTAAGAGAGATTACCTTTAGAGAAATTGGTGAAGGCACCAACAAAGCGATCGACCTTGATACCTTTGACAGTTATTACCATCACATGTTTCTTTGGGATGAAGAGCAAAAGGTCCTTGCAGGTGCTTACCGCATGGGATTAGGGTCGAAAATATTTGAATCTCGAGGTATTGACGGCTTTTATTTGCAAGATCTGTTTAGGTTTGAGCCGGAGCTCTATACGATGATGAGCCAAAGCATTGAGATGGGTCGTGCGTTTATTATCAAGGAATATCAGCAAAAACCGATGCCATTATTTTTGCTTTGGAAGGGTATTGTTCATACAACATTAAGATATCCTGAACATAAATATCTTATAGGAGGTGTCAGCATTAGTAATCAGTTTTCAAATTTCTCTAAATCCTTGATGATCGAATTTATGAAATCACATTATTACGATCCTTATGT
>JABDMU010000019.1 GCA_013001285.1 Flavobacteriaceae bacterium
ATGTTACACGAACCTATCAAGATTTCGTGGTTAACTTTGATTATTTTGCCTCTATCAAAGGTGCTTCAAAAGCACAGCATAAGGGGGTTGAGAATAAGATGTTGAACAATAGCATTTCCCTATTAAAAAAACGTACTGGGACTAATGATTGTGTAATTTTTGATGTTGGTGCGAACTTTGGGTATTTGACACTCGTTTGGGCACGATCACTAAGTAAATATGGAAAGGTCATAGCTTTTGAGCCGAATGCCAATGTGAATAAGACCTTATCAAAATCGATTCGTGCAAATGTATTGGAAAATACCGTCAGACTGGAACAATTAGCCGTTGGGTCAGAAGAAAAAGAAATAGAATTGTTTTTGGAAAATACCACATCAAATGTTGTGGAATCTGATAACTCAGGTTCATCCATTAAATTGCAAATGACAAGCATTGATAAGTACATTTCTAATCATAATGTATCACGTTGCGATCTTATAAAAATAGATGTCGACGGTATTGAATTGGATATTCTAAATGGAAGTGTGAATGCTCTGGAAGAATTTCAACCTATATATATCGTTGAAACGAATGATGATCACAAGATCATTGATTTCTTTAAGCAAAAAAATTACACAGTTTTAGATGCTACTTTAAATCCGTATAAAGATGGTGAGAAATTGCCTCCGAATATATTTTGTGTCCCTAATAATTAGCCATAATGCTATTTACATTTTTAAAATATCTTCAACCAACGCATTATTTTCAATGTACAGATGTTAATGGAAATTCTATTTTTCCTAAATACCATCTTTTGGAAGAATCGGTAAAGGCACAATTAACAAAAGATCTATTGTTCTCTTCGGAAAATGCACAAAATTATGATCTGTCATGGCAGGCCATTCAAAAAGGATATGTTGGTGACGCAGAACGATTTCAAGTGTTCGAAACCTTACCACTGGTGGATAACTACAGATTTATTCGAAAATATTTTAATTCAGTCTGGGTGTTTTATGTGCTCCTACTAAGACTTATCTCTTTTAAAAATCCATTTAAAGAAATTAGTGCCTGGATGCGATCCAAAAACATGAAAAGAGCAAATCTCGCTCAAAATCCTTTAGATAGATCAGCCTGGGCATTTTTTAACTCAGAATTGATATCGAATGCACCAAAGGTATCGGTGATCATTCCTACCTTGAACCGTTATCCCGAATTAACCAATGTGCTTAAGGATTTTGAAAACCAAAGCTATTCTAATTTTGAGATCATCGTTGTTGATCAATCTGATGATTTCAACAGAAATTTCTATGACCAATTTAAACTTGATTTTAAGATCATCAACCAGAAAGAAAAAGCGCTTTGGCTGGCCCGAAATACAGCCATTAAATCTAGCGCTAATGAAATTATTGCCTTATCTGAAGATGACGTTCGATTTGAAAAGGATTGGCTATTTAATCATTTAAAATGTCTAGATTTCTTTAATTGCGATATTTCGGCTGGTGTATTTTATCCCGAAGGGGGTCAAATGCCGAAGGAGCGCTCATTTTTTGCCCGATCTTCCCAGTTTGCAACAGGAAATACTGTTCTTTATAAAAAGGTGTTTAAAAAGGTTGGACTTTTTGATCGACAGTTTGAAAAGCAACGTATGGGAGATGGTGAATTCGGACTTAGAGCATTCAAAGCTGGAGTAAAAAGTGTTTCAAATCCGAAAGCCTATTGTCTCGATGTGAAAGCTGCCAGTGGAGGATTAAGAGAGATGGGAAGTTGGGATGCTTTTAGGCCTACAAATTTACTCGCACCACGACCTGTTCCTAGCGTTGTGTATTTCTTTCGACGTTATTATGGAAAAAAAAGAACGCGTCTGTCTCTTTTACGAACTGTGCCTTTATCAATTATGCCCTATCAATTTAAGAAAAATAAAATGGCAATGGTTTTGGGCGCTCTGGTAACTGTATTACTTTTACCTTTTGTTATTTTTCAGGTTTTGAAATCATGGAATTTAGCTACGAACAAAATAAAACAAGGTCCATTGATCGAGACTTTAGCGTGAATATAAAAACCCAAAATATCCTTCTAGTGACTTCAGAGTTCCCGCCTCAACCTGGTGGTATTGGAAATCATGCTCTAAATCTTGCAGAATTTCTAAGTAAAGATGGATTTGAAGTACAAGTGATCACTGACCAAAGAGAGAGCGGTAAGGAAGAAATCCAATTTGATTCCAATCTCAAGTTCAGTGTTAAACGGGTTGCGTTGAGATCGTTTAGACCTTTGATGTATCTGAAACGTATTCATGAAGTTTTCCGATTTTCAAATAAAGCCAATGTCATAATTGCGACTGGTAAATTTCCCCTTTGGAATGTGGCATTACTAAGTTTCTTTCGTAGAAAGAAATATGTAGCAATTGTTCATGGCACTGAGGTAAATTATAAAAATAACATTCTCAGATGGTCAATTAATTCGGCATTAAAAAGGTTCCACAAGATTATTGCTGTTTCAAAATTCACCAAATCGCTAATTGCTCACTTGAATCTAAATAATATAGTGGTGATCCCTAATGGATTCAATGCTGCAGCCTGGTCTTCAAAAGAAGGTGAACAATTGAATTTGAAAGGGAGTCCAAAATTAATAACAGTTGGCAATGTCACTAGCAGAAAGGGCCAGTTGAATGTAATTAAACATTTACCATCTGTAATTAAATCTTATCCAGATGTACACTATCACTGTGTTGGCTATCCCACGGAAAAGAATGAATTTCTGAAAGAAGCCCAAAATTTAAAAGTAGTAGATCGCATTACCTTTCATGGCCGAGTACAACATGAGCAATTGCCATTGTTCTTAAAAAATTCAGATATATTTATCATGCTAAGCAGCCAGACCGCAACAGGTGATGTTGAGGGATTTGGAATCGCAATTTTAGAGGCGAATCATGCAGGACTACCGGCAATTGGTGCCATTGGATGTGGTATTGAAGATGCCATCGATAATGTTAGGTCAGGGATTTTAATTGACCACGAAGATGACCAACAATTTGTTGAAGCCATTAGAATTATTTTGGATAAAAGAGAAGAATTTTCTAAAAGGGCAAAGGAATGGGCAGCTGAACATAGCTGGGAAAAAGTGATCAAATTATATATAAAAGAAATACGTACTCTGTGAAGTTAGCCATCATCTCACATACCGAACATTTTAAAACTAGAGATGGTACAATCGTTGGATGGGGACCTACGATTACTGAGATCAATCATCTTTTGGATATTTTTGATGAGATATATCATGTAGCTATGTTTCATGATAAAGAAGCACCAGATAGTGCCATTCCATATATTGACGATCGCATTAAGTTTGTGCCATTACCAGCCTTAGGTGGAAAAACACTGATAAAAAAAATGGCTATTATTTTTCAGTCACCACGAGTCCTGAGTACAATTTCAAGTACTTTAAAAAAAGTAGACCATTTTCAATTTAGAGCTCCAACAGGAATAGGTGTTTTTGTGATACCTTACCTCATGCTACTTAATTCGAAAAAGGGATGGTTCAAATATGCTGGAAACTGGAATCAAAAAAATGCTCCGTTAAGTTATAGAATTCAGAAGTGGTTGTTAAGACAACAATCGAAACCAGTAACAATAAATGGAAAGTGGGACAATCAAAGTAAAAATTCATTGAGTTTAGAAAATCCATGTCTTACGAGATCAGAAATAAATACTGGAAGATCCATTAGAGAAATAAAGGATATTGAAGGGCCAGTTAATTTGTGCTTTGTAGGAAGGCTTGAGAAAGAAAAAGGCGTGTTATTAATGATCGAGGCATTATTAAAACTGGATCAAAACCATAAAAAGCGAATTGGAGTAGTTCATTTGGTTGGTGATGGTCTTGCCAGAATCAAAATTGAAAGACGTATTGAAAACAGTGACATAACCTTCGAATTACATGGTTTTATACCTCGAGAGGAAGTTCAAAAATTATATGCTGAATCCCATATTTTCATATTACCTTCGGAGTCTGAAGGATTTCCGAAGGTGATTGCCGAAGCCATGAATTATGGCTGCATACCAATTTGTTCTGATGTATCTTCAATAGGTCAATACATTTCCAATGGACGAAATGGCCTTCTATTAGATGAGTTAACAAAGGAAAATTTAGTGCAAAAACTAGAAGAAGTACTGAACTACAATACTTCAGAATACCAAAATTTAATTGGAGGAAATGATGAAATGTTAAAAAAGTTTACGTTTAATTATTACAATAAGCGTATTAAGAATGAAATTTTAAAATAAAAGCTTGCAGGTTAAACAGAGAATAAAGGGATTTGATAATTATTATATGTTGATCATCATTCATATAATATTTGGTACGGCTTTATATTTTAGAGAGGCCTTATCTACACCAATTTTCTTGATCCTAATGGTTTACTTTATTCAAAGGATCATCATTGTTCCAGATTCTGAGAAAACGAGGGCAGTCTTATTGGGTTGTGCCTATTTCGTAGGAATTGAAGTCCTTTTTAGAATAACCAGAGCAGGAATTTCCTATGAAGCTTCAAAGTATTTGGTGGTTTTATTCATGCTTATGGGTATGTTTTTTAAAGGTATATCAGGAAAAGGCTATCCTTATTTCATCTACCTCATTGCACTTGTACCTGCCATTTTAGTCGCATCAGTAACATTAACGTTTGATGCGCGTTTTAGAACGAATGTCACCTTTGTTTTAAGTGGACCAATTTGTCTAGGGATCTCAGCACTTTTTCTGTATGATAGGAAGGTGACTAAAAAGACCTTGATGGATATTATGCTCTGTATATTATTACCCACAATATCATTGACAACCTATTTATTTTTATATACACCTAGTGTAAAAGAGGTTCTTTCAAGTGTTGCTTCAAACAGAGCGGCGAGCGGAGGATTTGGACCGAACCAAGTTGCAACGGCACTTGGTCTTGGAATGTTCGCTATTGTGGTTCGATTATTTTTAAAATCTCCAAACGTCTTTTTAAAAGCCTTAAATTTGATCATATTAATTGCCATGTCTTTTAGAGCAATAGTAACCTTTAGTAGAGGAGGTGTTATCGCTGCAATTCTAGTTATTGGAGCCTTTTTGGGTAATTTATTTTATCGTTCAAGTGGTAAACAAAAAAATCAGATTATTGTGTCGTTCGCACTTTTTGTTATGGCTGCTGCCGCAACTTGGGTCATTAGTTCTAATCAAACTATGGGCTTAATTGATAAGCGCTATCAGAATCAAGATGCTATTGGACGTGAAAAGCAGGATTTGACTACTGGAAGGGTTGAATTATTTGTTGATGAAATCGAAGGATTCTTAAGTAGTCCGTTTTTAGGAATAGGAGCGAGCCGTACTAAAGATAAACGTCTAGATGAAGAAGGAGAACTTGCCGCATCACATAATGAAATAGGTAGATTACTTTCTGAGCATGGCACTTTAGGAATATTAATTCTTCTGATTCTTATAATAAAACCATTTACCTATAGATCAAATAATAAAAAAAATGTACTTTTTTATGCACTTATATGTTTTTGGTTTGCAACAATTAACCACTCGGGAATGCGAATAGCAGCACCTTCTTTTTTATATGCACTTGCTTTAATTAATGTAGTTAATGAAAAACGTCCTTTACATAGGAAACAACTTAAAAACTAAAAGCTCTAATGTATCTTCAATCCAGGTTTTAGGAGGTTTTCTAGAGCAGGAAGGGTTTAGGATGTATTATGCGTCCTCTAAGGCAAATAAGTTGCTTCGACTTTTTGATATGGTTTTGGCCTTAATACGCTATAAAAAGAGGATTGATTACATTATAATTGACACCTATAGTACACATAATTTTTATTTTGCATTGATAATCAGTCAAATATGTCGTCTCTTTAAATTAAGGTATATACCCAATCTTAACGGCGGAAATTTACCAGCTAGACTTACTGGAAACCCCAAACTCAGCAGTCTTATTTTTCGAAATGCATACATAAACGTGTCTCCATCTTATTATTTAAAAGATGCTTTTTATCAGCATGGCCATAAAAATGTTAAGTATATTCCGAATTCAATTAAAATTAATAATTACAAGTATAAAGAACGCTCCTATGATCAAATCAAATTACTTTGGGTGCGTTCATTTTCTCAAATTTATAACCCTGAGTTAGCGGTTAGGGTTCAACGTAAATTGATTGACCTTGGTTTTCAAACTGATCTTTGTATGGTCGGACCAGATAGTGACGGAAGTTTAAATCGTGTGAAATCGCTGGCGAAAAAATTAAAAGTGGACACCATTTTTACTGGGAAACTAACAAAAAAGGAATGGATAGCGCTTTCTGAAGATTACAATATTTTTATCAATTCAACTAATTTTGACAATGCCCCTGTGAGCGTCATTGAAGCCATGGCTCTGGGACTTCCAATCGTCTCAACCAATGTTGGAGGTTTACCTTATTTAATTATTGATCATGTGGAAGGTGTTTTGGTCGAACCAAATAATTTAGACGGAATGGTTCAAGCCATAATAAATATCGTTTTTGATCATAAATTTACTCAAACGATTACCTCAAATGCACGTAAAAAAGTCGAACAATTTGACTGGCAGGTGGTCAAACATGCCTGGTTCGAAGTTTTAGTTTAGTATTATAACTATTTAAAAAGTCATATTATCTTTATATTAGCACTAACCTTTGAACTTCATGCCAACTAAAAAGAGTATAAATTTTGAGATTTCAGAACGTAAAATTCTTTTGCGGCTGCTTGATATTGTATTTGTTCTGGGTGGACTTCACATCATTGGTTCATATTTTAATTTTGAATATTTCACCCTATCCAAGGAAAGTTGGTATTGGGCATTTGTTTTAGCGGTTTATATCACCTTAATAGGTACTGTATTTGAATTGTATGACTTGCAAGCTTCAAGTCGACTAGACACCACATTTAAGAATGTTGTCCTAACGTCATCAGTTACAGTATTGTTTTATCTTTTAACTCCAATTTTAACGCCATTTCTGCCTGTAAAGCGTATAGAGATCATATACTTTTATTTGACGATTTTAGTATCGATTTTCCTTTGGCGAATGATATATGTTAGCTTATTCAATTCGCCTAGATTTTATAAAAAAGTGCTGCTGATTGGCGAAGCTAGTCATATTACTTCTATGGTAAAATCATTAAATGAAATTGACCCAAATTACGACATCATTGGTTTTATTAATAGTGAAGACCGTAATGATTTTCAACTAGGAAGCTTGAAAGAATTTAATACCAAAGAATTATTGGATGTTGTTAAATCTCATAAAATTTCTGAAATTGTAGTTGCGAGTTATAATGCTGAAGCCATTACACCAGAATTATACAGTAAATTGATCAACTTACTCGAACGCGGGCATGTCATTAGAGAATATACACAAGTGTATGAAAGTTTAGTTCATCGTATCCCAGTGCAATTTGTTGGAAAGGATTTTTATAAGTATTTTCCGTTTAGTCGAAGCAATCAAAATAGATTATACTTATTTTTTAGTAGAACCTTAGATATACTTATTTCTTTTATCGGATTGATCTTCATGGTGCTTGTTTCGCCATTTATCATCCTTGGCAATTTAATTGCCAATAAAGGGCCTTTAATCTACAAACAAGAACGGGTGGGAAAAAATGGTAAACTTTTTAATATCATTAAATTTAGAACCATGATCGCTGATGCCGAAAATAAGGGGGTTCAGTGGGCAAAACAAAACGATGTTAGAGTTACTAAGTTTGGTCGATTATTACGAAATACACGATTGGATGAATTACCACAATTTATTAATGTTCTTAGAGGCGAAATGGCTCTGATCGGTCCACGACCGGAACGTCCATATTTTGTTAAAGAATTATCTCAAATGATCCCTTTTTATGAAACTCGGCACATTATAAAGCCAGGACTAACAGGTTGGGCCCAGGTGAAAATGCGTTATGGTGCTTCGGTTGATGATAGCCTAACCAAATTGCAGTACGACCTTTTCTATATTAAAAGAAGAAGCTTTTTCCTAGATGTGAATGTAATTGTAAAAACCATAAGTACGATCTTGTATTATCGCGGACAATAGGACCTTGATTAATTTGTTCTACTTCGAAAAAATCGGATGAGATAAATATATCTTATGGCTAAGGCAAGAAGAAGAGGGATGAGACCAATTGCAAACACTTGCACACCTATTAGCCAATGAAGGGTTAATAATACTATTAAGATCACCAATAATTTTAAATATTTTATGACCCATCCTTTGATCGACTTTTTAAAAAGTTGGAAAAGGACAATGATATTTAATGGGAAGGCCCATAATAAATTATAATTGAATGCAGCAGCCGAATGATCTGTGCCAAACCATAATGCCAATAAGAATAATCCGATTAAACTTGTAAACCCAAAAAGAATTAGATCTAACCATATGGTTCTTTTATTTTTCTTTAAATCTGAAAAAGTCACCCATAATATCATCAAAGCAATCAGCCCAAAAACAAACAATGGCGAATAAATGAAGGCGGTTGAGACCTCTTCATCTTTTTTTTCATAGAGGGTTCTTGATAAAGTGACCAAAGATTCTCCATTTTCATACGTAGCTGTATCAAAAAAACGATAAATATATTCTGGCAAATACATATGCTGATAAGCTGTTGCCTCCCTATCGATGACTGAGCCTAAGGCGAGATCTATGCCAAAACTTCCCCATGAATTTCTATCAACATGATCATGTATCAATTCGCGAAACGATTTGGTTTCAAACCCTTCAGGATTGTTAAATTGAATGTCCTTCTGAGTTATTTCCTGAGTGACATCTCTGATTTTTGTGGCACAATTATCATAGAAATAATCATAAAGATAGTATCGGTTTTCAGGTTTGTAGTTGTCGACTAAAAAGTCATACATTCTTTGTTTTTCCTCCACATTCAAATTTAAAACCTGCTCTCTAACCGTTCTGTTTTGAGAAGAATATTGACGCAAAAAATCCTTAAAATAATCAGCACCGATCAAATAGTTTAATTTTCCTTGTGCGAACTTACTATAAAAATTAGGCGCTTGAAAGTCATATACACCATAATTAAAAGCGATATCGAGCTTAAGGGAGTCATCTTTGATTCTGATGGCATTGTGACCAAAGGCATCATTTAAATAAGTCCCTGGTCCCACTGTGATCACCGTGACTTCAGCAGATGAACTTAAGTTACGTGTTTGACTAAATACTGTCGAATGAAAGACAAGAAATACAATTAAGACAAGTTTTAATTTCATAGGAGAAAAAACTATCTAAATATACTAAAATCTAATTTCAAGGAGAAAACGTTCGAATATAATGCCGCGCTTTGATCACCAATATCAGTAAAGGCATAATCTAAGTAAATGCCATTATATTTAAATCCAACACCAAAACTTGGTTGAAAGGTGAGTTGTTCACTATTGTCGATTTGTAATTCGTTTTGAAAATTCCCTAAACCGCCTCTTAAAAAGACAAGATCAGTATAACCAAATTCGAAACCTATTGCTGGATTAATGCTTACAAAAGATGTTGAAAAAATATCATTGTTCTCTTCAAATCTCATGATGAGATCAAGTTCAGCACGAACAGTATAGTCATAATTAATTTCCCAAAACTTGGCAATACCGAATTGTATCTTCGGAAGTGTAAGTTCTGTACCTTCAGGAGCTTCTTGATTCTGACCTTCGATGGCATTTTGAATATCGGCAAGTTTTTCTTCATCAATAGCCCAGGAATTAAAAGTGGTCGTAATATCTCTGGCCATAAGCCCTAAAAACCAGCCCGTATCCGTATGAAACTGCATGCCGAAATCAAGACCAAAACCCCAAGATGACGCAAAATCTCCAATCACACGTCTTATTACCTTAGCATTTACGCCGTAATTCAATCCAGGTACCGGTAATCGTCTTGAATATGAAAAGGTCAAACCGTAATCGGCCGCCGAAAACAAGTTGATATTATCATAGTTCACATTGCCTTGCTCATCAATAAGTTGTGTGGTATCTAAGATATCATCAACTCCAAATCGAATCACTGAAATTCCAACGGCACTTCTGTCATCTAATGGCATTGCAAATGCCGCGTAATTATAATTGGCAATATTCGCGAAATAACTCGAATGCATCAATGCTAACTGATTGTCTTCTAATTGCACAAGACCTGCCGGATTCCAATATCCTGAATTGACATCGCCTGAATGTCCTACAACGGCGTTCGCCATGCCCAGAGCTGCTGCATCCACGCCTATATTCATGAATTCATTTGAATACTTTCTGGTGGTCTGAGCAATGATTAGCGTGCTACACAAAAGAAGAAGTAATAGCAATGTCTTTTTCAAACGCAAAATTTTTACAAAGATGCATATATTTTTCAACCTATTAAACTCTAAATTAAAATAGATATTGCCCTTTTTTTGTTTTAGACGTAAATAGTTTATTAAATTTACTACACCTAAAAACCTTTCAATTTGATAAGACATATTCCTAATTTGGTAACCCTTTTAAATTTACTCTGTGGAAGCGTTGCAGTAGTCTTTGCAGTTAACGGTAATATGAAGATTACCGCACTCTTTGTTTTCTTGGGTATATTCTTCGATTTCTTCGATGGCTTATTGGCTAGAAAACTGAAGGTCCAGAGTGAACTCGGGCTTCAATTAGATTCCTTAGCTGATATGGTCACCAGTGGATTAGTACCAGGATTGGTCATGTTCTATTTACTGAAACTTTCAGGACCTGATTGGATGGAATATGGCCTGGTTTCAGAACAATTTAGATGGGATACAGATCATGTATTACCTTTTTTCGGGTTTTTGATCACTCTGGCATCGGCATATAGATTGGCAAAATTTAATATTTCATCTCATCAAAGTGAAGCTTTCATTGGCCTTCCTACACCTGCCAATGCCTTGTTGATATTGTCCTTACCCTTGATCATGGAATATCAAAACAATGATATTATGAATGCTATTATTCTCAATAAATGGGTTTTAATTGCATTGACATTTCTGAGCGCTTATCTGCTCAATTGTAAAATCCAGCTTCTAGCATTAAAATTTAAGACCTGGAATTTCAAGGATAATGCAGCTCGTTATCTGCTCATTATCATGTCGGCTGTACTTTTGATACTTTTCAAATTTGCCGCTATACCACTTATAATTCTGCTTTATATAGTCATTTCAATTTTAAACAAATAATAGCGCATGATCGAAAATATTTTCACCTTGTTAATGCTGATCCTACTTCAAGCTGTTTTAGGATTTGATAACCTTTTATACATCTCATTAGAAAGCAAGAATGCTCCTAAAGAAAAACAAGCATATGTCAGAAAAGTAGGTATTTTATTGGCTATTGGACTTCGAATTATCTTGCTTTTTGTACTGATTCAGCTTATTGATTATTTTCAGAATCCTGTATTTGGATTGCCTTTTGAAAACATTGCCGAAGCTCAATTTAATGTACACAGTTTGATCGTACTCACAGGGGGTATATTTATTATTTATACAGCCATGAAAGAAATATGGCATATGGTTGGTGTACATGAGGTTGATACAGACATTGAGCAACATGGAAAGGCATCAATGGGCAAGGTGATAGCAATGATCGTCGTCATGAACTTAGTTTTTTCATTCGATTCCATATTAAGTGCAATGGCCTTGACCGATGTCTTTTGGGTCATGGCAAGTGCTATCGTTGCAGGTGGCTTACTTATGATCTGGTTGGCTGATAAAGTTGCCGATTTCTTGGCTAAGAATAGAATGTATGAAGTGCTCGGGCTGTTTATTCTATTTGTTGTGGGCGTGATGCTAGTTACCGAAGGAGGTCATCTGGCACACTTGAAATTATTTGGTGACGACATTGTTCCGATGAGCAAAACAACGTTTTATTTCGTCATTGGAAT
>JABDMU010000020.1 GCA_013001285.1 Flavobacteriaceae bacterium
TTCAAGAAAGAGGCTAATGGCGAGACCGTGTTCTTTAGAGATGCAGATCAAACTACAGAAAAGAAAGGAGAGAACGAAAAGATAGAGTTGATGCGTTTAGATTTCACAACGTCAAACGGACTTAAAAGAGAGATTGTACTTGGTTTTAGTAATCAAACAACTGAAGATTATGATTATGGTTATGATGCTAAGATGTTTGAGACTAAGACTGAAGATATGTTCACGATGTGGAAAGGTCATGACATGATTGCACAGGCTTATCCAAGTATTCATCCAACCAATGTGATACCAGTAGGGATCAATGTAACAGGAAACCATACCTATAAGATCAAGGCCACTGCTTTTGATAATTTCAAGGCCAATCAGAAAGTTTACTTACATGATAAGTATACCAACACCTATTTCGATCTAAGATCAAAGGAAGCTTATGGCTTTACTTCTGAGCGCGGACGAATAGAAGATCGTTTTGAGATCGTATTTAAAGTGAAGAACTCTAAGAAGGACCTTGAAGTGCTTACAGACAATACAAGCATCTTCTATAATACAACATCAGATATGTTGTATGTAAAAGGATTAGAGGCTAATGCAGAGTCATTAGTTTTAGTGAATATGTTAGGACAGCAGGTGCTGCGTATCAATACGCCATCAAAGGAAAGCTTAGAAAACGGGATTCACATCAATAATCTGAACTCTGGAGTCTACATTGTAAGTATAGCACTAGACAACAACCATACTATTGAAAAGAAAATTATTATAGACTAAAAAATCCTATAGATTAGATTTATTATTTTACCTATACTTACCGTTTATCGATAAAAAATGACATGCATTTCAACGATAAGAAATGGAGTTTATAGATATTAAGGTGCTTTCAACGAGTATTTTGTCCTGATATCGGTAAAGTCCTGTGAACATGCTATTTGAGTTTACATTTGGAGTGTAATTTAGCCCCCAAGCTAGAAAACACCTACTTATGAAAACAAATTTACTTTTAGTAATCGTTGTATTGTCATCATTAATGGCAAATGGTCAATCCTGTAATGGGAGATCCTTTACCTTTCCTGGAGCTCCATCAAATTGCACATATACATTTACTTCAACTGGATGGATAGATTCAGCTGGTAATCCTACAACTGTACCAACGAACGTCGGTGCCGGAACTACGGTTTGTATACTTGCCAATAACACTGATGTGATTAGTGCAGCAGCAGCCTTTAAGGGCGTATTTTATGTTGCTCCTGGAGTTACGTTCTCAGGAATTGTAAATAGTTTCGGAAAAGATTCACAGATCATTGTTGGAGGAACTATTAATTTTGGAATTTCACCTGGATTAAGTTCTGCTAAATTTTATATAGATAATGGAGGGATTTTAGATTTCCCAACAAACTTATCACCTGGTGGAGATACTGAAATTCACAATTTAGGTAGCATTACCATGGGAGGGACCTTCTCAATAGGTGGTTCTGTTGAAGTTACTAACTATGAAGGTGGGTCGGTAATCATTGAAGGAGATACTTATTTAGCTAATACATTTTCAAACTGTGGATACCTTGAAGTCGTTAATGGTAACTTAACTGGAGGAGGAAGTAGTAGTTTGGTAAATTTGTGTTCAACCTATGTGCAAAAAGATTTCGAGCTTAATGCAGCATTTACTAATGATGCCTTATTAATTATTGATGGTAATATTCAGTTTAATGGTTCAATTTTTTATAACAACGATATCATTTTAGTAAAAAATATTTATCTAAATAATGATGATCTTGTAGGAAATGGAAGTTCATCTACCTTAATAGTAAGAAACTATTCTGAATTATTGGCAGGATCAAGTATAACTGGACATTATTATTATGATCAAGATGATGGTGGTGGGATTGATGCACTTTGCGGAAGTTGTACGGCAGATTTGTATAAAATCGAATATGTTGATATTCCAGCATTAGTTAGTGAAATTACCGTAAACTGTGGGGAAAATTTTGCACCAGAACCAATTATATCTCAAGCCACTTTAGATTTTGATGGTGTAGATGATTATGTATCAACGCCTTCATTTATCGTGGGTGAGAGTAAAGTGACCATAATGGCCTGGGTAAAAGTAGACGCTGATGCTGTTGGAACACGTACAATTGCAGGTGAAAATGGAGCTTGTAGCTTATACTTAAATACAGACAATAAGTTATACTTATCAATAAAAACAACTTCTAATGGTAGTCCGTGGGTCATTCCAGGGCCAACGCTTCCTTATGATGAGTGGCATCATGTCACCGGTACTTTCGATGCCAGTACGGGAAAGATGAATATTTATGTTGATGGTGCCCTGGTTAAATCAAGTAATTCAATTCTATCTGGAACTATTGAAAATATGGGTTCTAGTGATGGGACCTTTAATATAGGAAGATTGTCAAGAGCAGTTTCAAACAGACAATATTTCAAAGGAGATATTGATGAAGTCCGCGTTTTTAATGTCGTCCTGTCTCAAGATCAAATTAGTAAAATTATTTATCAGGAAATAGATGAAGATGCTGGATTTGTTAGAGGATTGGTTGTTTCAAAAGAAATTGCGGACTCAAAAACCGAAAGTAAGATTTCATGGGCCAACTTATTAGCCTATTACCCAATGACCGATATCATTTCTTATGAAAGAACTGTTGATTATTCTTCAAATAACAGATTAACAACATTACATAATATTACAACGCTCCAAGAACAAACAGCGCCGCTTCCTTATGAAACTAAAGCCGATGGTGATTGGACCGCAGAAGGCACTTGGTTACATGGCGATGTTTGGGATATTGAAAATATACCAAACCATGATGGGACCATTGTAAAAATCAATAGTAAAGTAACGACCACAGCTAGTCATGAACATTTAGCCTTAATAATAGAAGAAAATCAACTACTTACGGTTAATACCGATAGAGATATTAATAACACCTGGTATTTAGAGCTAAATGGAAGTTTAGAGCTAAATGACGATGCACAGCTTATCCAAAGCATGACCAGTGATCTGGTAACAGGAGCAAATGGTCGCATATTAAGACGTCAGGACGGTTCATCCAATGTATATTGGTATACCTATATGTCATCACCAGTTGGTGCGACGGGTGTGACTGCTTTAACTGATAATAATGCAGCGACTAACAACACAAATAATACAGCCTTTCAGTTCAATACTTTAAAAGAAGGTGACGGATCATTAGTACAATTTACCAATGCCTTAAACGAAGCCGGCAAGATATCAACACGCTGGATGTATACCTTCGAGAATGGTCTTACCTATTATGATTGGGTACGTTTCAATCCGAGTACATCATTAGATCCAGGTGTTGGATATATTCACAAAGGCACAGGAAATGCTGGAACAACACAGGAATACATTTTTGAAGGTAAGCCAAACAATGGTACGATCTTAATAACAGCAGACGATGTTGATGGTGATTCTGGTAATGAGAGTCAGGCCGATGTAACGTTAACATCAACCTTGATTGGTAATCCTTATCCATCAGCTATAGATGCACACACCTTTATTGATGATAATGCAGGTGTAATTGAAGGCACGCTGTACTTATGGCAACAATGGGCAGGAAGTAA
>JABDMU010000025.1 GCA_013001285.1 Flavobacteriaceae bacterium
GCATCAAACACCTCGGCATACCATTTTACAATTCCTGATGGTAATTCCGGTCCTCGAACATCGCGATCGATCTTCTGCTTACAGGTTAATCTCACCGAAATGGTATCGTTGTGATATATTGGTCTTAAGAATCTACAATCTTCTAGTCCGTAGTTGGCTGCAACGGGTCCTTTTTCTGGAAGCACGAATAATCCTGCTGCTGCTGCTAAAATAAAATAGCCATGTGCCGTTCGTTTTTCAAAAATACTCCCTTCCAGAGAAGTAATATCAGTATGCGCATAAAAGTGATCCCAAGTCAAATTTGAAAAATTCACAATATCGCCATCAGTAATGGTACGTTTGTGTGTTTTTAATGACATGCCTGGTTCGATATCTTCCCAATGGTATTTAAAGGGATGTTCTTCGGCTTCGGTATAAGCGCCACCTGGTTGGTAAATTCCTGTAATTTTTGTTAATGACGTTGGGGTGCCTTGAATTGCGGTACGTTGCAAATAGTGTTTGACACCTCGCATGCCTCCCATTTCTTCGCCACCGCCTGCTCGACCAGGACCACCATGCACTAGATTCGGCAATGGAGAACCGTGTCCAGTACTTTCTTTGGCATTCTCGCGATTTAATACAAGTATGCGGCCATGATGACTTGCAGCATTTATAACATATTCCTTGGCGAGGGCATCATCATTTGTGATAATTGATGACACTAGTGAGCCTTTGCCCATTTTCGACAAATCAATGGCCTCCTCGAGATCCTTATAAGGCATTAGCGTACTTACTGGACCAAAAGCCTCCTGTTCATGTGCTGCAAGGTTAGCAAAAGGATCATCCTCACGGAGCAAGATCGGACTGATGAATGCGCCTTTTTTAGCATCTGCTCCAAGTGTTTCAATTTTATCTAAATTACCATATACGATCTTTGCAGTTTTTGCGATCTCATTCACACTATTTTTTACTTCATCAACTTGTTCTTTACTAATAAGTGACCCCATGCGCACTTCTTTCAATCTAGGATCTCCAATTGTAATCTTATCAAGTGCATTTCCGAGTGCAATTTGAACATCTTCAACTAACTTTTCTGGCACAATGATTCGACGAATAGCCGTACATTTTTGACCACATTTAACGGTCATTTCCTTCCTCACTTCTTTTATAAATATATCGAACTCAGGTGTGCCTGGAACCGCATCCTCCCCTAAAATAGAAGCATTTAATGAATCGGCTTCCATAGTAAAAGGAACAGCTTCTTGGATAATCCGTGGGTGTGCTTTTAGCAATCTACCTGTAGCTGCCGAACCTGTAAAGGTGACAACATCCTGTGATTCGACTGAATCCAATATATTTTTTACCGTACCGTTGATGATCTGCAAACTCCCTTCCGGTAAAATTCCGGAATTGATGATTTCACGAGCCACGGCTTCTGCTAAATACGAAGACGAAGGTGCAGGTAAAACTACAGCTGGAACTCCAGCCATCCAGTTAACTGCACATTTTTCTAGCATGCCCCAAACTGGGAAATTGAATGCATTGATATGGACGGCAACACCTTGTTTTGGAACCATGATATGATGTGCCATAAAACGGCCACCTCTGGACAGGTCAATTGGATCTCCTTCGACATGGTAGGACTGATTCGGAAATAATTTTCGCAGTGATGCATTGGCAAATAAATTACCAAATCCGCCTTCGATATCGATCCAGCTGTCCACTTTTGTCGCTCCGGTCCTATAACTTAATTCATAAAAAGCATCCTTCTTTTTTGTGAGATAAAGCGCCAATTTTTTAAGCATATTACCACGTTCCTGAAAGGTCATTTTGCGAAGTTGTTCACCACCTTTTGTACGTCCGTAGGATAAAATTTCTGGAATATCGAGGCCTTCGATAGCTACGTTTGAAATAACCTCTCCGGTAATGGCATCAAAAACAGGAAAGCCAGTATCTGTGCCTTCAGTCCATTTTCCCGAAACATAATGTTGTATTTTTTTCATTTGTTCATATTTATTCCTTCTATACTTTGAAGGTGAAACATCTTTAATATTTATGCCATAATTCTTATAATTTGACCATTTAATTTTCCGTCCACACTTTTTACATAACCGTCCACGATCTTTTGCATGGGTACAGGTGTGTTACCAGGAAAATAGTCTTTGTATTTTTCAAATGAATCTTCTACAAGATCAGAGCATACCGCATTAATCCTAAGTCCATTTTTAAGTTCTAAAGCAACAGCCTTAACGAAGCTATGTATTGCACCATTAACCATGGCAGCACTGGTGGTCATATCAACTGGTTCATCAGCTAATATTCCCGTTGATAGTGTAAAGGAACCATCTTCATTGAGATAATCCTTACCAATTCTAACCACATTCACCTGCCCCATGAGTTTGCTTTTTATTCCGATATAAAAATCTTCTTCAGTGAGGTTCTCAAATTTGTCCCATTTGGCGTCTCCTGCTATAGCTACTATGGCGTCCAATTTCCCAGTAGACTCGAACATTTTCTTTATCGAATTCGAATTTGAAAAATCAACAGTTACATCACCAGAATTTCTTCCAGCGATAAGCACTTCATGTTTTTCTGAAAGTCGTTGAGCGACCTTTTTTCCTATGGTTCCGTTTCCACCTATGATAAGTATTTTCTTCATTGAGCGCGTTCTATTATTGCAGCGTAACCTTGCCCAACACCTATACACATGGTGACCAAAGCATACTGCTTTTGTTGTTCTTTTAATTCCAGTGCTGCCGAATAGCAAATTCGTGTACCTGTTACACCTAATGGATGTCCAATAGCTATTGAACCACCATTAGGATTGAGTCTTGTATCATCATCTGCCAAACCCCACGCTCTTGTACACGCCAAGGCCTGAGCTGCGAAAGCTTCGTTCAACTCAATAATGTCCATATCTTCCATGGTCAATCCAGCTTTTTCCAGCGCTTTATTTGCCGCTTGAACCGGTCCGATCCCCATAATTCTGGGTTCAACACCAACCACAGCCGAGCTTAGGATTCGAGCTAAAGGATCGAGATTATATTTTTTAACTGCGTTCTCAGAAGCTATGATCGTTGCTGCAGCGCCATCATTCAATCCTGAAGAATTTCCAGCCGTTACGCTACCATTTTCAGTTTTAAAAGCTGGACGGAGTTTGGCAAGAACTTCCTTAGTCGTATTTGGTTTTACAAATTCGTCCTTTGAAAATAGGATAGGGTCTTTTTTGCGTTGCGGTATTTCAACCGTCATGATCTCTTTTGCCAACCTACCGTTTTGCTGAGCAGCAGAGGCTTTCATCTGACTCCAGTACGCAAACGCATCTTGATCTTCTCGTGAGATGCCGTATTTTTCAACCAAGTTCTCAGCGGTATTTCCCATACCATCTGTACCATACATCTTTTGCATTTTTGGATTGATGAAACGCCATCCAAAACTTGAATCGTACATTTTGGAATCGTTACCGAAGGCACTGGATGATTTTGCAATCACATAAGGACCGCGTGTCATATTTTCGACGCCTCCTGCAATAAACAAGTCGCCATCTCCTGCTTTGATCGCCCTATTTGCATGGATTATTGCCGATAATCCTGAACTGCATAATCTATTCACGGTTTCTCCAGGAACCGAAAATGGTAGGCCTGCCAACAAGCTTGACATTCGTGCTACATTACGATTATCTTCACCAGCTTGGTTAGCACATCCCATGATGACGTCGTCGTAGTCATTTTGAGGAATATTCGGATTTCTCTTCACCAATTCCTCAATAACCATGGCGCCAAGATCATCTGTGCGAACAGCTGATAATGTTCCCTTATAACTCCCAATAGGAGTTCTGATCCCATCTATTATATATGCTTCTGTCATGCTATTCTTCCCATTCTTTTTGGGTACGATAGACGACGCCTTTAAAAAGCGCAACCAATTCGTTACCTCGTTTAACTTCAATTATATTGAATCCAACTTTTGTATTGACTTTTTCAATGACCGACTCTGCCACCAGGTAGTCACCTTCATTCAATGCTTCAATGTGATTGATGGACGATTCAATCGATACGGCGTACTTACCATGGGTATTCGCCGCAAATCCGAAACATGTATCGGCCAGAGTATAACTTACGCCACCATGTGCGTAATTCATACTATTGAGCATATCATTTCGAATGGTCATTGCCACTTTACATCGACCAATTTCGCATTCTAATATTTCGATACCCATCCATTGACTAAAGGCATCGAGACTCAACATTTTATATGGTATCAATTCTCCTTTCATTAATAAAATGTGTGGTTTTCCGTATTCATTTTTCGTAATAAAGGTGAACATCTATAGCGATCCTCATGATATTCATCATAGAGTTCATCCATTTTAAAAACACAACGGTCTATTCCAATTTCATCAGCCAATTCAAGTAAACCTTTTGGATAATTTACACCTTTGACCATGGCATTATCAATATCTTCTGCTGAGGCAATATTTAAAAACAGAGCATCAGCGGCTTCATTGATAAGCATAATGACAATTCGATCTACTATTTCTCTTCCAAGGTTGTGGTCCTCAATAGGTGATGGTTTAGTTGCGTTTTCAGAATAGTCATAATAGCCTTTTCCTGATTTCCGCCCTAAAAAACCAGCTTCTGCAAATCGTTTTTGCGTAAATGCCGGCTTATATCTCGGGTCATAATAAAAAGCACTAAATACCGATTCTGTTACGGCATAATTGATATCATTTCCAATAAAATCCATCAACTCAAAAGGTCCCATTCTAAAATCACCTATAGTTTTCATACTCCAATCTATGGTTGCAAAATCGGCGATACCTTCTTCATATATTCGAAGCGCTTCTCCATAAAACGGGCGTGCAACACGATTAACAATAAATCCAGGTGTATCCTTGGCCACTGCCACAGTTTTACCCCAATCTGCTATCGTTTTTACAGTTTCTTCAAGAACCGAATTAGATGTTTGAATTGCAGGAATGACCTCAACCAATTTCATCAATGGTGCAGGATTGAAAAAATGAATACCGATACAACGCGATGGATCTTTCAAACTTGAAGCAATGGATGCAATAGACAAACTAGAGGTGTTTGAAGCAATAATACAATCTTGAGAAACAAAGGTTTCCAATTCTGCAAAAACGGTTTTCTTAACACTTAAATCTTCAACAATTGCTTCAATTGTAAGTTGTGAATCTGAAAGGTCTTTTAAAGTATTGACATAGGTAATATTGGCTTGTATCCTTGTTTTTTCTTCAGGAGTGATTCGCCCTTTATCAATAAGGCGTAACAATACTTTTTCTAAGGCTTCCTTACTTTTAGACAAGGCTTCTTTATTCGTGTCGAACAATTTTACCTGGCATCCTGATGTGGCAGCCACTTGTGCTATTCCACTTCCCATTGTTCCGGCTCCTATGACACCTATATTTTTCATTGGCCTTTAAAATTTGGTTGACGTTTTTCTATAAATGCCGAAACACCTTCATTATAATCTTGGCTCTGAGCAGCTTCAATTTGATACTTGGATTCCATGTCTAATTGATCATTCAAATTATTCGTCATCGAACTGTTCAGCAATTGCTTGATCATACCTAAGGCCTTTGTTGGCATATTAGCCAGTTTTTCACTTAGTTGTTTCACTTCGGCTTCAAAACTCTCATTAGTAAAAACCTTATAGATCATGCCTAATCGTTCTGCTTCATGAGCACTTATTTTATCACCTAACATGGCCAAAGCTGAAGCTTTTTGAAATCCGATCAATCGTGGCAAAAAATAGGTTCCGCCACTATCAGGCACCAATCCGATTTTACTAAAGGCTTGAATAAAACTCGCTTTCTCATGAGCCACTACGATATCGCAAGCTAAGGCTATATTGGCAGAAGCTCCAGCTGCCACACCATTTACGGCAGCGATAATGGGTTTATTAATGTTTCGGATGCGATGGATTATTGGATTATAATGTTCCTCCAAGATCTTTTTAAATCCAGGATTGAGATCGGGATCGGTAACTTCTTTTAGATCTTGCCCCGCACCAAATGCTTTTCCGTTTCCGCTAATGACAATGGCCCTTACGTCATTATTCTTCTCGCATTCATCGAGCGTATCTTGAAGCAGAAAGGCCATTTCCCTATTAAAACTATTAAACACTTCAGGTCTGTTGAGTGTTATATAGCCTATTTTATTTTCAATTTTTAAGAGAATTGAATTATTGCTCATACCTGTTTTTATCTTTTATTTTAAGCATTTGAAATAGTCGAATGGTTCTTGACAATCATCGCACTTAAAAAGTGCTTTGCATGCGGTTGAACCGAATTGACTAACCAAGTGCGTATTTTTAGACCCACAAAGGGTGCATTTTACAATTTTTTTATTGCCGAGCAAGGCTTCTTTATCGGCATCAGGATCTAAAGGTGGGGCTATCCCATATTTCTCAAGGGCATTTCTTCCTCTATCGGTGATCCAATCAGTTGTCCAAGCTGGTGCTAGGACCAATTCAATTGTTGCTTGATAGCCTTCTTTTTCCAGAGCAGTTATGATATCGTCTCCTATAACGTCCATTGCAGGGCAACCACTATAGGTTGGTGTGATCTTAACAAGAACCTTTCCATCATTTTCTATTGCTGAACGCACTACACCCATATCTAAAATTGAAAGTACTGGAATTTCTGGGTCTGTAACCTTTTCCAGAATGGGAATTAAATGGGCATCGATATGTGTTTTTTCAATTACCATTGCATATTTGGATAAGTACGCTGCATATATTGTAAGTCACTTAAAATAAATCCCATATTTTCGGAGTGTATGCCTAGTTTTCCACCTTTATGAAAATATTTAGATTCGGGAACAGTTAAGGTTGCTTCCTCCAATATGTCAGTTAAGTGATTGTAATATTCATCCTTAAACTTAGGTGTATCTACTCCAATGCCTTCCTTGATCATTTCTTCATCGGCTTCAGTAAGATGAAATAATTCATCGGTATAAGTCCAAAGATCATTAATAGCGGATTGCATTTTCGAATGGCTTTCTTCTGTACCATCACCCAGCCTTTTTACCCAATCGGAAGAAAAACGATGGTGATAGCTTACTTCTTTAATTGACTTTTTAGCAATTGCAGATAAGGTGATATCATGACTGTTTTGTAATTCTTTTAAAAACATCAGATGAAAGGCATCAAATAAAAACTGTCGCCCCATAACATAGGCAAAATCTGTATTTGGTTGTTCAACCAGCAATACGTTTACATATTCACGTTCATTTCTTAAAAAAGCAATATCATCTTCTGTGCTATCATCAGCTTTTAGTTTTGCTGCGTATTGATAATAACTTCGTACCTGACCTAGAAGATCAAGAGAGAGGTTGGTACAAGCGATATCCGTTTCCAGGTTTGGTCCATGACCACATAATTCACCAAGTCGCTGTCCTAAAATCAGGCAGTTGTCGGCAATTCCTAGAATGTATTTATAGAGCCCGGTATTCATCACATATGTTTTACATCGTCAGGAAGGTCATAAAACGTTGGATGTCTATACACCTTGTCCTGAGCTGGTTCAAATAATTCGCCATAATTTTCTGGATTGGAAGCAGTGATATGTTTAGATTCCACAACCCAGATGCTTACACCTTCATTTCTTCTTGTGTACACGTCACGCGCATTTTCTAATGCCATTTCGGCGTCAGCGGCATGCAGGCTACCAAAATGTCGGTGTTCTAATCCGTTTTTACTTCTTACGAAGATCTCCCAAAGGGGCCATTTCTTTTTCATATCAAACAGCTGTATTAGTTTTTCTTGATTCTTTTTTACTGGCGTAGGCCATTGCCGCTTCTCTCACCCATTCACCGTTCTCCCAGGCATTGATACGTGCAGTCATACGTTCTTTATTACAAGGCCCATGACCTTTTACCACTTGCCAAAATTCATCCCAGTCTATTTCGCCAAAATCATAATGCCCGCGTTCTTCGTTCCATTTTAAATCTGGATCAGGCACTTTAATGCCAAGTATATCGGCTTGCGGGACGGTTTGATCAATAAATTGCTGACGCAACTCATCGTTGGTCTTTCGTTTCAACTTCCATTTCATAGATTGCGCTGTATGTACAGATTCGGCATCTGTAGGTCCAAGCATCATTAATGAAGGCCACCACCATCTATTTAAAGCGTCTTGAGCCATTTCTTTTTGCTCTGGTGTACCTTGACAAAGTTTCAACATGATTTCATAGCCTTGACGTTGATGAAAACTTTCTTCTTTACAGACTCGTACCATGGCTCTAGCATAAGGTCCGAATGATGTGTTACATAAAGGCACTTGATTAATTATAGCCGCACCATCAACGAGCCAGCCTATTGCTCCAATATCGGCCCAAGTTACTGTTGGGTAATTAAAGATGCTGGAATATTTGGCTTTCCCGGTATGTAATTGATCATAAAGTTCGTCTCTGGAAATACCTAAGGTTTCGCAAGCACTATAAAGGTAAAGACCATGACCAGCCTCGTCTTGAACCTTTGCAAGTAATGCCACTTTACGACGAAGAGATGGCGCTCTTGTGATCCAGTTCCCTTCGGGTAGCATCCCGACAACTTCCGAATGGGCATGCTGGGAAATTTGCCTGATGTGCGTTTGTCTATATTTTTCAGGCATCCAATCTTTAGGTTCAATTTTTTCATCACGTGCAATACGCGCTTCAAATTGGGCTTCTAAATTTTTAATATGTTCATCACTCATAATTATAATCTTTATTTATACGTCAAAATCGACGATAACTTTCTTTGTTGTAGGCACTGCCTGACAGCTCAAAATAAAATTTTGTTCAACCTCATCAGCTTCAAGTGCATAATTGATCTTCATTTCAACTTCACCTTCTATTAATTTACACTTACAGGTACTGCAAACGCCACCTTTACAAGCAAATGGTAGGTCGGCTCCCGCGGCTAGTGCACCATCAAGGATATTATCAAAATCGTCATCCATAATAAAATGAAACTCTTTTCCGCCATCAACGATGGTAACTTCGGTACCATCAACCTTATGCTCTAACACTTCCGCAATATGAAGCTTAGAAGCCTCGGTATCTCCAGAAAAGAATAATTCGTAATGAATCCTTTCTTTTTCCAAGCCGGCATCTTGAAGTGCATCCCGAATAAGAAAGATCATTTCTTCCGGTCCACAAATAAAACAGTGCGCCGTATCTTCAATATCGATAAAGGTCTTGGTAAGGATTTGGAGTTTTTCTTGATCAAACCTTCCATTTAAAAACGCAATATCTCTTTGTTCTTTGGTCAAGAAATAAAAGACATGAAAGCGTTCAAAAAATAGGTTTTTCAGCTGTTCTATTTCTTCCTTAAAGATAATTGATTTTGTAGTGCGATTCAAATAGAATAATTTGAAAGTACTGTTTGGTTCCTTATATAAATGTGTTTTAATGATAGAAAGCAACGGCGTAATACCGCTTCCTGCCGCAAAGGCAATATAATTGTTTGGTTTGCTAGCATCTATATCGACGTAAAAATGCCCTGTAGGTTGCATTAATTCAATAGTGTCGCCGGCCTTCAATTCATTGTTAGCATAGGTTGAAAAAACGCCGCCCGGAATTTGTTTGATGGCAACTTTCCAAATATTTTCCATTGGACCTGAACATAAAGAATACGAACGTCTTACATCTTCCCCATCAATCATTTTTCGCAGGGTCAGATGTTGCCCTTGGGTAAATTGAAATTCAGGACGAATATCTTCAGGAATATCAAAGGTCACTACTACGGTATCTTTGGTTTCCTTATAAATATCTGCAATTTTTACCTCATAAAAATCTGCCATTCTTCAAATTTTATTAAACTAACGCTTGTTAGTTTATTTGACAAATTTACGAAATTAAATGATAACTATTTGTTAATTCCGTCGATTAGCACTTCGCTTAAATTTTGAGACAAAGTCTCTGTATTAAGATCTTCTTTTTTTGGGATCCATAAATAAAGTGATCTCAGTGTTGAAAGCATAGAAAACAGCATGACATCTGAATTCGATTTTTTAATTTCATTGCTTTTTATTCCTTCATTTATTATTTGTCTGAAATCATCTTCATAACGATGTCTAAGTTGTATGTAATGGTGTTTTTGTTCCTCAAGATGCATCCAATCGTTATTCAAAGATGCCATACCATTTGGATTTCTTGAGGTGATATGGATATGCAAACTCACAATTTTCTTTAATTTTTCAATACTTGTAGCTTCAGAAGATTTAATGAGCTGCATGCCCTGGGTAAATTCTTCGGCCAATGAAATGATAATGTCTTTAAGAATATCTTGTTTTGAATTGATATGATTATAGAGACTTGCCGCTTTTATGCCCATGGCTTTGGCAAGATCTCTCATGGTCACCGCGCTGTATCCTTTTTCTTTAAAAAGTTTCGCTGCGGTTTGGACAATTTCTTCTTTTCGAGTTTCCGTCTTCATTTAATATTTTAGAATTTGAAAATCTTCGATACCATCAATTGGTGTTTCATTATATTGTAAAGTCCAACCTAGCGAATTGGTCAAGATGTAGAATTTCGAAAGTTCACTGATCAATCTATTTTTTGCATTAGATTTTAATTCAGAATTTTCAACTTTCAATAATAGAGAAGTTTTTACTGTTTCTTTGATAGCGTTATAGTCATCGGCCTCAAACGGGTTGAGAAAATCCGATTGGATATCATAGTATTCAAAATCGGGATTAATGTTTATCTCTTCTGTTGGAATTGAAATTAATTTGAGTGTTTTATTCACTTCATTTATTTCATATTTCAATTGACTAAGATCATACGAGATCTGGACATCAGCATTTACAACAACCAGTGCTTTTTTATCGGCCGTAAAATAATCTCCAAATATTTCCCTTGAATTTTTATAGTTGAATACTTCACTAAAATGCCCTTCAGTTACTATCAATTTGCCAACATTTTTAAGTTGCTTCTGGATCAGTGCTGTGTTTTCTTTTAGGACGATCTGATCCTGTTTTCTTTCGCCACAATATTTAAAAGTGAACAGCACAACCAACGTGACAATAACACCAAATAGAATTTTTCGCATGCTCTAAATTAATCAAAAAAATAAAGCACTGGTTCCTTCTGAAAACAAAGTATAACCAATGCTAAATTTTCCAAACTGATTAATAGCAAATCAAAGTTAGGAAAATGTTGAAATTTCAAATTAAATAGGCCTTATTTATTTGTAAAATAATTGTAAACAAATGAGTAAGAAACAGGCAAATTCACACTTAGTTGTGACTAAATATTAAGTACAGCCAAATAAACCTCATAAATAGTAATTGTAATCCTTAGCAGTTAAGTCTGAGAAGATATTATCGTTAATGGTATGAGCTCCCTTAAAATCAAAAAAAAGCATCAGTATTATTCTGCCTAAACAGTATAATGAATCTGATGCCTTTTTAAAAAAATTGATTAATAGCACTTCGAATATAGGGGTAAATGAATTCAACTCCTCTTTTTTTTCGATGAGAAGCAATTAAAAAAGATGAAGAGCAATACCAATAATTTCTGACATAAAAACAGTTGAATCTAGTATTAAAAATTAAAAACGATGTATTGAAAAAATTATCAAATAATATGAAATAACTCCCTATTATTTAATACAATTCATCCTATTCTATATGATTTAATATTTATCGAACCATATATTTTAAAATACGATATGCGAAAATTGTGATGAAATCTTAGCTTGCTTGGTTTTTAACCTGTTTAAAAACAATTGATGCTGTTCACTTTCAGGATGGAAAGGCTTATGATCGAGACCTTTTTGAACGTCATCAATGACATCCATAACATCATGTGTTTCATCGGTCATCCACGTCGCAGTAAATTTCTCCCAGATATATGAAATCGCAAGGTCATTTGGATGTATCATATCTTCCGCAAAAAAACGATAATCACGCAATTCATCCATGACCAATTCATAGGAAGGAAAATAATAAATGTGATCTCTTGGCTCTATAATAGTATGCAAGGCAGAAATCAAATGTGCTTTGCTTTGGTTGTTTTCGATAAATCCATCTTTGAGGTGTCGAACAGGAGAAACCGTGAACAAAAATGCGCACTTCGGATTGACACTTCTTACCAAGCCAATAATGGCGTCTAATGATTCTGAAATGGCAGGAATTGATAATAATTCCTTAGTGAATTGTTTTTGAGGTATTTTATGACAATTGGCCACGGTCTTGTCACTGGAAATATGTCTGTATGTCCAAGCTGTTCCTAAAGTTATTACCAAATGGCTTATGTTGACCAACCGATCTTTTGTTAATTGAATTTGATCGTTAAGATTTGAAAGGCTCTGTTCTTCTGAAGTTGCACTTAATTTTGAATGCGCATCAAAACTTTGATAAATACCATTATGAACTACAAGATCTTTTGAGGTGTATTGATAATCATTAATAGCTTTGACTATGAAGTTTTCAATAGCAAGAGGATGAAATAGAATGCCGAAGGGGTTATTTAAGGTCTGAAACTTAAAATAGTTTAACTTTTCTCCAATTGATTCTACAAAACACGATCCTAATAGTAGTAATTTCGAATGGTGATCTATGCGATCATGTCGTTGTTCTTCTATTGGTATTTTAGTTTGGAATTCCATGATCCCTAAAGGTAATCTCTTACGGCTTCCAAGGCCTGTTTGATGCCATCTGGATTTTTCCCGCCTGCCGTTGCGAAAAACGGTTGACCTCCACCTCCTCCTTGAATAAATTTTCCAAGTTCACGAACAATTTTACCGGCATCTAACTGCTTTGCACTGGCTAGTTCTTTAGAAATATAACAGGACAACACTGCTTTACCATTGTTTTTAGCCCCAAAAAGAACGAATAGATTGTTGTGATCTTTTCCCATTTCGAAAGCCAAATCTTTTATACCATTTGCATCAAGATCCAATTCCTTGGCTAAGAATAAAACGCCATTAACTTCCTCTAATTCGTTGATCAAACTTCCTTTGACGCCTTTGGACTTTTCTTTAAGCAAACGTTCAATTTGCTTTTTGAGGTTTGCATTTTCATCTTGAAGATCAGTAACGGCCTTTACAGGATTTTTTGTGTTATTTAAAAGGTCCTTTATCTCGAATAGCGCTCTGTTATTCTCAAAATAAAAATCTTTAACCGCATCATAAGTGATGGCTTCTATACGTCTTATACCAGCTGCGATCGCACTCTCAGATCGAATTTTAAAATGCCAAATATCTCCGGTGTTTTGAACGTGGGTTCCACCACACAATTCCATGGATTGACCAAATCTAATGGTTCTAACAGAATCGCCATATTTCTCTCCGAACAAAGCCATGGCACCGCCAGCAAGCGCCTCTTCCATTGGAACATTACGTTGTTCTTCCAATGGCAATTTTCCATCGATTCTTGCATTGACAAAATTCTCGACGTCTCTCAACTGCTCAGTGGTCAATTTTGCAAAATGCGAGAAATCAAATCTCAAATATTTAGAATGCACCGCTGAGCCTTTTTGCTCAACATGATCCCCTAATACCTCACGTAACGCTTGATGCAACAAATGGGTTGCTGTATGATTGCAAGCGGTTCTGAAGCGTTGTTTTTCATCAACAACAGCTTTAAAGGTTTCATTTAAATGCTCAGGAAGATTTTTTGTAAAATGGATGATGACATTGTTTTCTTTTTTGGTATCGAGAACATAAACCACGTCGCCATGTTCATCTTCTAAATATCCCTTATCACCTACTTGACCACCACCTTCAGGGTAAAACGGTGTTTTATCAAAGACCAATTGAAATAATTCACCATCCTTTTTAGAAACCACTTTTCGGTATCTGGTAATGTTCACGTGTTCGGTCAAGCTATCGTAACCTACAAATTCTTCTTGGGAGTCTTCGGCAATTACAGTCCAGTCATCTGTACTGACCTCGCTAGCTGCTCGTGACC
>JABDMU010000042.1 GCA_013001285.1 Flavobacteriaceae bacterium
CAAAGCGGAGCTTTGTAGGGATATTTAATCCCATAGGATCAAAGCGGAGCTTTGTAGGGATATTTAATCCCATAGGATCAAAGCGGAGCTTTGTAGGGATATTTAATCCCATAGGATCAAAGCGGAGCTTTGTAGGGATATTTAATCCCTTAGGATCAAAGGCGGAGCTTTGTAGGAATATTTAATCCCTTAGGATCAAAGCGGAGCTTTGTAGGGATATTTAATCCCTTTGGTTCAAAGTACCGAGCTTTGTAGGGATATTTAATCCCATAGGATCAAAGCGGAGCTTTGTAGGGAATTTAATCCCTTTAATTCAAAGTGCGGTCTACGGAGGCTTAGCAGTCACATATTGAGGTTATAAAGCGCGCTATACTTGTAATTTTTACTTAATTAAGAGAGAAAATTGATTTTCTGGCTATTTTTCATCTTTTTTGTATATTTAAATTCCATATTAGAGGTAATTCCCTTATTCTCCCTCACAATTTTGTAAAATTAAAGACGTTTATAAACCATGCTATTAACGTTTCTTCTTCAACGGTTTAATACTGGAAGTCAGATCATTCTAGGGATTTGCTTTGCGGCTTTGGCTATTATGATATTTTATTTTGGATTCAGAATGTTCGAGATGGCTTATGTTTTAAAAAAAAGACGTCCTTTATATCTTCATTTTTATTTAAAAAAACGAAAACTTAGCGCAGGTCAAAGGCAAATATTAGTAGATCAGTTTTTATTCTACTCTAAATTAAACCAAAAAGAACAAGAATATTTTGAACATCGCGTCGCTTCTTTTATGAAAGACAAGGTCTTTATTGGTCGTGGTGAGCTTGCTATAACAGATGAAATAAAGGTGATGGTTTCCGCAACGGCAGTCATGCTCACATTTGGTTTTAGAGATTTTTATATAGGGATGATCGATAAAATATTTGTCTATCCAAGTGAATTCTATTCACACATGAATAATGATTATCATCAAGGAGAATTTAACCCTAAATTCCAAGTCCTAGCCATTTCCTGGGAACATTTTAAAAGAGGATTTGATATCTCGAATGATAATTTAAACCTAGGAATCCATGAAATTTCTCATGCGATTCATCTTAATAGTATCAAAGAACGTGATGTCAGTTCAACAATTTTTGAAGATTCTTATAAGGAATTAATGGATTTACTATCAGATCAGGAAGAATTAAGAAAACGACTTATAGCAACACGTTATTTTCGTGATTACGCCTTTACCAATCAATTTGAGTTTCTAGCAGTAATCATCGAATCATTTATTGAGTCACCTCAAGATCTCAAAGGTGAGTTTCCTCAAGTATATTCTAAAGTTAGGCAGATGTTAAATTTTAATTTTGCCGGATATTAGTCCAATGCTGTAATATGATTTATATCATATTTTTTCATCTTATTTGGTGTTACTTTTAGTAATGTTAAAACTAAGAATGATGAAAAAAAGAACACCAATATCGGAAATCATGACACGTAAGGTCGTGACCTTGGATATTCATGACAATTTAGAAACTGCCGAGCATTTATTTAAAACGCATCGTATAAGGCACATTCCAGTAATTTCGGGTGCTGAGGTTCGTGGAATATTAAGTTATACTGATCTACTTAGAATAAGTTTTGCAGACGCTGTAGATGAGGATGAGGGCTCTGTAGATACCATTGTTTACAATTTATTCACCATCGAACAAGTGATGGCGAAAAATCTAGTAAGCGTGGCTTCTTCAACAACCATTAAAGAAGTTGCGGAAATACTATCAAAAAAAGAATTTCACGCCATTCCAGTAATAGACGATAATAAACTGGTTGGTATAGTAACAACAACAGATCTGATTAATTATTTATTAGATCAGTTTTAGTGAGTGTAGGGTAAAAGGCTCTTGAAAAGGAGCCTTTTTCATGCATTCGATTTAGATTTTAAATCCTTTATGGTTTCTAATTGATTATCACTTCCAAAGACAAAACTACCCGCTACTAATACATTGGCACCAGCTTTTACGAGCTCCTTTGCATTTTTATCGGTTACACCACCATCAATTTCTATTAATGTTTTTGCACCCTTCTTTTTAATCAAGGCACTCAACGCTTTGACTTTATTATATGTATTTTCAATAAAACTCTGACCTCCAAATCCAGGATTCACGCTCATTAGGCAAACGAGGTCAATATCCTTAATGGTGTCTTCAAGTAAAGAAACATTGGTATGTGGATTAAGAGCAACTCCAGCTTTCATGCCTTCGGCTTTAATGGCTTGCAATGTACGATGTAAATGAGGACAAGCCTCATAATGTACGGTTAGGATATCACTTCCCAAGGCGGCAAATGTTTTAATGTATCTGTCAGGATCAACGATCATTAAATGTACGTCAATAGGTTTTTTGGCATGTTTTGCGATGGCTTTAAGAACAGGCATTCCGAAAGATATGTTAGGTACAAAAACACCATCCATAATATCTATATGAAACCAATCTGCATCACTTTCATTTACCATTTCGATATCGCGTTGAAGATTAGCAAAGTCAGCGGCAAGAATTGAAGGTGCTATTAATATTGAACTCATTAAGGATTATTTAGTAATAAACGTTGATGCTAAATTAATAAGTTTATTGACACTGGCAATATCGGAAATTTTTATCCAATCAAAATAGAGTCTCTGCTTTAATATCTGATCTTTAGGTTTTATAACGGTAAACCTCGCTTCATACGATTCAAATATTCTATCTTCTATTGGGTCATCATAAAGTGTTAGTACGTTTTTATGACGATTATCAACGAAAATTCGACCAAATAGATCTGTAATAATTTTCTTGGAAACTTCAATTATTTGAGAAAATCACCTTCCTTATAAATTAATATTCCAGTGATGTTGTTTTTTAAATTGAAATCAATGACTAAATCAAAAAGAGCATCAATTTCTGCATGAGTGAGATCAACACGCGCATGACTAACATAAGAGATTGCATATTTATCAGTCATGGAATGAGTGATTTAGATCATAATATCTATAAAAAAAAACGAACCCTCGGTAATCAGCCAAGGGTTCTCATCAATCAAAAAACGAACAGTTATGTAACTGTTTGTAATGGTATTTAGATAATAAAGATACTATTTATTATCCTAAATATGTCTTTAATATTTTGCTTCGCGACGTATGTTTTAGTCTTCGAATTGCTTTTTCTTTAATTTGTCTTACACGCTCACGTGTTAAATCGAAGGTCTCTCCAATCTCCTCCAGCGTCATAGGATGCTGATTCCCAAGGCCAAAATACAATCTGATGACATCGGCTTCACGAGGTGTTAAGGTTTCAAGCGCTCTTTCAATTTCTGTACGTAAAGACTCATGTAATAATTCTTTATCCGGATTTGGAGATTCACCACTATTCAATACATCATAGAGGTTAGAATCTTCACCTTCAACTAAAGGTGCATCCATGGAGACATGACGACCAGAATTCTTCATTGATTCCTTCACATCATTAATGGTCATGTCTAATTCTTTGGCAATTTCCTCAGCACTAGGCGGACGCTCATGTGATTGCTCTAAGAAGGCATATGTTTTGTTGATCTTATTAATAGATCCAATCTTATTCAAAGGCAAACGTACAATACGAGATTGCTCGGCTAAGGCCTGAAGAATAGATTGACGAATCCACCAAACTGCGTAAGAGATAAATTTAAATCCACGAGTTTCATCAAAACGTTGTGCTGCTTTTATCAGACCTAAATTACCTTCATTTATTAAATCAGGAAGTGTTAATCCTTGATTTTGGTATTGCTTAGCTACAGAAACTACGAATCGTAAATTAGCTTTGGTCAACTTTTCTAGAGCCAGTTGATCACCAGCTTTAATACGTTGGGCTAATTCTACTTCTTCGTCTGCTGTAATTAAGTCTACTTTACCTATTTCTTGAAGATACTTGTCTAAGGAAGCAGTTTCTCTATTAGTAACCTGCTTCGTAATTTTGAGTTGTCTCATTTAAGTGTTTTGCTTTTTAATTAGAGGGAATATCCTTACATCTATTAGTTATACGTAATAACGAGACTAAATGTTACAAAAAGTTTAAAAAAGATTCAAAAAAAGCTGTTTTATAGCTGATTTAATCGATTATGTAGGTTGCCGTTGTATTGTTTTACTCTCTAAATTGATTTGTTTTATGAGATATTCGATCAAAAATACGGTACTATACTGCATTGAAATGGACGAAAAATATTGTATTGCCTATGATTTTTTTACAGGTTTTCTCGTGAGAATAAAACTTGGTTTAGGATTCTAAGCATAAAAAAACCTCCTATTTAAAATAAGAGGTTTTATATTAATAAAGAACAGTATTATTATTCTTTTTTAGCTTCAGTTCTTCTGTTGTCACGACCATTATCACGACGATTGTCACGACCACGGTTGTCACGACCACGATTATCGCGTCCACGATTATTGTCGCGTGGCGGTCTGTCAACATAACCTTCAGGTTTTGGTAAAATTGCTTTACGAGATACTTTCTCTTTACGCGTACGTTTATCTAAGCCAAAGTATTTTACATCAAACACATCTCCCATGTTTACAACATCTGAGACGTTTTCTGTTCGTTCCCAAGCTAATTCACTAACGTGTAATAAGACCTCGTTTCCTGGAGCTTCAACATATTCGACAACAGCACCAAAATCAAGCATTTTTATAACTTTTACTTCGTAAATGCTACCAACTTCAGGTTTAAACATTATCGAGTCAATTTTTGCTAAAACTTGGTCAATTCCGTTTTGATCTGTTCCAAGAATTTCAACAATTCCTTCTTCAGTAACTGGATCTTCGTTAATAACGATTGTGCATCCGGTTTCTTTCTGTAATTCTTGAATTACTTTTCCACCAGGTCCAATTAATGCACCAATAAATTCATTAGGAATTCTTCTGGTGATCATTTTTGGAGCATGTGGCTTCACATCATCGGCCGGAGTTGCAATAGTTTCAGTTAACTTTTCTAATATATGTAATCTTCCGTCACGCGCTTGTTTAAGTGCATTCACTAAAATCTCATAGGATAAGCCTTTTACCTTAATGTCCATTTGACAAGCAGTAATACCATCAGCGGTACCAGTAACTTTAAAGTCCATATCACCTAAATGATCTTCATCTCCTAAAATATCAGAAAGAACAGCATACTTTCCAGAATCAGCATCGGAAATCAATCCCATTGCAATACCGGAAACAGGTTTCTTAAGTTGAACACCAGCATCCATTAATGCCATCGTTCCAGAACAAACAGTTGCCATTGAAGAAGAACCATTAGATTCTAAGACCTCAGATACAACACGAACTGTATACGGACATTCATCAGGAACCATACCTTTTAATGCACGTTGTGCTAAATTTCCATGCCCAACTTCACGACGTGATGTACCACGAATTGGTCTGGCTTCTCCCGTTGAAAAAGGCGGGAAGTTATAATGTAAATAGAAACGTTCTTCACCTTCGAATGACGGCATGTCTAATTGATTGGCATCTCTTGATGTTCCTAAAGTAACAGTTGCTAAAGCCTGTGTTTCTCCACGTGTGAAAATTGCTGAACCATGAGTAGAAGGAAGATAATCTACTTCACACCAAATAGGTCTGATCTCGTCAGTCTTTCTTCCATCTAAACGAGAACCTTCGTTTAAGGTTAAATCGCGAATGGCAGCTTTTTCAGCTTTGTAGTAATATTTAGATAGTAAGTCGCCATAATCTTCTTGTTCTTCTTCAGAAAAGCTTGCTTTTATCTCTTCTTTGATTTCAGAAAAAGCATTACTTCTTTCATGTTTAGCTGATCCTGCTTTTGCAATGGCATAGACCTTATCATAAGCCATGTCATGAATTTTCTTTGCTAAATCTTCATCTTCTCTTTCACCTTCATACTCACGAACTTCTTTCTTACCAAAAGCTTCTGCTAATCGCACTTGAGCAGCACATTGTACTTTAATCGCTTCATGTGCAAATTTGATCGCTTCAGTCATTTCTTCTTCAGAAATTTCTTCCATCTCACCTTCAACCATCATGACAGAGTCGGCAGAAGCTCCAATCATCATATCGATATCAGATTCTTCTAATTGTGCTCTTGTTGGATTGATAACGAATTCACCATTGACACGTCCTACTCTGGCTTCAGAGATAGCACACTCAAATGGAAAATCAGATAATTGAATCGCTGCAGATGCGGCTAATCCGGCCATGGCATCAGGCATCACTTCATCATCATGAGACATTAATTGTATCATGACTTGTGTTTCAGAATGATAATCTTTTGGGAATAGAGGACGTAAAACACGGTCAACTAAACGCATAGTTAATACTTCGCCATCACTTGGTCTTGCTTCTCTTTTGAAGAATCCTCCTGGATAACGTCCAGCTGCCGCAAATTTTTCACGATAATCTACTGTTAGCGGTAAAAAATCGACGTCAGATTGCTTGTAATTGGAAACAACTGTACATAATAACATACATTTTCCAGATTGTACAACAACAGAACCATGGGCCTGTTTTGCTAATTTTCCGGTTTCGATAGAAATTTCTCTACCATCACCAAGGTCAATGACCTCTTTAAATGTTTTTGGAATCATAAATTTTTAAATTCTAATTAAACAATGGTCGCTGTGTTGTTGTTGTAGTGTTGTTGATGACATTTCAAATGCCGGACCAATGAAAAACTATAATAGCTTCTTTTTAATGAATACGTGACAAGCACGTTGTAATAAAAAAGAGGCATAAAAGCCTCTTTGAAAATTATTTTCTTAATCCTAATTCTTTAACAATAGCACGATATCTTAAAATATCTTTCTTTGTTAAGTAATCAAGTAAAGCACGTCGCTTACCAACTAGTCTTACTAGGGAACGCTCAGTGTTATAATCTTTACGGTTTTGCTTTAAATGTTCAGTTAAATGATTAATTCTGTGAGTAAATAATGCAATTTGTCCTTCCGCTGAACCCGTGTCAGTTGCACTTTTACCGTGTTTTTTAAAGAGTTTCTCTTTAGATTCTTTTGTCAAATACATGCCAATATTTATTTAAATGATTTTTATGTATTGATACGCATTTCGTACCAAGCTGCAAATATAGTAATTTTTAAGAAAACAACAGAAGATAAAGGATTTATTGTAATTTTCTTTAAATAGTTACGTTTGCAATTAAACCTTTTTATTTTAAGAAAGTCTTAACAACATATTAACTTAAAACGAACAAAAAATGAAAAAGATGAAATTTAACCTAAAAATGCTATTTACGGTTCTTGCAATTTCTTTATTTATTGTAGGATGTAGTAAAGATGAACCTGTAAATGATGACCCGCAACAACAAGATTATTCAGAAGTGTCAAGATCTGCCGAAATTGATCTAGCCTCCGATGCAATGGATGATATTGCTTTAGACGTTTATGAAACTCAGGAAATGAGTGAACAAGGTAGAGCTGTAGCGAACTTTAATTTACCTGATTGTGTTACAATAACAGTTGTAATCGAACAAAATTACAGAGAAATTACTATTGACTTTGGAACAGAAGGTTGCTTGGTTCATGGTAATATCCTGAAAGGAAAAATTATTTTAACCTACACACGTAATCCTGAAGCACAGGAAGTGTATATTACTAAATCTTTAGAAGATTTTTATTTCAATGCCAAGAACATTCAAGGTGGTAAAACGATCTTGAAACAATTGTCGAATGAAAATGGTAACCCTCAATTCACAAAAACTTCAGACCTTACTGTAATATGGCCAAATGGAGCACAGGCTTCAAGAGGTGGTATTAAAATTAGAGAATGGGTTGAAGGTTTTGCAAGCGGGATCTTTAGTGATAACGTATTTGAGATCACAGGAAATTGGTCTACAACTTTTGTAAACGGAAACACTCACAATTATGAAGTGATCATTCCGCTGAGACGTGAAGTTATTTGCTATTATTTTGTTAGTGGATCAATCGACGTAGAACGCACAAATTTCTCAGGGGTATTCGACTTTGGAGAAGGTGATTGTGATAACATGGCAACCTTCACATTTGATACTGGTGAAGTTGTAGATATCGTACTTAATTAGTTATTAGGATAATTTAAAATTTCAAAAGATGGCTTACCGCGATTGTGGTAGGCCATTTTTTATGCACTAAGAATTATTCCCTTAAGGGTTGATTCGTGATTAGATCAATGTATTGATTTACTTTATTTTTTAGATCTTTTCTATGGGTAATAAAATCAAGAAAGCCATGTTCCAAAACAAATTCAGCGGTTTGAAACCCTTCAGGTAATTCTTGTCCGGTAGTATCTC
>JABDMU010000046.1 GCA_013001285.1 Flavobacteriaceae bacterium
ATCCGGTACATCAGCGATCTCTGGAGCTGTTTCGTCATAGTCTCTTGTTACTGTGGTAGTTTCAGTATCTGAATTTCCACAGTCGTCAGTAACGGTAAAAGTATACACACGTGATTGAGAACAACCATCAGCGCTAGTTGTGATCTCTCCACCACCATCTGACTCTATTGAACCACCATCAGCACAGTTGTCTGTCCATGTTGTAGACAAATTAGCTGGCCAATCTGCGTTACAACCATCTAAGGTGTAATCTGCAACATCAGCGATCTCTGGATTGGTCTCATCATATTCTCTAGTTACTGTAGTCGTTTCAGTATCTGTATTTCCCGCATCATCAGTCACAGTAAAGGTATAAACTACGGTTTGAGTACATCCATCGTCGCTAGTCATAACATCACCACCTCCATCTGAATCAACAGAACCACCTTCGGAACAATTGTCTGTCCAGGTCGTCGTTAATTTTGATGGAAAATCTTCATTGCATAATTCTAGCATGAAGTCTGGTAAATCATTTATTTCTGGATCTGTAACATCATAATCTCGTGTTACTGTGGTGGTTTCAGTATCTGAATTGCCACAGTTGTCAGTAACAGTAAATGTATAAACACGGCTTTGAGAGCAACCATCATCACTGGTAGTTACTTCTCCACCTCCATCTGAATCGATAGAGCCGCCATCAGCACAGTTATCTGTCCATGTTGTAGACAAATTAGCTGGCCATTCTGTATTGTAACCATCTAAGGCAAAATCAGTGACATCAACTATTTCGGGATTCGTATTATCTACTACAATTACAATAAGTGTTGCCGTAATGGTTCTACCACATTCATCGGTATATGAATAATTGACATTAAATTCACCGCAGTCGCCATCAAATGGCTCTGGAGTACCTTCTGCTTGACCACTAATATCACAAGCTCCTTGACCGCCATTAGAATATGATAATAAAGGCGCGTTAAATTCCGCTAATAAGGTACAATCAATGGTTAAGTTAGTTGTTTGTTCAAATTCTGGAGCAGGAGCTCCTTCAACAGTAATTGTTATAGAATGACTTGTAGAATTTCCACAATCATCAGTACCTGTCCAAGTTCTAATGATAACGCCTCCTTCACAAAAATCTCCAAGACCACTTAAGTCATCAGTTGCAGTCGCTTTTAATTTACCTTCGACTTTACAATTATCGGTAAAATTAATCGATTCGGCAGCTGGCACAAGGTCAATACATGAAACTGTGAAATCTTCAGGATATGAATCTAGAACTGGATCTTCACTATCACTACCAGAATATGCTAATACAATTGGATCAAGGCTGTTTCCACAAGTATCTTGAACTGTATAGGTAATTTCACCTTTCCAACCGCAATCATCACCTTTAAAATATAGATCTTTACTAACGACAACTTCACCACATTCATCAGAAAACAACGCTGCAATTTCGGCTTCAGTTGGGCCTTCTGGAACTTCATCGAAACATAGATTTAGTCCAGATTCACCAGTTGGTAGTTGTGCATCTTTATTTAGTATTGGAGGGCTCATATCGCCACCGCTAAAAGAGATGTCTAAAAAATCAGCCTGGTTTCCACAATCGTCAGTTATGGTATATTTATATGTTACATTCCAATTACAATCGTCACCAGATGGTACACCTGATTTTGACACGTTAACATTTCCACAATTGTCCTGGAAAAGTGCTGCAATTTCGGCTTCCGTGGGTCCAACTGGAATATCTTCGAAGCAGGCATCGATATTCGATGCGCCATCCGGAAGATCGCCAGCCAATTCTGGTGCCGATTCGTCGCCACCGTTATAAGTAACTTTTAGTGGGGTTAGATCATTATTCCCACATTTTACGTCATACCTATAGAGTAAGGTCCAACTACAATCATTTCCTGACATAGTAGAACTTAAAGTAACTTCAATAGCCTCATTTTCACATTGACTGCTGTAAAGGTCAGCAACCTCTTCCAATGTATAAGGTGCATCAGGTGCTTCATCTTGGCAAATTGGCAAAAATTCGGTTTGCGCAGTTGCTGTAAGGTTTATAAATAATAAAAGGAATAAAGACAATAGAATTGTTTTTATTCCTTTAAGGTTCTTGAAAGACATTCTAAAATTAGAACAACAGGTTCCATTCAGCTTGTTTTTAGATGGTGAAAAGTGAGTAAGATTATTCATAGTACAAATAATTAAAGTGTGGATTGTATAATATTGTTAATAGTATTTCAAATCGTTTAACTGAACAGATTTTTTAAGCACCATATGCCGCTGTAACAGCAATGAACTCAAACGTGGAAAAACTAAAATAAAGCAATAGCACAGCCCATTTAGGCGCGCCAGAATTTTTATCGCATCAAGTGGAAAAAAGGTTGCTAACATAATTTTAGTTCATCGCTAAAATCGATTCATAAATATCTCTTACCAAACGCTGCAAGTCGCAATGCTTAGAGTAGATATTGAGGCTGAATCTGCTATTAATCAACCTTCCGAAAATTATTTATGAGGGATAAATTTGGTAGGATTATAAATATAATGCTAAAATTTCGGGAATAATAATGTATTTGATGATTTGAACAATAATTAGTTCTAATACATTTACCTGTAATACATATCTTACAAATTTTGAATATTAGTTCGCTGAAGATAATTTTTTAGAAAGGTATTTTTGTAAAATCAACATTTCCTCCAGAAATAACAATACCAACCTTTCTCTTATTAAACATGTCTTTCTTACGTAATACCGCAGCCAAAGCCACAGCACTTGAAGGCTCAACGATGATCTTCATGCGTTCCCAGATCAACTTCATAGCATTTATAATTTCCGTTTCTTCAACACGTATTATTCGATCAACGTGCTTTTGGATGATGGGAAAGTTCTTATCACCAAGAACTGTTCTAAGTCCGTCAGCAATTGTATTTGAGCTTGTATTCGATTCAATTTTACCACTTTTAAGTGAGCGATAGGCATCATCTGCTTCAAAGGGCTCTCCTCCTATGACCTTACAGTTATGTCCAAAATAATGTGCTGCTAATGCGGTTCCGGCTATCAGTCCTCCACCACCAACTGGTACAACAATAACATCAAGATCTGGATGTGTTTTCAATAACTCCATAGCTGCTGTTCCTTGTCCGTAAATAACATTTAGATCATTACTTGGGTGAATGAACGTGGCCTGCGTTTCCTCAATTATTGTTTTGCTTAATGCTTCTCTGCCCTTCAGATTTGGTTCGGAAATATGAATGATGCCACCATAGGTTTTCACGGCATTCATTTTCACTTTTGGCGCGTTACTAGGCATCACAATATGCGCATCTATGCCACTATTTTTTGCGGCCAAAGACAGCGCTTGTGCAAAGTTTCCTGAAGAATGGGTGACAACACCATGGTTCTTTTGTTTGTCGCTTAATTGTAAAACTGCATTCGTTGCACCTCGCATTTTATAGGCTCCCATTTTCTGAAAATTCTCACATTTAAACACTAAGGAAGTTCCGGAAATTTCATCCAATAATGTGGAGGATAATACCGGCGTATTATGAATATAAGGTTTAATGCGATTATGGCAATTTAAAAGTTCTTCTCTATGCATAGAATACAAAACTTAAAGGTAAGAATTTTCAATCTAGAATGCATTTAACACCCTTATTTTTAAGCAATTTAAAAAATTAGCTCATTTGATACCATGTTATGTTAGCACATTACGTCAAATTCTAATAGATGTGCCTTCAATTGAAATGAAAAGGGATATAAATTTTAATGCTAGCATGGCATTTTGGTCGCCCTGAATAGCTAATATCTTTTGGTTTTCTTAGGCTTTCTCTTTACATTGTTATTGATTATCACTCATTTACCGGATAATTAATGACTAAAAACTAACTAAATAATTAACTATGACAAACACAAACAAACCTGGAGTATTATTTTGGATCATTGGTATTGTTGCCTTACTATGGAATGCCATGGGTGTATTAAATTATCTCGCCCAAGCATATGACATGGAAATGGCAACCGAAAAACTGTCGGCTGAACAAATAGCGTTCATGGACGCCTTACCTGCCTGGAATACGGCATTATTTGCGATCGCAGTTTTTGCAGGCTTAGCTGCAGCGCTTGCGTTTTTAATGCGTAAAAAGCTAGCTGTTATGCTATTTATCGTTTCATTTGTTGCTGCAGCAATTAGTCAGGTGTATTGGCTTTTTGGTACAGATGCACCAGAAGTATTTAGCGATCACCAGCCTTATCTTATGCCGGCCATAATTGTTATTCTAGGACTGGTATTCATTTGGTATTCTAAGAAACAAAAGGATGCTGGAGTTTTGAACTAGCATCTCGATTCTAAAATTTATAAAGCCTGAATAACTCGTTCAGGCTTTTTTTTTGATCATCCAATTCGAAACTATAAATTACCCAAGCAATTATTATTATCTTTGATTTTTTCAACTAAAGTTAACTTCTATGCAATTCCCTTTTACATCTTTTAATACTATAAAGCAAGTGCTAAAATTCAAATACAGCTTGGGTCTTGTTTTATTAATAATCTTCAATTTAACTTCCTGTAAGGACAATACCTCTAGTACTATGACCGATGAAGAACTCATGGCAAAGGCCAAAGCTATTCATGAACGTGTGATCACTTTAGATACACATTGCGATATAAATGTTCAAAATTTTACAGATTCTATCAACTATACTCAGGATCTGGATGCGCAGGTGACACTTCCTAAAATGACTGCTGGTGGATTAGATGTGCCTTGGTTCATTGTTTATACTGGTCAAGACTCACTTAATGCGGAAGGCTATAAAAAAGCCTATGAGAATGCCATATCAAAATTTGATGCTATTCAAAAATTGGTGAATGATATTGCACCTGATCAAATAGAATTGGCGACCACTTCGGAAGACGTTAGAAAAATAATTAAAAAAGGGAAAAAAGTGGCGATGATAGGGATCGAAAATGGCTATCCTATTGGTGAAGATATTGCTAATGTTGAGAAATTCTACAATTTGGGCGCGCGTTATATGTCCTTATCACACAACGGACATAGTCAATTGTGCGATAGTAATACAGGCGAAGAAGATGATGTTTGGTTGCACAATGGCTTAAGTGAGCTGGGAAAAGAAGTTATAGCCGAAATGAACAGATTAGGCATGCTCATCGATGTATCGCATCCGTCGAAGGAATCCATGCGTCAAATGATCAAACTGTCGAAGGCTCCAATAATTGCATCACATTCTTCGGCACGCGCCTTATGCGATCATAGCAGAAACTTAGATGATGAGCAGTTAGAATGGATGAAAGAAAATGGTGGTGTTGTTCAAACTGTTGCCTTTCAAGCTTATGTTGATAAAGAAAAGAATGATAAAAGAGATGCTGCCTTAAAAGAGATTCGTAAAGGCATTGCCGATTCATTGGAAATAAAATGGTACAATTCATTTAAAGAAGTACGTGAAGCTAAATTAAATCCTGAAGAGCAAATGGCATTTTATCAAAACTATCGTAAGGTAATCGGACTAGCCAATGAAAAGGTAGCAAGAATAAAAGACTTCCCTCCTGCTGTGAACGTTTCAGATTTTGTGGATCATATTGATTATATGGTTGATAAAATTGGATTGAAGCATGTTGGAATCAGTAGTGATTTTGACGGTGGTGGCGGAGTCGATGGTTGGAATGATGCCTCCGAAACTTTAAATGTTACTCTGGAGCTCGTAAAGCGTGGCTATACCGAAGAAGAAATAAGTGCACTTTGGAGTGATAATTTATTACGCGTACTTGATGAAGCCCAAGCCGTGGCCAAAGAAATTCAAGCCGAATAAAAGTTATAAATTGAAATAAAAAAAGCCAGCGTTTTTCGCTGGCTTTTTCGTTTAGGAAATTTTAATATTTCTTATAGGTTTTTTCTTTGCCTCTTCCTTTTTAGGCAAGTGAACTTTTAAGATTCCATCTTCATATTTCGCCTTTATTTTTTCTGATTCAACTGAATCAGGTAACGAGAAAGAGCGCTTAAATGAAGCGTAGCCAAATTCACGTCTCGTGTAATGCTCTTCATTTTCCTCCGAAGTCGTTTTTTCTTCGGCAGAAATCGTTAAAATTTGATTATCCAGACTGATATCGAAGTCTGACTTAGACATGCCAGGAATTGCCATTTCAACTACATAGTCATCGGTAGAATCAATGACATTTACTGCTGGTAAAGTCATTCCTCTATTAAAATTTGACGTAAGATCTGGAGTAAGACGACTTTCAAAGATATCGTCAAGCCAAGACGAAAATGTTGGTAATGTTCTAAAACCTAAAGAATTCGATTTTTCATTTCCGCTTTTTACAGTTGGAATTAACCCATTCATAACTAATTAAATTTTAAATTAAACATTAACTTTTAACCATAATAAGCAAAATAAATGCCATGTATAAAAAACTGAAAATATTTCAGAAAATCTGACATTTTTTCAGCTTAAAACCGTAAAGACCAATTACTTAGTGGCTATTGATTTTTTTTAAAGCCATAAACCAATTGTTTAAAAAAGGACTTTGGCATTTTGTCATCATCTGAATACCCCAATTCAATAGTCCCACTTGTTTCTGGAATGTAATTGGTTTTGAAAAGATAATCCCATAGACTCAAGCTTATTCCAAAATTTACACCATACATACGCTTTTTTGGTAATGCATAGGCATGATGATATAAATGCATCACAGGATTATTAAAAACATACTTTAACGGACCGTAAGAGAACTTAACATTAGCATGATTCAAATGCCCAATAGTTATGGCCATAAAATGAACAATGTAAGCTTGTTCCGGTTCAAATCCACCCAACAACATCACCGCAAATACTTTTAGTGGTTTATAAAAAATGTTTTCCATCCAATGATATCTGAGGTGAGCAGCAAAGCCCATTTCCTTAACCGAATGATGTACTTTATGAAAGCGCCATAAAATGGAAAAGCGATGCAGCATGACATGAGTGAGCCATTGTACAAAATCCAGCACTATGAAGAACAATAACAGTTGACCCCAAGTTGGAATGGAAGAAATATCGATAATTGCCAATGAGCTCATAGTTACACCGAAACTTTTAAAGGCAACTTCAAGCATACTATAAACCCCACCAATGACAATTGCAAAAATGAAAAAGTTGAAGAACATGTAAAAGCCATCAAGCCAGAAATCCTTCCGAAAAATAGACTGTTCTTTTCGCCAAGGAACGATGATCTCAAGAAACCACACCAATAGTGAAATGACTACTAGTCCCCAGAAATAATTAGTATACCATGGCACTTCGAATAAAATCGATTTCCACGTCCAATCTAATGTTCCTAAAAATGCATTTTTAAATGCTTCTAAATATTTTTCCATAACTATTTATATTCTTTTGTTATTGTATCGCTTTCAATAGGTAATTCTTTATGATAACTCCATTCTACCCACGACCCATCATAATTTTTTACGCGTTTAAATCCTAATAATTCTGTCAATACGAAGGTTGTGTGTGAAGATCGTACACCAGAATGACAATAAACTATGATGTCCTTGTCCTGTGTTATTTGATGCCGAGCATATAAATCATACAGTTCTTGAAAGGACTTGAATTTTTTAGAGCCATGATAATCAATTGTATTTGCCCAATCAACCATGATACTTTTAGGAATATGCCCTGCTCGACTAGCGCCAGATTTTTGACGCAGTCCAGTAAATTCGTCTGTGGCTCTTGTATCTAGCACTACGCTGCTATTATTAGTTACTACCGATTTCAATTCGTTTAATCCAATGTAAAGTTTAATGTTTAACTCATCAGGCAATGTAAAATGAGAGGGTTGATATACCTGTGTTTCTTTAGAAAGCTTTCCCTTCATCTCAATCCAATGATCTAGACCGCCATTCAGCAGTTTGACATTTTCAAATCCATAATTTTTCAGTATCCACCACAATCTTGAGGCGTCACAAGCTCCATTATTATCATAAATTATCAAGTGGTCTTTGTTCTCAATCCCCAGTTTACTAAATAAAAGTTCTATTTGAGCCTTGGTGGCCATGATCCCTTGATAAGGGTAGTCATTATTTTCAATATCTGTACGCCAAATGTTAATTGCATTTGGAATATGCCCAGAATTAAAATCATCCGGTTTTCTCAAATCTATGATTTTATGATCTATAGAAGTTGAAAAATTCTTGAGTTCTTCAACTTCAATAAGATGTTCTGTACTGTAGTATGCTTTTGTCGCTTCGGATACGAATGGGGTATCCTCACCCCATTTTTTTTCTTCTCCATTACAAGCGAAAAAGAGTACTGCAATACATCCTATTTTAATTCTCCAATTCATACCATTCTATATCTGTTAATATGGCGCGCCTGCCTGTGTTTTCTGGTGCATAATTTTTTGCTAAATAGCTAACGACAATGTCTTCATTTGCGCCAAGATCCCATAGCTTTTGGGTGTCTTGCATCCATCTAATTATGCTGATCCAACCTTCTTTTGTTGCTCGATTTTGAGTAACTAATTTTGCCGAATGACAAGGTGTGCATTGCGAAATGACCACCTGCAATCCATCATCATCCTTAAATCCTGTAGCCAAATGAATACCATTTTCAATTCTATTTGGATCTATGTCAACATACGCATTACTATTGGTTTTAGGTGATGGGATTAGCACTGATGGATTTACACTTATATAAACCAAACCTGCAGACAACAGCAACAGTAATCCGAAAAACACAGATAAAGCGTAATAAATACGCATCACTTTTTTTCTGAATTTTTGTTGCTCCATTAACTTACTTTTATTGCAATGCGATGACAGGCATTGTTTAAATATCCTTTTGGGTTCCAACCTGGAACGAGCATGGGTTGACTGCGTCCATTTGTATCTGTTGCGCGAGCCCAAACTTCATAATATCCTGTTTTAGGAAAATTAACATCAGCTTGAAAATGTTGCCAGGCAAAGCGGTTTGCTGGTTTTTCAAGCTTACATGACTGCCATGTGACTCCAAAATCAATAGAATATTCCATCTTAATGACTTCTAACTCCCCTGCCCATGCATGTCCGTTTATTTTTAAAGTGTTCCCCTTTTTTATAATAGCGCCACTTTTTGGAAAGGTGATCAATGATTTTACAGGCATACTTTCAATGATGCACATATCTTCATCTTTTACTTGCGTTCCTGGTGCTACTGGATCGCATGGCACACGATACGAAGGTGATTCCATTTTAGGTCCATCATGTACCTTATTTCTAACACTTAAACGATTGATCCATTTTCCTGATGCTGAAGCGGGATAACCACCAGCAACAAGTCGTAATGGGAATCCGTGTGCTCTCGGGATATCTTTTCCGTTCATTTTAAAAGCAATCAAAGTTTCATCTTGCATAGCCTTTTTCATTGGAATTCCTCTTGAGATGACTTCCTTTTCTGGGTCTTGACTGAGATGCAGATCTATGGCATGATAGCCTACGTAAACGGCATTTGATTTAATACCAACGTCGTTTAAAACATCTTTCAGTCTAACACCTGTCCATTCGGCACTGGAAACGGCCCCAACCGTCCACTGATTGCCTTTAGCGGGCGGGTTGAATTCGCTTCTTCCATTACCGCCACATTCAAGGGTAAGTTGGTAAGTATATTGTTTGAATTTTGATTTTAATTCTTGAATGTTAAAAGACGTTGCATTTTTAACAGACTCACCATCGATAGTCAATTTCCACTGCCTAGCATCAAGTATTTCTGGAATAAGGCCATTATTTCTAATGAACATATATTTATTGGGCGTTATATTGTCGTTTAATAAATGCGCTTGTGCTTCAATATTCCAGGGCTTATCATTAAGAATTTGCATGTCCTTGTCCTTATTAAAAAGGGCAAAAGGATCAGTTTCTTGAAATGCAATTGGGATGTAGTTATCGGGCAAGTTTGAAGAAAATACAATATCCAAACCTAGGCAGGTAGCTGATGTACCGAGAAGGGTGTTTTTAATGAATTTTCGTCTTTCCATGAAATCATATAAAAATTTGGCAAAAGGTATTATCTTTTATTCAAATCAATTGTAACTCAAATCACATAAGAGCGAACATCTATAGTTTAATAAGCAAGTAATGTTTTGAGCTCGTCTTCAAACTTGTTTTTTGCTAAATATTGTGCTTCGAGTTTGGCATCAAAAGGAATTGGCGTATCTAAACTCGCTACGCGTTTAACTGGTGCGTCTAGACTTTCAAAGCAATTCTCCATGATCAAGGCTGAAATATCACTGCCAATACCTCCAAACATACTATCTTCTTGTAAGATTATGACCTTCCCCGTTTTTATCGCAGATTTATAAATGGCATCTGTATCTAAAGGTTGGAGCGATCTTAAATCGAGTAGATCCGCATTTATTTTTGGATTTAACTCCAGCGTTTCAAGTGCCCAATGTACACCTGCACCATAAGTGATTATTGAAATATCGCTGCCTTCTCTTAACAATGATGCTTTTCCGAAAGGGATCGTAAAATAATCTGTTGGTACTTCTTGTCTTATGCTTCTATAAAGGGCCTTGTGCTCAAAATATAGCACAGGGTTAGGATCATTGATCGCTGTTGCAAGAAGTCCTTTTGCATCATAGGGAAACGCAGGATAAACCACTTTTAAGCCAGGTGTTTTTGTAAACCATGCCTCATTTGTTTGAGAATGAAAAGGTCCTGCGGCAACACCAGCGCCACAAGGCATACGGAGCACAACATCTGCATTTTGATTCCATCTATAGTATGATTTAGCCAGATAATTGACAACAGGATTAAATCCTGAGGTTATAAAATCTGAAAATTGCAATTCGACCACACTTTTTATACCACAGATAGACAAGCCCATTGCAGCTTCAATTATCGAAGATTCACAAATTGGAGTATTTCGGACACGTTCTTTACCAAATTGGTTTAAAAACCCTTCAGTTATTTTAAAAACCCCTCCATATTCAGCAATATCTTGCCCCATGATCACGAGATCTTCATGCTTTTCCATGGATTGTTTCAAGCCTTCAGAAATCGCATCAACTAATCTTATTTCATGCGTATTTGTATTTGGTGTATGTTCTTTATAATCAAATGTTTGGTATACATCGTTTAACTCTTTAGTTAAATCTGGAACAATTTCATCTTCCTCAAAGGCGATTTCTAAATTTGCATTGATCTCATGCACTATTTCTTCCTTGATCTTTACTTCTAACGCTTCAGTTAAGACCTCGACATCTTTTAAGTAGGATTGATAATTGACCAACGGGTCTTTTAGCGCCCATTCTTCCATTAAAGCTTTGGGAACATATTTAGTACCACTCGCCTCTTCATGACCACGCATTCTAAACGTTTTGAATTCAATGAGCACTGGTCTAGGGTTTTTTCGGACACTCTTAACAATTTTATTGACCTCTGAATAAACTTCTATGATATTATTCCCATCCAAAATGTGTGATTCAATGCCATATCCAAGTCCTCTATCAGCTAGGTCCTTACATTTATATTGCTCAGATGTTGGTGTAGACAAGCCATATCCATTATTTTCAATACAGAATAGTACGGGTAAATTCCATACTGAAGCAACATTTAAAGCTTCATGAAAATCTCCTTCACTCGTACCGCCTTCTCCTGTAAAAACGGCTGTTGCTTTATTATTTTTCTTTAATAGATTAGCTAAGGCTATGCCGTCGGCAACACCTAATTGCGGACCTAGATGAGAGATCATTCCAATAATTTTATACTCTTGAGTACCGAAATGAAAGGAGCGATCTCGGCCTTTTGTAAATCCACTTGCCTTGCCTTGCCATTGGCCAAACAAGCGATTTAAAGGTATTTGTCTGGTGGTAAAAACGCCTAAATTTCTGTGCATTGGCAAAATGTATTCGTCATTTTGCATGGCAAGCGTCACTCCAGCAGCAATAGCTTCTTGTCCGATACCTGAAAACCACTTCGAAATCTTTCCTTGTCGAAGTAGGATCAACATTTTTTCTTCGATCATCCTTGGTTTGAGCATACTTTTATATAGTAATAAAAGCGTCTGATCATCTAGTTTATGCTTCTTATAGGTAATGTTGGATTTGATCTCTGAGGTTGATTTCATGAATAACTATTCTAACTCAAAAGTAGTAAAAAAATATACGTTCCATATGTATATTTTAAGTATTGATTAATGATTTTCGTTATCTTTGTTTTCTACTCAAATTTAATTTTATAAAAATGGATACAATACCAAGTGTAAATCTTGAAGACTTTTTGTCTGGTGACCCAAATCGAAAACAAAAATTTATTGATGAAATTGGAAAAGCTTATGAAGAAATAGGCTTTGTAGCTTTAAAAGGTCACTTTCTTGACGAAACTTTGGTTGAAAATCTATATACGGAAATTAAAAATTTCTTCTCACTACCTGTTGATGTTAAACGCAGCTACGAAATTCCCGGTATAGGTGGACAACGAGGCTATGTTTCATTTGGTAAAGAAAGTGCAAAAGGAAAGAAAGAAGGTGACTTAAAGGAATTCTGGCATTTCGGACAATATGTTGAGAATGACCCTGAGTTAGAAGCAGAATATCCTAAGAATGTAGAAGTAAAAGAATTACCTGCCTTTAATAAGGTGGGGAAACAAACGTATAGAATGCTTGAGAAAACGGCAAAATATGTTTTAAGAGCTTTAGCCCTGCATCTTGATCTAGAAGAAACTTATTTTGATGAATATATTAAAAATGGCAACAGTATTTTAAGACCTATTCATTACCCTCCAATTACAGAAGAACCTAATAATGCCGTACGTGCAGCAGCTCATGGTGATATCAATCTTATCACTTTACTAATGGGTGCACAAGGTCGTGGTCTTCAAGTTCAAAATCATGATGGTGAATGGATCGACGCCATAGCCGAACCGGATGAACTTATGATCAATGTTGGTGATATGCTTTCGAGGCACACCAATAATAAATTAAAATCAACCATTCATCGCGTTGTGAATCCGCCACGTGAGCTTTGGGGAACTTCAAGATATTCCATTCCTTTTTTTATGCATCCTATTAGCAAAATGAAATTGGATGTCTTAGATAGCTGTATTGATGAGCAAAATCCGAAACAATTCGAAGATATTACGGCTGGAGAATTTTTAAATCAGAGACTTGTAGAACTCGGACTGATAAAGAAATAATGGATCTTCAAGAACAATTAAAATCGCTTTTTCCAGATCATGCTCCCGAAGAAAATACTTCGGTACCTGATGAAAAAGGCATTTGGATGCAGGACGATCCTATTATTTGTAAATACGAAAAGCGTAAAGGAAAACCCATTACCATTTTAGAAGGCTATACTGGTGCTGATTCTGATTTTAAGCGCTTAGCTAAAGAACTTAAACAAAAATTGAGTGTTGGTGGTAGTTTTAAAGATGACAAGATCATCATTCAAGGTGATTTTAGAGATAAAATCATGGAAATTCTTAAGGAAAAGGGGTTTAAAGTAAAACGCGTTGGTGGCTAATGAAAAGTTCAATTCTTCATATTACAAATGGTAATAGTTTAACCGATTATTTGAAGGAGTTAGACATCGTAGGTGATATTTTAACATGGCAGGAAATGCTATGTGAAGGTCCTACAATATCTAATATTAATTCTGATGAGTTTTTTGAAATTCGAAGACAATTTTTATTAGAAACCTATGATTTAGTGATAAATAAAATTGAACTGGAGAAGGAATTAAAAATATTGAATGATGTTTCTAAATATACTGAAATCGTTCTCTGGTTTGAATACGATCTTTTCTGCCAAATCAATATGATAGGCGTGCTAAGCCTATTACATCAGAAAGAAATAAAACTTCCCATTTCTCTTGTGTCTAGTGGAAGAATACCCAACGAAAAGGGCTTAAAAGGACTTGCTGAATTAACACCAGCCCAACTATTAGATCATTATAAAAGCAAGGTGAAACTCTCAAAAGAAGATCGAACTTTGGCTTTAGATCTTTGGCGTATCTATTGCGGAAAAGATCATAATATTCTTAAACCTTATATAGTAAAGCCGTCTTCCTTTAAATATTTGAGTAGTTGCCTGAAGGCCCATTTAAAACGATTTCCTGATTTAAAAAATGGTTTAAATGCCATTGAACAAAACATATTGAAGTTATTAAGAGATAATACCATTAAATCAAGGCATCATCTTCTCGGATATGCACTTAATTATCAAGGCTTTTATGGTTTTGGGGATATGCAGTTAAATCGCATTATTAATAACCTATCTATTTTCTTTGACGAATCTGAAGATCAAATAACATTAAACAGAAATGGGCATGAAGCCTTGATGAATCACCATAATTTTGCTCTGGACATTAATAATAATATCTCCTATGGAGGCGTTAGACGTCTTGATTTTCAATTTAGCAAATCAAAAAATAAACTTATTAAAACTGTAATTAATGCCTATTAAGGAATCTGAACTTATCCTCAATCCAGACGGAAGTGTTTACCACTTAAATTTAAAACCTCAAAACATCGCCAAGGATATCATTTTTGTTGGTGACCAAGATCGGGTTGAACGGATCACAAAACATTTTGATAGTGTTGAATTTGAAACCCAAAAAAGAGAATTTAAAACGCAAACCGGAGTCTATAAAGGCAAACGGTTGTCTGTAATCTCTACAGGTATAGGTCCGGATAACATTGATATTGTTATGAATGAATTGGATGCGCTGGTCAATATCGATCTGAATACAAGAAAACCAAAAACCACAAGTACAAGTTTAAATATTGTAAGAGTAGGAACTTCAGGATCCCTTCATGCCGATGTTCCGGTAGATGCGTTTGTTTTAAGTACGCACGGCTTAGATTTCAGCGGAATGCTTCATTTTTACTTGATAAATCAATATAGTGACCCTGAATTTGAGAACGCTTTTATCACACATACCGGTTGGAACCTCAATAAAGCAAGGCCTTTATTAATAGGAAATAGTAGCCAACTGGAAGAACGCTTGACAGATAAATCAATTTTTAAAGGTGTAACGGCAACTGCTGGTGGGTTTTACGGACCTCAGGGTCGCGTTCTCAGATTGCCCTTGGAAGATCCTTCATTAAACAATAAAATTGATAATTTTAATTTTAAAGGCGTTCGAATTACAAATTTTGAGATGGAAACAGCTGTTATTTATGGTATGTCAAAATTACTTGGACATCAAGCATTATCAATGAATGCCATTATAGCCAATCGGGCAACAGGCGAATTTAGTGAGGACCCTGCAAAAGTTGTGAACGATCTGATAGTATTTACTCTAAACAAACTAACTGAATAGATGAAGACCGTTAATATTGGTGGTGTTCCTGAACATTTTAATTTGGCTTGGTACCTTACGCTAAAAGATGGTGCTTATAAAAAAGAAGGCATCAATTTGAGATGGAAGGACTATTTTGGAGGGACTGGACAAATGAACAAGGCCTTAAGGAATAAGGAGATCGATCTTGCTGTAATTCTAACTGAAGGGGTTATAAAGGACATTATTGACGGTAATCCCAGTAAAATTGTTCAAACATTCGTAAAATCACCATTGGTTTGGGGCATTCACGTTGCAGAAGATTCTAAATATAAAAATGTCGACGACCTTAAAGGAAAAAAAGCTGCTATAAGCCGATTTGGCTCTGGTTCGCATTTAATGGCTTATGTCAATGCCCAGAATAACAACTGGGACCTTGAAACCGATTTAAAATTTGAAGTCATCAGAAATTTGGAAGGTGCTGTAGAAGGCTTGACAAATCAAGTAGCTGATTATTTCATGTGGGAAAAATTTACCACAAAACCTTTAGTCGATTCAGGTGTATTTAGACGCATTGACGAATGTCCAACGCCTTGGCCATGCTTTGTAATTGCCGCACACTCAGAATTTATTAAATCCAACCCCGAAACCCTTCAAACCATCTTAGAAATAATTAATAACACAACGCTTGATTTTAAAAGCATCCCTTGTATTGACTCAACTATTGCCAATAGATATGATCAAAAATTAGAAGACGTTCAAGAATGGTTAAGTTTAACCGAATGGTCTCAAGACCAAGTTTCTGAAGATGTCATCAACAAGGTTCAAGACCAGCTATTGGCCTTAAATATTATACCGGAAAAATGGCAATATAAGGACCTCATTTATAGCAATAAATAAGGCTTTAAAATTTTCAATTAACTATTTGAAAATCAAGATATAATCGATTATCGCCCTCACGTTTGCATAATTTTATTTATTTTTGTAATATTATCCAACCTAAAACCCAAGTCGCTTATGCTTTTTATGATTACAATACTACTTGCTATATTAGTCGCTGTTAACTTTCTATTACTAAGATTTAGTTGTAATAAGTCTTCCCAAAAAGAGAGTTACAGTAAGCCATTTGTTGTTAGAAAACAACACCAGCCATCAATTACCACCTCACCGGCTTCAACTCAGCTTGCTCCAACAGGAAGTTAGTTTTACTAAAGTGTTTATTTCCAAACCAATATCCTCTATTTGCGCTTAAAGGCGAAGGATGCCCTGATATTAGTACCTCGTGCTTGCTTTGGTCAATTAATTTTATCTTTTTCTTGGCAAATCCTCCCCAGAGTAGAAAGATGACATTTTCCTTTTCTAATGAAATGTTTTGAATCACAGCATCGGTAAATTGCTCCCAGCCCTTGTTTTGATGGCTTCCAGGCTGATTTTGCCTTACAGTTAAGGTTGCATTCAATAATAAAACACCTTGCTGAGCCCAGGATCGTAAATCTCCACTTTTGGGATATGGCTTCCCGATATCAGTTTCTAGTTCTTTTAAAATATTGACCAATGATGGTGGATGTCGCACATTATCTTCTACTGAAAAACATAAACCATTGGCTTGGCCTGGACCATGATAAGGGTCTTGTCCAATAATAACAACTTTAAGGTCATGAAACCGACAAAAATTAAAAGCGGCGAAGATCTTTGACCCAGGAGGATAACACCTATGACTTTGATATTCATCTTTTATAAACTCGGTAAGCGCTTTAAAATAAGGCTTTTGAAATTCGCAATCGAGTACCTTTTGCCAGCCCTCCTCTATTTTTACATCCATTTCAACTAAAAATATTTTCAGATGGTCTAATAATTGACATTTGTCATATCTTCATTTTTGTAAATATACTATATTCGTAGCTATGCTATTAATACGCCTAGATCATGCCCGATGCAATTTTAAATAGAGCTCAAGAAATATTAGAGAATCCGTTAACACCTGTAAATCAGGTAGAAACTATCTCTCATGAAGATTTCAACCAACAGCACATTTTAAAAAATAAACCTGTTCTTATTACCAACATGATGGATAGTTGGAAAGCCACTGACCTTTGGTCTTTAGATTATTTTGAAAAAATTGGAAAGAACAAAGAAACATTCAGTTATCAGGGAAATATAAGACAAAATGATACAAATTGGCAGTATGGGGAATTCATCGATTATCTTAATGAGATCAAAAATTACGAAAACTCCAAAACAAATACCTATTTAGGAAATATGTCAATTGCTGAATTGTTTCCAGAACTTATGCAACATGTTGACTTTTCTTTGCTTTCTAAAAATGTAGTTCGAAATTCAACGTCTTTGTGGATAGGCCCTCCTGGAACAATTACCGGTTTTCATACTGACCGATTAGCGAATAACATTCTAGCCTTAATAAAAGGTCGGAAATTGGTCTTTTTAGTAAACCCGAAGGAAAATAAATACATGCATACTAGCGATAAATATGAACCAGGGTCCAAATTAAGTCATGTTAATTTAGAGAAATTTGACACCTCCAAAACACCCTTATTTAAAAAGGCTCACGTTCAATACGCTGTAATTCATCCTGGTCAAATGTTATTCATTCCACAAAATTGGTGGCATTGCGTATATGGATTAGATATCACAATTAGTTCTAATAATTTTGCATTCAAACCATGGGACAATTTTAAAATGAAATTCTCAGAATTCACGAAGCGTAATCTTCATAAGGTTGGTCTCTATGGAACACGAGATTGTGTCTGTCATTATTTTGATGAAAACGGAAAACGCCATAAACGTTAGATTAGCGCATTAATAATTATCTTTGCATTTCTATTCGGACTAATTATTAATGATCAAAATTCACGAAAAATCACTTCTTGATTTAGAATTTCCAACTGTTTTGGAACAAGTTGCTCAGTATGCGATTACCGAACTTGGTCAAGCAGAAGTATTGGCGATTGAACCCTTTTCAAATTCTGAGATCGCTATTTCAGCCTTAAAGGAACTCAATGAATATGTGGCTTCCTATGAAAATGATCATAAGATACCGAATCATGGTTTTGATGATCTTATAGAAGAAATAAAGCTATTAGGCATAGAGAATACAATACTCGAAATTGAAAGCTTCAGAAAGATCGCTGCTATTGTGAAATTGAGCAATGCCTTGATCACATTCTTCGAAAAATTTAAGGACTATTATCCAACACTATATTTACGTTCTTCAAAATTAGAGGTAAATACCTTAATTCCTAAGGAGATCGATTTGGTTATTGACAAATACGGCGAGGTAAAAGATGACGCAAGTGAGACCTTATTCAGCATAAGAAAAGATTTAAAAGCAGTAAGATCGAAGCTTAATTCAAGTTTTACTAAAGCGCTAAGCACTTACAATACTCAAGGCTATTTAGATGATATAAAAGAATCCGTGGTCGAGAACAAGCGGGTGCTTGCTGTAAAATCCATGTATAGGCGGAAAGTTAAAGGTGCAATTTTGGGATCGAGTAAAACGGGAAGCATTGTTTACATTGAACCTGAAACAACCTTGACTTATCAAAGGAATTTAAACAACCTTGAATATGAAGAAAGTGAAGAGCTAAAAAAAATACTTAAGGTTCTCACAGAGATTATTAGAGAATACAAACCGCTTTTGGAGGCCTATCAGCAATTTTTGATTGCCATAGATCTCATATATGCAAAAGCCAAATATGCGCATTCCATGAATGCCGTTCTTCCAATTTTATCTGATGAGAAGATCGTTGAACTAAAGGAAGCCTATCATCCGCTCCTCTATTTAAACAATAAAAAAATTGGTGAGAAGACCTATCCACAAACCTTAGAAATGAATGCTGAAAAACGCATTATAGTTATCTCAGGACCCAATGCTGGTGGAAAAAGTATCACTTTAAAAACTGTTGGTTTACTTCAAATTATGTTGCAAAGTGGCCTGTTAGTTCCTGTTCATGAGCGGTCGACCATGTGCTTTTTTGATCGTATTTTAAGCGATATTGGCGACAACCAGTCTATTGAAAATCATTTAAGCACCTATAGTTACCGGCTGAAGCAGATGAATTATTTTTTAAAGAAGTGCAACCAAGAGACCCTCTTTTTAATTGATGAGTTTGGAACAGGAAGTGATCCAGAGTTAGGTGGTGCCTTAGCGGAAGCCTTCCTCGAGGTTTTTTATGAACGAAAGGCCTTCGGTATAATTACAACTCATTATGCGAATTTAAAAATGCTGGCTAATGAGCAACCATTTATGCAAAATGCAAATATGCTCTTTGATGAGCGCTCACTTCAACCCATATACAAATTGGTTTTAGGTCAGGCAGGAAGTTCTTTTACCTTTGAAGTCGCTCAAAAAAACGGCATTCCTTTCAATCTCATCAATAAAGCAAAAAAGAAAATTGAACGCGGCAAAGTGAGGTTCGACAAAACCATAGCTAAACTTCAGAAGGAACGCAGCAAACTAGAGCGTACCGAACGCTCATTAAAGGTGAATGAACAGAAGAAACTAGCTGAAACTGATAAATTGGAAGAGGTGAATGCTAGAATCCAGAAGAAATTAGAAAATTATCAGGAATTATATGATAGTAACCAGCGTCTGATCTATCTGGGTCAAAAAGTAAATACATTGGCAGAGCGATATATGGACAATCACAAAAAACGCGAGTTAATGGCCGAGCTCTTTAAATTGGTACAGATCGAAAATTCAAAACGTAAAAAACTGTCAGCTAGTCAAAAGAAAAAAAAGAAAATTGAAGAGACTCAAATAAATCGAGAGGTTAAGAAAAAGGTTGCTGTTATTCGGAAAAAGAAAAAAATTGAAAAGCAGAAACAAGTAGAGAAGCCTAAACCAAGACCAAAATTAAAAATTGGAGATCGTGTGCGATTGGAAGACGGTCGCGCTGTTGGAAGCATTGACAGAATTGAAAAAAATAAAGCTGTTGTAAACTATGGGATGTTTACGACTAATGTAGATATAGATCAATTAGAACTTGTAGAAGCCGTAAAATGAATCTTGTTCCCGAACATAATAAAATAATACTTTTTGATGGCGTTTGTAATCTCTGCAATAGCTCTGTTCAATATGTCATAAAAAAAGACAAGAAGGATCTGTTTTTATTTGCGCCGTTGCAATCAGATTTCGCAAAAGAACTAATGGTCTTTTACAATATTGATGCTATAAAAATAGACTCCATATTGTTATATGAACCTAAAAAAGGGATTTCTATGAAGTCAACGGCAATACTAAAGATCTCAAAATCTCTTGGTTTTCCGACAAATTTATTGACCCTGTTCTTTATAATACCGCCTTTTATTAGAAATTGGGTATATGACTTCATAGCTAGGAATCGCTATAAATGGTATGGTAGAAAAACATCTTGTATGGTGCCAACCCCTGAATTACAGGCGAAATTTTTGCATTAAAAAAACCTTGATCTTAGCGAAACAAGGTTTTTTTTACATTTAACAACTAACGAAAAAACTAAATGTATTTTGATAGCACATTTATTTTATCAAAGTAAATATAGATAAGCCTTTCACGAAACGATAATATCATCGGTAAAGGACCTTTTTTTTTGATGAATACTAATTAAGGTTTGATTTTATCGGTTAACGACCTATTCCTAGTTAAAAATAGACGTTCCCTCATTCAAAGTTATGATACACTCAATTCACATTTTTTGTGCTCAAAAGTTATTATAGATTAGCTCAAAGATTGAAGTAGTTTATAAGCCTTAAAGCACAGTCACATTGATTTTTGCCTTGCTTCTGTTAGTGGGGAACATCAAAAATCATCAATAGAATTATGTCTAAAATAATATTGATTTTCAGAAAGTTGAACCTGATAGATGTAAAAACTTGCTTTAAGGCTTTATTTTAAGCTTTTTAAGATAAAATCTAAGTTCGTGTTCGAGTTATTATTGGTAAGAAAAGAATCTGTGAAAAATTTTGAGGTGTTAGCCAAACCAAGCTTCTGCATTTTTTTAACCACATCAACATATTCAATCGCCATTTTGCCTGTAAGTAAAATATCGAGATCGCCGCCCTTTTGAGCATAAGAGTAAATGGTTCTTAATCCTGACAGATACAAATGATCCTTTGTAAATCCACCACCACGATGAACACGTTGTGTTATGGCATAGGCCTTATCTCGATTTAATTTATATTGATTGAATAATTGATCAAACGTTGCGCTAAACGAATAGCCTTTCGCAAGACTGTCGACAGCGATCACACGATACGCCAATTCCTGTAAACGGGTTAAGGTCAGACATCCCGACATATATTCTGAATAAACAGCCACCCCTTCTTGAGTTTCAACATTATTTGGAATGCCATTGGAAAAAATCTTTAAAGGCTGATCTAAGGCGTTAAAGGAGGTTACCATATGAACACCAATCTCATGATTGGTAAGTACTTTTAATTGATTCTTGCTAAATTTATGATTCTTTCTTAGCACCAAGGTTTGTGTATTATTTCGAACCATTGCAGCCGCCGCAATATTATTTGAAAAAATCATTTTATAGTCAAAATCATATCGCTTAGAATAGTCCTCGAAATAAGCTTTAGCATCGTTGACGTCATACAAAGGAAGCATGTCCTCATCAAACTCTGAATCATCAAATCTTAATATAAACTTGGCGTTCTCAATATCTTTCTCAGTTGGTGTTCCAAAGCTCTTTAAGCTATTGTAATAGAATTTTTTCCCTTTACCAATGGTTTCAATACATTCAATTAAGCTTGAATGGTCGTATATGATATCTTCATAAAGTTGACGAATATCTTCATCTTGAATGCGTTCTAGGCGCTGTGAAAAGAATAAGCGATGTAATTTATAGCCGTTAAACTTAATTTTTGGGTATCTAAAATTGGGCTCGTAATTGTATTTAGACGAATAGAACTGCTTTTTTTCTTGTTCAATATTTAGTGGATTCACATAGTTCAGCAATTCAATTTTCTGCACCAACCTGTTTAAATTAGCATCAATATCGAATAGATCTCGATGCTTTGCTATAATGTCTTCTTTAATCATTAAGTACTATGTGTTTTGTAAAAATTTGAAGCATGAGCTTTTAATCTCACTTTTAATTCTTGTTCAACTGCAGCCACCACTTCTGGATAAATTGTTCTCGTATGTTCATCACAATAAACCTTTGCAATTTCTGTTGCCAAAACTAAGGTATTTTTAAAGTTATTTGTAATGAATTTCAAGAAATATCCATTACCGTAAAATGTATTGTTAATAAGACTTGTCGATTTAATATTATTTGGCAGTTTTATTTCTGAAAGCGATTGTCGCCAAAGTTCAATATCATTACCGAAACGTTCATTATCAACATTGCTTGTTCCTAGATTCCAAGTTGGAACTTCTCTATCCCAACGCTTCCAATTGTAACTGTGCATGTCATATACAATACAACTATTAAATTTGCTTTCGATCTTCTGAATTAACGCATGAACGACCTTATAAAAATTACTATGTTTTTCAAAACTTCTTGATTTCATAGATTCAGGTAAAGGTGTTTTCCATAATTGCTTTCCCCAGGCTGTTTCAAAAACGGCTTCTTCTGGAGGTCTGTTAAGATCATATTCAAAGCGAGAATCACAACCTGCAATGACTATTGGATGTGAAGCGATCATGTTTTTTGTTTCCGGATCTTCTTCATACCAGCGATCATATCCCGAATGCAAACAATTGTCCCATAATTCTTTCCTAAATTGATGTCCATCATGCACGGCGCCGCATACATATGGCACATAGGAGTCTATTTTAAGGGTAAATGAATAATCGGATGCAACGGCATGAAAAGTCTTTTCTGCTTCAATGTTAGCGATAATTGAATCTACCGAAAGCTTGATCATTTAACTTAGAACTTTAGTTAAATACATAAACATATTTTGCTCTAAATTATCATACTCTCCATCTGAATAAAACAAAACCTTGATGTCAATAAACAAACTTTCAAGGTCTTCTTTCGAATAATCGTGGCGCTCTAAAGCTTCTTGAATTTTTTTAATGCTTTGATAATCATTGTCATTATCAAATTCCTCATGGATCTCAGAAAACGTTTGCATGTCTACTTTAGAAATAATGACATTACGTTCTTCATTAGACTCTTTAAAATTTGAGTTGGCTGCAAATAATAAAATATAGGCGATCAGCTCTTCTCTAGACCAAATCGAATCTTCCATAGTTATGCTTCTTCTACAGTTTTACGAAGTTTTACTCTGCGATCGAAGGCTTGGAGCTTATCTTGAACCTTGCTTTCTACAAAATCGATCACTTTTTCTTCCACCTTAACTTTAGGTTTATACACCTTATTTATATAAGTAATACCACCAGGTGACATGACATTTACTTCTACCAATTTCCCACCAATCACATCAATACCAACAAAATATAGCCCATCATTTACTAATTTTGGTCCTATTTGTTTACATAATGCTTTCTCTTCCTTAGTCAATACGTGACGCTGCACACTCCCGCCAGCAGATACATTTGACCTATGGTCATTAGTTCCGGGAACGCGCTTCATAGCACCAACCGGCTCACCATTTAACAATAAAATACGAACGTCTCCTTGGTCGGCACCTTCAATATAATCTTGAAGAATGACATAATTTGAACTACCATCTGGATTAGTAATATAAAAGTCGAGTAACGAATTAATATTGCCCATTGCCGATTTCTCTATAAGAATAACACCAGAACCCCCAAAACCATTAAGCGGTTTAAGAATCATTTTATCTGATTTTGATTCTCTAATTTGTTCCACCAGATATTCTTTGTTTTTTGATACATGTGTTAATGGAATAATATTGCTATGATTATCACCAAAAGCTGCGGTATATAATTTATTATTCGCTTCTCTCATTCCTCGTAAGGAATTAACGATGAAAACATCATCTTTTACAGAATCTAGAAAATTCAACATGATAGGATCAAGCGGAGGATTTGCTCTAAAGAAAACAACATCAAAGCCCGCCAAAGGTAACATCTCTTCTCTTAAAACAGCTTTGTTATAAAAAGCTTTTAAAGTTTTAGGTATCTTATCCATACGCGTAACAACTGTAACAAAAGCACAGGTCACGCTGTCTCTAATTGTTAGGTTTGAAGGCGAACACATAGCCACACCGTGACCGCGTTTCACACATTCTTTAATTAATGCTAAACTTGTATCATTTTCAGCATCGATCTGTTCCCAAGGATACATGATAAAGCAAATATTCATAGCAATTGATTTTTATGTTAACTAAAATTAGAAAATTTATTTTACTTCTTCGTAGTGGTCGTCCCAGTTTTTAATTTTTGGCTCACCAAGTTTACCTACTGATTTTGCAACCAGCATAGAAACTGTTGCGTCTCCAGTCACGTTTACAACTGTTCTACACATATCTAATGGTCTATCTACTGCAAAGATCAATGCTAACCCAATTGGAAGCAGATCTGAAGGTAATCCAACCGATTCTAAAACAATAACCAGCATGACCATTCCAGCTCCCGGAACTGCCGCGCTACCAATAGAGGCCAGAAGTGCAGTTAAAACAATGGTCAATTGATCACCTATTGTGAGATCCAATCCTAATGCCTGAAAGATAAACACAGCAGCAACAGCTTGATATAAGCTAGTACCATCCATATTAATGGTCGCACCAACCGGTAAAACAAAACTTGACACCTCTTTATCTACTCCAATATGTTCTTCCACACGCTCCATGGTCACCGGCAAGGTTGCCGCACTACTACTCGTAGAAAATGCCAATAATTGTGCTGGGCTTATTTCCTTTAAAAACCAAAACGGATTCTTCCTAACTATAGTTCCAACAAAGGTTGAGTAAACTACGATCATTAAGGCAAGTCCTAGCAATACTACGCCTGCATATTGAACCAATGCCATCAAAATATCTGGATCATCTGATGAAACGACAACACTTGCTAGTAATGCAAATACTGCATATGGCGCTGATAACATGATCAAATCCACCATTTTTAAAACGACATCGTTTAAGGAATCAAATAAATCTTTTAAAGGTTTAGCCCTTTTTTCACCAATTAGCAACATGGATATCCCTAAAAATATGGCAAAAAAGATCACCTGAAGCATCAGTTTGTTATTGCTCAATGCTTGAAAAGCATTATCTGGCACCATATCTTCTAAAAATTGAAGTGGTCCACTATCCTTCTGCCTACTTGCTTCAGCAATTTTGTCCTGAACACTGCTATCTGAAGCATAGGTTGTCGTTAATTTTGAAATGGTTTCTTCCGAAACACCACCACCAGGCTCGAATATATTCACAAGCACTAAGCCAATAGTTATGGCAATCACTGTTGTAATGATATAAATGACAATTGTCCGCAATCCAATATCTCTAAATTTCGAAATATCCTTCAAATCTGAAATCCCTTTGATCAATGATGCCAGAATCAGTGGAATGGCAATTAGCTTCAAAAGCTTCACAAATATAGACCCAAGTGGTTTTATCCAATCTGAAACAAAATCCTTTCCACCGTCAACAGAAAGCATAATGAACCCAAATACCAATCCGAGTAACATCCCAATTAATATTTGCCAGTGTAACGCTATTTTTTTCATATCTAAAGTTTAGAGATTTTTTGTAATAATAAGTGATCGGCAATTACAAGAGCAGCCATTGCTTCAACAATGGGCACTGCTCGAGGTACCACACAAGGGTCATGACGTCCTTTCCCTTGCATTTCTACTTGATCACCGTCCTTATCGATCGTATTTTGTTTCTGCATGATGGTAGCCACGGGTTTGAAAGCCACCTTAAAATAAATATCCATACCATTACTGATACCACCTTGAATACCTCCGGAATTATTTGATCGTGTCGTTCCATCTGAGTTAAAGATGTCATTATGAGCACTGCCTTTCATTTTGGTACCTTCAAATCCACTACCATATTCGAACCCTTTAACGGCATTTATTGATAACATGGCTTTGGCTAAATCAGCATGTAACTTATCAAAAACAGGTTCGCCAAGTCCTACAGGAACATTTTTAATGACGCAAGAAACGGTTCCACCTATGGTATCGCCTTCCTTTCTCACTGCTTTTATTTTAGAGATCATGGCTTCAGCCATATCTTTATCCGGGCATCTCACCGCATTGTCTTCGACTTCTGAAAGGTCTAATTCTTGATATGTTTTCTTAAGTTCTAATGCGCCAACCGAAGACGTATATGCCTGTATAGTAATGGAATTAATAAGTTGTTTTGCTAAGGCTCCTGCCACCACACGACAGGCCGTTTCACGAGCTGAACTCCTTCCACCGCCTCGATAATCACGAGTGCCATACTTTTTCTCGTAGGTGAAATCGGCGTGACTTGGTCTAAAGACATCTTTTATATGACTATAATCCTTAGATTTCTGATTGGCATTTTCTATTGTAAATCCGATTGGTGTTCCGGTAGATCGCCCTTCAAATAGTCCTGAAAGGAAGTTCACTACGTCGGGTTCTTTACGTTGTGTAACAATTTCGGATTGTCCAGGTTTTCTTCGGTTCAGTTCAGATTGGATCGCATTTAGATCGATTTCTAAACCCGCAGGGCAACCTTCAATAATGCCTCCAATGGCTGGCCCATGAGACTCACCAAAAGTGGTTAATTTAAATAATTTTCCGAAGGAATTTCCTGCCATTTATTTTTATTTTATGCTAATGTAAATCTATTATTAGAGAAACAAAAATTGAATTGCATATAAGCCAGGGCTAATCATAAAATAATGTGAGAAAAATCAAATATAAATTTATTATTTTCGTTAGTATTTTTGTTAACAAATAGACAGTTTTGGGGTTGCTAATTAGAAATCAATTCAATTTATTTGTCGTATTCATTATTAATCAAAAAATGTAACTTATGAAAAGATTAGTTTTATTAATTACCGTATTGGTTGGGTTTTCTTTTGCCAGTTCTGGTCAACAAATTGCTGACAACGCTTTAGGGCTAAGATTGGGTGATAGTGATGGGTTTGGAGCTGAGATATCCTATCAACGCAGTATTGGTGAAAACAACCGATTAGAATTTGGATTAGGTTGGCGTGATGGGAATAACTTTAGTGCATTACGTGTAACAGGTCTTTATCAATGGGTATGGATCCTTGATGGAAATTTTAACTGGTATGCTGGTGTAGGTGGTGGTTTTGCTTCTTATAGCATTGATGGCTTACCTCCTGGATCGGACGATACAGATACAGCGCTTTTTGCTGCAGGTGATATTGGAATTGAATACAATTTTGATATTCCCTTACTCATTTCCTTAGATTTCAGACCAGAATTTGGTTTCGGTAATTTTAATGACGATGTTGATTTTGACATTGCATTGGGACTGCGCTATCAGTTTTAAGAATTCTAAAATAAATGAATAGCCACTTATTGTAAGTGGCTTTTTTTTATATAATATTTCGAAGCACCTCGTTTTTTCTTGGTGTTTCCCAAGTGCCTCCAGTAAAATCAGGTACTGCTGTACTGGCACTATTGTTTGCTACTGATAGTTCAGATAAAGGCGTAATAGCACTCCAAAGCACACTATCGTACAAATTGATATCTAATGGAAGTCCTTCGTTTAGACAGCGTATTAATCTGTAAATCATAACGAAATCCATGCCACCATGTCCAACAGCATTGGCGTCAATTTGTTCTCTAAGTTTCTTCCATAAAGGATGATCATAACGTTCGCGATATTCTTTGTACTCTTCGTCTTTTAACCAACTGTGTCCCCATTGCAATTCCTCACCGCCAACATATAGTTTTGAAGGATAGCCTTGATGCACCGCTTTTGTGCCTAAAACGGTATTCAATCGGGAATAAGGTCTTCCAGTATGCGTGTCAAATTGAAGCATAATAGATTTTCCCTTTTTGGTTTTTATCAAGGTCGTATTCATATCACCACAAGCAAATTTTTGAGCCCAAAAGTTCTCTTTTTTGGCAGCTTCACTCAAACTCTTTTCTCTTGAGCTCATACTCACGAGGTGATCATAATTGTCACCACGGCCAATATCCATATAAAAACTAACTGGCCCTAGTCCATGTCCTGTATAGAAATTCCCATTCCGAGTTTGATGATGTTTAATGCGCCACTGATCTTCGTAATAAGTTTCATGCATCATATGCTTTCGCAGATCATGAATATAAGCGCCTTCGGCATGATTGATCTCTCCAAAAACACCTTCACTGATCATATTCAACACCCAAAGTTCTTCGCCATTAAAGCAGCAGTTTTCCATATACATGCAATGCTTTTTGGTGCGTTCAGCAACTTCAATAAGTTTCCAGCAATCTTCAAGGGTCATGGCCATCGGTTGTTCGCAAGCAACATGTTTGCCTTGTTCCATGCCATAAACCGACATTTCGGTATGGTAATTCCAAGGCGTTGCAATGATCAATAGATCAATGTCATCGCGTTCGGCTACTTTTTTCCATTCATCTTTACTACCAAAATACAGATCAGCTCCAGATGGTTGAATGGTTTTAAGATAGTCGTTGTTTCTATTGAGTTTATCTTCCTTTAGATCTGAAAGTGCAACTATTTCGGCATAATTGTTCTTGATCAAATATTCGAACATTTGAATCAAAACACTTCCGCGATTCCCCATGCCGATCAAGCCTACTCTTACCTTGTCAATTGGATCGACCGCCAATCCAACTGCCGTCCCAAGCGCTTTTGAAGTTTGCAAGAGCGCATTGGCTTTTTCTGTTTCAATTTTCGCTGATTCATTATCGCAGCCAATTAGTGCCGGTGAAACACCAAGAAACACCGCAGCTCTTCCGCTTAGTTTAAGAAAATCCTTTCTGTTCATCATGAGAAATTTTAGAACAGAAAGTTAAAAATTTAAAAAGGAATTTTAGTTAAATGGAGATACATTTTTCCATGGCGCTTTCGTAGATCGCTTCGTAAAGTGGTACTATTTTTTTGATATCGAAATTTAAGGATTCTGCCTTGGCATTAGATTTAAATGTCTTCAATATGTCATCATTCTTAAGAATATGTAAAGCGTTTTTGGTCATGTCAGCAATGTCACCAACATCACTTAATAAACCTGAAACCCCATGAATATTCACTTCCGGAATACCACCTGTATTACTTGAAATAACTGGCACACCACAAGACATGGCCTCCAAAGCTGCTAGTCCAAAACTCTCTGTTTCAGAAGGCAGTAAAAAGAGATCAGTAAAGCATAGGATCTTGTCAATTTCATTACTGTTTCCGAAGAAAATCACTTTATCGGCAATCCCTAATTTTTCACATAGCATTTCGGCTGGTTCTTTTTCCGGGCCTTCGCCAACCATCATCAATTTGGCAGGGATTTCTTTTTGAATGTTATTAAATATATGAATGATATCGGTTATTCGTTTTACCGGTCTGAAATTACTGATATGAGTTATGATTCGTTCATTTTCATCAGCCATGATATCTCTTTGACAATCAGTAAATTCATGATCACCTCTCTTCAATTCAATAAAATTAGGAACCACTTGGATCTCATTCGTAATATTGAACAAGCGCAGGGTATCATCCTTTAAACTTTGAGAGACTGAAGTCACGGCATCCGATTTATTGATACTAAATGCCACTGCCGATTTATAATGTGGATGACTCCCAACTAAGGTGATATCTGTTCCATGGAGCGTTGTCACTATTGGAAGTATGATCCCTTCTTCATGAAGCATTTTTTTCGCCATATATGCTGCATAGGCATGAGGAATTGCATAATGCACATGTAAAAGGTCAATTTGATGCAACTTAACCATATCAACTAATTTACTTGATAGGGCTAATTCATAAGGTTGATAATGAAATAAAGGGTATTCCGGCACACTTACTTCATGAAAATGAACGTTAGCGTTTAACAAATCTAAACGAACAGGCTGACTGTAGGTGATAAAATGCACGCTATGCCCATGTTTAGAGAGTTCTACCCCTAATTCTGTGGCTACAACACCACTACCTCCAAAAGTTGGATAACAAACAATTCCTATATTCATTTTATTCGTCTATTGCTTCGTAAATCAAGCGTTGAATTTCTGTTCTAATATTTTCTCTTAAAAGTAGGTTTTTTCCAGCAACCGGATACGTTCTATTTGCAAGAAAAATATAAACGATATCTTCTTCGGGATCTGCCCACGCATAGGTGCCTGTAAATCCAGAATGGCCAAAACTTGTCATCGAAATACAACCACAAGTTGGTCCTTCTTCCCCTAACTGAGGTTTATCAAATCCTACTCCTCGCCTATTTTCTCTGTGGCAATAATAGCATTTGTTAAACATATCCATCGTTTTAGTTTTAAAGTAGCGTTTATTTCCATAATATCCTTTCTGCAAAAACAATTGCATGATCTTCGCTAAATCATTTGCGTTACTAAATACGCCTGCATGACCCCCAACTCCATTCTGCATGGCTGCTCCCATATCATGAACATAGCCATGCACTTTTTGATAACGAAAATAATTATCAATCTCCGTTGGAATTATTTGCGAGTCACTATATATTTTATGGGGATTGTAAGTGGTATAATTAGCACCCAGTGACTTATAAAAATGCCGCTGTACCAGTTCATCTAAAGGTTGGTCGTAATAACCTTCAATATATTTCTTTAAGATATAATAAGGTAAATCGCTGTAGCGGTAACGTAATCTGCTTAGCAATTCACTTTCTCTAATTGTTTTTTGAATAGAATCTTGATAATCAGATCTTAGGTAAAGATCTTTTGCGACTTTAATACTAAAGGATTTGCTTTGAGATGATCTGTAATAATCTTTAAGTGGTTGCTTAGTAACAGAGTCTAAGGTACTCATGTAAAAGGGTATCCAAGGTCTTAATTTGGCGTAATGCGAAAGCATTTCCTTAAGAGTGATGTCTTTTTTGTTTGTTGTTTTATATTCTGGGAGAATATGACCTAGTTTACTATCCAGTGAAACAGCTCCTTTTTCAACCAATTCCATAAGTAATGGCATGGTAGCTACGATCTTCGTCAATGAGGCAATATCATAGATGTCATCAAACTTCACTTTGCGTTTACCCTGATAGGTATGATATCCAAAATTTTTATTATAAATAACCTTTCCTTTTCTCGCCACTAAAAGTTGAATACCCGGTGTCATTTCTGCATCGACGGCGTATTGAGCAACTGAATCAATTTTACTTAGTTTTTCTGAATTCACTCCTACACGTTCTGGAAGTCCATAGCTCAATCTGTTTGCTGCAGAAAAAACAATTCCAGAATTTACTTTGAAATCTTCTCCCAAGGATACGGGCAACCTTCCTTTTGATGCAATCCCTCCAAATATGAGTTGAGCGGCCTTTTCTTGAGCGATACGACTGTTTTGATAAGATAGCATGATGCTCTCAAAATTCACATTTGATTTAAGATCAAGCAGCGCATAAGGTTTGGCAAAAACATTTAAAATGACGTTGTTAGTCCTTGCTATTTCATAAAGCCAAACCAATTCTTTATTCGTGAATTTATATCCCTTCCATGGGTTGGCATTCGATTTGTGAAAACCAACAATAACCGTATTGTAATTATTTAATTTATTTATTAACCCATCAAGATCATTGTCCTTAATCTCATGCACGTTGGCATATTTTTTTAATTCATTAAAAAACGTCGAACCATCATCATCACCTAATTTAACATAAGCAATTTTCTTAGTTTCTAATCTAATTATGGGTAAGAGGTTATTTTTATTCTTAATTACAGTGATGGCATTTTCAAGCAATTCTTCATATAAGGCATCATCCTTTATTCTATTGAGATCATTAACCAAGTTATAAGTACCTACAGGTACATAATTATTAAGACCAACTTTATATTTCGCCATCAACACTTTTTTAACCGAATGCTCTAATCTTTCCTCAGATATAGTGCCATTTTCGTAAGCTTCCATGATCTTCGCCATGCCTTCAGCAACATTTGATGACATTAACATGACGTCATTCCCAGCATTAAATGCAGCGAGATCAATATCTCCAGGATTACTAAAATTTGATGCGCCTTTCATAGTCAGAGCATCCGTAAATATGAGTCCGTTAAATCCTAATTTCTTCTTTAAAATTTGGGTTACTATCTCTTCAGATAAAGAAGATGGATAATCTGCTCTTGGTTCTAAACTTGGAACATTAAGATGAGCAACCATTACACTTGAAAGTCCGCGTTTAATGAGCTCTTTATACGGATAAAGCTCTACAGAATCTATGCGTTGCTTATTAAAACTTATAGAAGGGAGCGTTTCATGCGAATCTTGATCGGTATCGCCATGACCTGGAAAGTGTTTAGCATTGGCCAGGACACCAGCGCTTTGCATGCCGTTCATAAAGGCAACTGCCTTTTCTGTAACATTATCTCGATCTTCACCAAAGGAACGGTTTCCAATTATGGGGTTTTTCGGATTGGTGTTGATATCCACAACTGGCGCAAAATTAAAATGAACACCAAGGCGTTTACAATGTTCGCCTATTTGAAATCCAGTACGTGCAATCAATTTGTTATCGGTAATTGCTCCAAGAGTCATATTCCACGGAAAAGCATAGGTAGAATCTAAGCGCATATTCAATCCCCATTCGGCATCCATACCTATTAATAAAGGAATTTCTGCAACCGCCTGCAATTCATTATTCAGCTGTGCTTGTCTTACTGGTCCACCTCTTGAATAGATCAAGCCACCAATTTTATAGTCTTTTATTAATTTTAGTATTGTGTTCTTTGTTTTTTTATCCTGATTAGAGAATACCTGAACCATATATAATTGTCCAACTTTCTCTTTCAGTGACAGACTATTATACAGACTATCTACCCAGTGTTTCTGAGCTTCTTTATCAATTGATTGTAAGGGATTCGTCGAATTTTGAGCAATGCTACCTGTAGATAAAATTACAACGGAGAGAAATAATACTATTTTGTGCATATTTGGGATCTTGTTCTAGTCTATAACGAAAAACTGTGCCAAAATAACATTTTTAACCTGAAGATTCCACAGTTTAAGATAGATTTATAAAGAAGGTAATTAACAGTTAATTCAAAAATCTTGCATGCCAACTATCTTTTGCCGGTACTTCCCAGTTTTCAAGAAATTCGGCTTTAGTGGCCACAAGATTATTAAAAACGATGGTATTCTTAGACACAGCCCGTTCTTTCGCCATTTTTTTAAATTCAACCAACGGTTTATAGGCTACAAACTCACCTTGCTTATACGAGACATTCATTTTGTCTAAAAGGTCTACATTAAAGTCTTTTTCTAACTGCTGAATAAAATGCACTGAAGCATCGATCGAACATCCGGTTGCATTGTTTAAGTTTTGGTTTAATCCAAGTATTATAAATCGTTTATATTCAATATTATATCCAGCATGTAAGTCGGAGCCATGAGCAGTCCATTGTTCGATAAATTCATCCAATCTCTTTTTAATATTTTCAAGCTCATCTTCGGTAAAAGATCGGTTGGCTTGATAGATCCAAACTCGTGCCGTTTCTGGTAATTCATCAAATTTCACTAGCATAACTAAAGGTCTTCTGCGTTTGCAATTAATTCGGCGATATCTAAAACTTGAACATCGGACTCCTTTTCTTTAGCTTTAACGCCATCCGTAAGCATTGTATTGCAAAAAGGACAACCTGCAGCTATAATTTCTGGTTTTATATCCAAAGCTTGTTCGGTACGTTCAACATTGATGTCCTTAGCACCTTTTTCAGGTTCTTTAAACATTTGCGCACCACCAGCGCCACAACAGAGTCCGTTTTTTCTACAATTCTTCATTTCAACTAATTCGGCATCCAGCTTTTTGATCAGATCTCTCGGTGCTTCATAAACATTATTTGCACGTCCTAAATAGCAGGGGTCATGAAATGTGATGCGTTTACCTTTAAATTTTCCACCTTCAATGGTCAAACGACCTTCTTCTAACAGATCTTTAAGGAATTGGGTATGGTGTTTTACTTCATATTGTCCTCCTAATGAGGTGTACTCGTTTTTAAGTGTATTAAAGCAATGCGGACAAGCAGTAACAATGGTTTTGATCTCATAAGCGTTTAGCACCTCAATATTGGTCACGGCTTGCATTTGAAATAAAAATTCATTTCCTGCACGTTTCGCAGGATCACCTGTACAACTTTCCTCAGCTCCTAAAACTGCGAAGTCAACGTTGGCTTTGTTAAGAATTCTCACTAGGGCTTTTGTGATCTTTTTCGCCCGATCATCAAAACTTCCTGCACAACCTACCCAGAACAATACCTCGGGATGTTTGCCTTGAGCCATGTATTCAGCCATTGTTGGAACTTTTATTGCTTCACTCATACTTTCTTGTTCTTTTTATTTGCCGACTCATTCACTCGCCCAATTATTTCTATCCATTTGATTATAAGGCCAAGGCGCCCCATTATTCTCAATATTAGTCATCATGTTATTGAGTTCGGTTGGTGCAGCAGATTGCTCCATGACCAAATAGCGTCTCATATCCATGATGATCGAAAGAGGATCGATACTCACTGGACAAGCCTCTACGCAGGCATTACAAGAGGTACAGGCCCATAATTCTTCATGAGATATATAATCACCTAAAAGTTGTTTGCCATCGTCCTGGAGCTCGCCATTGTTCTTATCTAAATTCTTTCCAACCTCTTCTAATCGATCTCGAGTATCCATCATGATCTTTCGAGGTGATAATTTCTTACCGGTTTGATTTGCAGGACATTCACTGGTACATCGTCCACATTCAGTACAGGTATACGCATTCAAAAGCTGTAACCAAGACAGGTCCTGAACATCACTAGCCCCAAATTTTGCTGGTTCTTCTTCTGAATCATCTGCTGGTGCAGCGAATGGATCAGCAGTTGGATCCATCATTAATTTAACCTCTTTGGTAACCGCTTCCAGGTTATTGAACTGCCCATTTGGCGTTAATTTACCATAGTATGTATTAGGAAAGGCCAGTAAAATATGCAAATGCTTAGAAAAATAAAGGTAATTCAGGAACACCAATATCCCTAAGATATGCAGCCACCATGCTGTACGTTCAATAAGATGAATTGTATTTTCGGAAAAACCACTAAACCAAGGCGCTATATACTGGCTGATCACATTACCCGAATCCATGGCTTGAAATTGCAGATCGGTTGCATTCATTATTAAAAACAAGGACATCAATACCATTTCAAAATATAGAATATAATTGGCGTCGTTTTTTGGCCAAGATGTCATTTCGGAATTCCAGAACCGCTTTAATCGAACGACATTTCTTCTGGTCCAGAACAGGATTACCGCTATAAAAACAAGAACCGCTAATATTTCAAAAGCGCCTATAAGCAAACCATATGATGGCCCAATCCCTGAGAAAATACGATGCGTTCCTAAGAGTCCATCAATGATGATCTCTAAGACTTCGATGTTAATGATTATAAATCCGAGGTATACAATGACGTGTAAAAACCCAGCAATGGGTCTTCTTACCATTTTACTTTGGCCGAGAGCGATCATGGCCATATTTCGCCAACGCTGACCTTTATTATCACTGATATCGACATCTTGTCCTAATTTAATATTGCGAACAAGCTTTCGAATGTTTTTAACAAAGTATCCAATGCCAACTACTAAGGCAATTGCAAATAGGATATTGGGAATATAGTTCATAACTGATTAGTCCTTCTGTTCTTTGATCTCATTGCCTTCGGCGTCATATTGCTTCGGACGCTTTCCGAATAATGAGAAATGCACATAGCGTTTTGGGTTCAGCTTCATGTCTTGTAATAATTGTTCGAGCTGCTTTGAAGCCCCTTCTAAATTATTATACAAGCCTTCGTCCTTTAATAGTTTTCCAATAGAACCTTCGCCATTTTCAATACTCGCTAAAACCTGGTCAAAATTTCCGATCGTGGACTCCAAATTTTTAATTGTCTGCGCTAAATTGGCACTGGCAATTGAATCGGTTATTTTTAATAAATTTGATGATATTTGATCAACATTGGTCAGGGTATTGTCCAATTTCTCTTGATTATCTGTGATGAGTCCGTTAAGCGACTGCGACGTGTTTTTAAAAGATGAAATGGTAGCGCTGAGTTGAGCGATACTATTTTGAAGGTTGGTTTTTGTTTTCTCATCAAAGACATCATTAATATTTGTAAGTACTGAATCAGCACTCACCATCATGATCTCCATCTTTTCCTGAAGAGGGGTTAATTTCTGATTCAGTAATTCACTCAAACCAGCTTTAACCTCACTATCCAACATATCACCACTACGCGCTATTTCGGCATCATCAAATGCTGGAACGATAGCAATGGCCTTTCCCCCTATCAGACCAGTTTCATATAACTCAGCAGTACTATTTTTTGAAAATTCGAAGTCATTGTCAAGCAGCAGCATCACCATTAGTTGTCCGTTTTTCTCCTGATCCAAAGTAATTTTCTGAACACGACCAACAGTTAACCCGTTTATAGTAACAGGTGCAGAAGTTGCCAGGCCTTCAACATTCTCAAAAACAGTGTAGAATTTACGAGAGGAATCCAAGAGGTTTTCGCCTTTTAGATAATTGAATAAAAATATAATTAAAGCAAGTCCGATTAAGACTAATCCTGCAGTTTTAACTTCTCGTGATATTGCCAAGGTGTTTGTGTTTGGTTGAAGACAAAATTAGCAATTAATTTATAAAGAGCATGGTTAATTTGAACTAGATTTCAGGACATCATTTAATGGTACACGCTCTCCATTTTTAAATGCTACGATGAAACTGGTGGCAAAACCTTTTTTTATAGCCTCATTTTTTAAAGATTTCACTTTTGAATAATCTTCGGTTTCTCCGTAATAATAACGATACATTTTACCGTTTTTCAGCCTTGAAATCTGATCAAGTCCATTAAAATTAAATGGCTTTGTTTCTAATTCTCTTGAGCTCGCAGCAATTTGAACTTTAAAAGATACATTAGAATACACCTCTTCTGTGTCTGAAATACCTGTATTCGCCCCTGTATCGGCCAAATAATCCAGATTAGTAGAATTGAGTGAGGCCTTATATTTTAAAATAGCTGTTTCGATAGATTCAGCCATTTCGTTTTGTCCTCTATTCGAACTTAAGTAAGCCCCTTCTTTTTTGTTTGTTATAAAACCTGTTTCCACGAGGACACTTGGCATATAGGTATTATGCAGCACCCAGAATCCAGCTTGTTTTACACCTCGGTTTCTACGCTTCAATGCATTTGTGAATTTATCTTGAATGAAACTCGCGAGCATGATACTTTGATCTAAATAATCTTCCTGCATAAGGGTCAATCCAATTAATGATTCCGGTGAATTAGGATCAAATCCTTCATATTGAGTTTCATAATCATCTTCTAAGAAAATCACTTCATTTTCTTGTTTAGCCACATTGAAATTGGCAGTATTGGCATGCAACCCTAGGACATAAGTTTCGGCGCCAAAGGCCTGCGTGTTGTGCGCGTTACAATGCACGGAAACAAAAAGGTCTGCATCGGCTTGATTTGCAATGCGAGCACGTTCTTTTAAACCGATAAAGACATCGGTCTTTCTGGTATAAATGACTTTTATATTCTTATGCTTCTCGAGTCGCTTTCCAATTTTAAGGACGATATTTAAAGCGATCTCTTTTTCGGTATCATATTTTGTCGGGCGTCCAGGATCTTTTCCACCATGACCAGCATCAAGCACCACTACGAATTTCTCAGTTGAGTTCTGAGAAAATGTGTGTGTTGTTAATAAAAATATAAAGGATACTAAAAGGTATTTTATCTTCGTTTGCATAGTGACTTAAACGGCTTTACTACTCGGTTTATTTTATTTTATAAAAATTATGAAAGCTTAAAAATATTCACAAAAAAATATATGTAACTTTGGCAATTCAAAAACCGAGCCATACTTTTACAAAAATACATCTAAAAGCATTGCGAACAAACAACTTCCAAATACTTTTTGCTTTAAGTTTTACAGTGTTTATAAACACTTTTTGCTTCGCTCAGGACTTGCCTAAAACCAGTCCAACAATTCCACCAGATGTTAAACAAGACAGTACTGTAGTTGCAAAGGACAGTCTTATAAACCTGCCTGTAAATGAACGCATTCAGGATACAGTAAAGGTCGATAGCCTCAAGAAGGGTGAAGGTTTCCTTGAAGATATTGTGCGTTATAAGGCAACCGATTATGTGTCGATCAATCAGAAAGATGAAAAGATCTATCTCTATAACAATGCTGAAGTTTATTATAAGGACATGGAGATCACCGCAGGAATAATTGTAATTGATTATGCCACGAACGAGGTTTTTGCTGGAAGAATAAAAGATACTTTAGGAAATTATAGTCAGCATCCCGTATTTAAACAAGGCCAAGATGTTATAGAACCAGATTCAATTCGGTTTAATTTCAATACAAAACGCGCTTTGGTATGGAATTCACGAACAGAGCAATCCGGTGGAACTATTATTGCCGAACGTACCAAAAAAGAAAACGATTCGGTTTACTTTATAGAACGGGCGAAATATACAACCTCGAAAAATATAGACGATCCTGAATACTATTTTCTGATTAGAAAAGGAAAGATCGTACCTGGAAAAAAAGTGGTTACGGGGTTGACCAACATGTTTATTTATGATGTGCCCACACCTATTGGATTACCTTTTGGTTTTTTCCCATTGACCAAAACCAGAACATCTGGTGTGATCATTCCTTCGTTTGGAGAAGATACAGGAAATGATCGTGGTTATTTTTTACAAAATGGTGGTTATTATTTTGCTATAAACGATTATGTTGATCTGGCTGTGCTTGGCGATTATTATACTAATGGTAGTTATGGTTTGCGCTTGCAGAGTAATTATGCATTGCGCTATAAATTTAGAGGAAATATCAATCTCAGGTTTGAAAACTTGATCAATAGCGAACGTGGATTTCCTGATTTTTCGAAAAGCAGTATTTATAATATTCGATGGTCACATAATCAGGATACAAAGGCGAATCCAAGTTCCCGATTTTCAGCGTCTGTAAATTTAGGAAGTAGTCGTTACTATCAGCGGTCCGTAAATCAATTGAACGCTTCAAATTTCTTAAACAACACCTTGTCATCATCGGTCTCCTATTCCAAAACCTTTTCAGGCGAGCCTCAGGTGAATTTGAGTGTAACAGCAACGCATTCACAAAACACAAATACCGAAACCATTAATATGACCTTACCAACATTTCAAGGAAGTGTAGGTAGGATGTTTCCGTTTGCGCCTAGAGTAGGCACAAAAAAAGGTATTGTTCAAAATATAAATTTACAATATAACGTCCGTGGTGAAAACAGAATTCAAACTACGGATTCATTGTTTTTTAAGAAGGAGATGTTTGATGATGCCAAAATTGGCATTCAGCATAGTGTGCCATTGAGCACCAATTTTAAAGTGTTCAAATATTTGAGTTTAAGTGCGAGTACAAACTTTCAAGAAACCTGGACCTTTAAAACCATTGAACGCAGTTTCGATTCTGAATTGCAGGAAGTGGTCACCAATGAGCTTAAGGGTTTTGATAGTTATCGCACCTATAATTTCGGAACGAGCTTAGGTACTACTATTTACGGGATGTTTAACTTTGGCGATGATAAAAAGATACAAGCATTAAGGCATGTAATGAGGCCAGCTATAAGTTATAGTGTCTCACCGGCATTCAGTCAATATTATGATACATACGAAGTTGTAGATGCTGATGGCACAACAACCGACGAAGTTGAATATTCGAGATTTGAAGAATCTATTTTTGGTGTACCTGGAAATCAGTTTTCAAGTTCCGTTGGCTTGTCGTTGAGCAATACTTTTGAAGCAAAAGTGAGAGATCGTGACACGACTGCTACTGAGGCAAAGAAGATCATTATTTTTAATAATTTAAATTTCTCTACAAATTACAATATCTCTGCAGATTCATTGAAGTGGAGCCCGGTTAGAATGACTGGTGGGACGCAATTGTTCAATAACAAATTGAAGGTAAATTTTGGAGCGACCTTAGATCCTTATGCGCTAGATAGCAACAACCAAAAAATTGATGAATTCAATATAAATAATGGCGGTAGTCTTTTCAGATTAACCAGTGCCAATCTTACTTTTAATTATAGTATATCTAATAAAGGAGGATCAAAAAAGGATCGTGACGAAGATGATGCAGCCATTCAGGAATCCATACAAAGTGGTGGTCGTGCAGATGATCTCTTCGGTCGTCCCGAAGATTTTGCTGATCAGCGATTGAACCAAGATGATGAGGAAGATGAAGACGACACGCCATCCGACTTGTACACCCATCAAATTCCATGGAGCATTCGTTTTGCTTATGCGGTTAATTATACGAATTCGGCAAGACAGAATCAAATTTCATCCCATTCGTTAATGTTCTCTGGCGATATTCAGTTGACCAAACGTTGGACGATTGGTGCGTCTTCGGGATATGACCTAAAAAACCAAGGTATTACCTATACTCAACTTCGATTTGAGCGTGATCTCCTAAGTTGGAGAATGAATTTTTCTTGGGTGCCTTTTAGTACTAGGAGTTCATGGAATTTCTTTATTGGTATCAAATCAAGTTTATTGAAAGATCTTAAATATGATAAACGTCGTCAAAGCGACCGACAATTATAAAATTACACTATGAAAAAAATCATCACAACGTCAAAAGCCCCTGCTCCAATTGGACCTTACAATCAAGCTGTGAAATACGGCAATATGCTCTTTACTTCTGGGCAAATAGCTTTAGATCCTGCAACGGGTCTGTTAGTGATGGAGGATATCACTACGGAAACCCAACAGGTCATGACCAATATGAAAGCCGTTTTGGAAGAAGCTGGGATGGGCTTTGAGCACGTAGTGAAAACTTCAATTTTTATAAGTGATATGAATAATTTTGGGGCGATCAATGCGGTTTATGGTCACTATTTTGACGAAGCATCTGCTCCAGCACGAGAAACTGTGGAAGTAGCGCGACTGCCAAAAGATGTGAATGTGGAGATCAGTATGATCGCCATAAAATAGGCTTTAGAATTTGGCCAAAAGATAAAAGTTAATTTAACTGCTCAGAATGATAACGCACCAAACCTTCAATTGGACGGCGTTCGAAGTTACCGACTTTAAATCCGAATTCCTTGGCGACTTCTTCGATCTCTTCTCTTGAGAAAAAGGCGATCGATCCTGCAAAATGCACTGGCACAATAGACAACACATCAGAGAATTGCATGATCATGTTCTTTGCAAATAAGCGAATACCGTTCTTTATAAGATTGGAGATGTATTCAGAATCCTTATTTAAAAACATGAACTCAGCAAAAGATGCCAAATAAGCATTCGGATTGGGTTGCTTATAGAGGTTGTATTTAATAAAATCGGCTTCTAGATTGAATTTCTCATTAAAGGCCACTTCAATGGCTTCTGGCATGTGATTGAAATAGAAATCACGAAGCAATTGGCGACCAAAATAATTTCCAGATGCATCATCCATAATAGAATAACCCAAGGATCTTACACGCTGATGTAATTTGTTGCCATCAAAATAACTACAATTAGATCCTGTACCAAGAATACATACCACGGCTGCTTCAGTTGGTTCAGAAATGGTGGCATATACAGCAGCCATTGTATCTTCATTCACATTTACTTCGGCATTTGGAAATACTTCTTGAAGGACCACCTTGAGCATCAAACGTGGTTTTTCGGTACCACAACCTGCACCATAAAAGAAAATATGGGTTACAGCATTCGCATGCTCCATAAGAACATCACTCTTCCTTAAAATCTTAAAAATTTTTTTTTCAGAAAGAATAGCTGGATTCAAGCCTTTGGTTCGGATCTTATCTAATACCTGATCGCCATGATTGTTTATGGCGATCCAATCGCATTTTGTAGAACCACTATCTACGATAAGTATCATTTATAAACTATTTGCTAGAAGTGCTAATTCAACTAATTTGTTTGAATATCCGAATTCATTATCGTACCAAGCAACGATCTTAAAGAACTTTGAATTTAATTCCATGCCTGCTTCAGCATCAAAAATACAAGTACGAGGATCGCTCACGAAATCTTGTGATACAACCTGCTCATCAGTATACCCTAGGACACCCTTCATCTCCCCTTCAGAAGCTTGTTTAAATGCGTTTTTGATAGCATCATAAGAGGTGTCATTTTGAAGGCGTACTGTTAAGTCAACAACAGATACGTCTGGTGTTGGTACTCTAAACGCCATACCAGTTAATTTCCCATCTAATTTTGGGATCACTTTTCCAACAGCTTTAGCTGCTCCAGTAGAAGCTGGAATGATATTATTAAGAGCAGAACGACCCATTCGGTAAGCCTTACGAGAAGGACCATCAACCGTTAATTGAGATGCTGTTGCTGCGTGAATAGTTGTCATTAAGGCTTCGTCAATACCAAAATTATCATCCAGTACTTTCGCCATCGGTGCTAAACAGTTTGTTGTACACGATGCATTTGAAATGATGGTATCAGATGGTTTTACATCCTTATGATTAACACCCATAACAAACATAGGTGCATCCTTTGAAGGTGCCGAGATCACTACCTTTTTAGCGCCAGCATCAATATGATATTGTGCTGTTTCCAAGGTGGTAAAAATACCTGTACATTCAGCTACTATATCAACACCAGCTTCGTTCCATTTTAAGTTTTTCGGATCGCGTTCTGCAGTCACACGAATGGTTTTTCCATCCACTATAAGATTGCCATCCTTCACTTCTATTTTTCCGTCAAAACGGCCATGAACTGAGTCATATTCCAATAAATATGCTAAATGTTCTACATCGAGTAGATCATTGATGGCTACTACATCTACATTTGAGCGTTTTAAAGTTGCTCTAAATACAATTCGTCCTATTCTACCAAAACCGTTAATTCCTAATTTTAAATTTGACATTTTATAATATTCTGTTTTTTATTGTTCTAAATTGATAATATATCTGCTATTCTTAATAATTCTCTACTGATATCATGTTTTCCTTTTGTTATGGTACTGATCTCGGTTGAGATGATCTCATGATTTTCGATCCCAACCATAATATCACGTTGTCCATCAAGTAAAAACTCAACGGCTTTCACCCCTAACCTACTGGCCAAAACACGATCAAAGCAACTCGGGCTTCCACCACGTTGAAGATGACCAAGCACAGTTACTCTTGAGTTATATTCTGGCATGTGTTGCTTTACGTAATCGGCGAGATCAAACACGCTTTTACCGGTCTTGTCACCTTCCGCAACAACAACAATGCTTGAAGATTTTCCGCTGCGCTTGCTTCGTTTTAATGACTCCAGTAATTTGTCGAGTCCGTTATCTTCTTCTGGGATTAATATTTCTTCAGCACCTGCACCAACACCACTATTTAGTGCGATAAATCCAGCATCACGTCCCATAACTTCTACAAAGAATAAACGGTTATGTGAACTGGCTGTATCTCTAATTTTATCTACAGCTTCAACTACGGTATTTAAGGCAGTATCATAGCCAATTGTAAACTGAGTGCCACAAATATCATTATCTATGGTTCCTGGAATGCCAACGACGGGAATATCAAATTCATTACTAAAGATCAATCCTCCAGTAAACGTACCGTCCCCACCAATTAAAACCATGGCATCAACTTCGTTTTCTTTTAAATTTTCGTAGGCTTTTTTACGACCTTCCACGGTTCTGAAATCACCCGATCGGGCCGACTTTAAAATAGTGCCACCTTTATTAATAATATTTTTTACTGAACGCGGTTGCAGTTCTATAAAGTCGTTTTCAATAATGCCTTGGTAACCACGGTAAAAACCTAAGCAAATCACATCATAATAAGCACAGGCTCTCACAACTGCTCTAATTGCTGCATTCATTCCAGGAGCATCGCCTCCGGAAGTCATAACTCCAATTTTCTTTATTTTTTGTGCCATTTTGTTCTAAATGAGGAGTAAAACTAATAAACTTAGTCTATAAAAAACCTAAGAATTATCATTAATTAACTAAAACTTTAAACTCAAACGTTTTCGTTGTTCTTTAATTTTGGAATAAACTTAAAAAAGCTAAAAGTTTAAGGCATTTTAATAACTAACAACTGATGTGTAGTTTAATTAGTTCTCCTGTGAAGTTGAATCCTTTTCCTTAACATTCATGAAATCCGGAAGCGCATTTTCATCTTTCTTTTTTTCTTTCTTTTTCTGCTTTCCAGCATTGGTATTTCCTTTGAATATCTTCTGGAACAATTCATTTAAATTATCAAACTCTACATTATATGAAACTCCAACACCTTGGGTATATCCAATCTGCTCTCCAAAATTTTGAATGCTATTTTCACGGTTAAAGAATTTAAGGGATAAGGTTCGGTCTTCATTTAATAAGACCTCCACCTCAAAGTTTCCAGCGATCACGGTTTCGTTCACGCCACCAATAGGCACTCCAACCTTGCCGTTGATCAATACCCGATCACTTAGCTGTGTTGATAGGGTAACATCAATACGATCATCTGTGGTGAATTCTGGGCTGTTCTCCCCTTTTTTATAGTCGAATCTGTATTGTACTTTTCCATCGCCACTCGCTAAAATTTCATTTAACAAAGCCGATGCACGATCACTAAATAATCCGATAGCATCTTGTGCATCAAAACTTAACTCACTTCTAAACGAGCCTGTAGCCAATAAAGACAGGGCCTGAAATTGCTTGCTTTCATTGTCATCTAGACGATATTGTAACTCAGAATTAAGTGTTGTATTGACACTAGGGAAAGTGAGATTAAATGTTGGATCTGGTTTTTCAAGTTCCCCGGTTAAATGTATTTCTACCTCTACAGGAATACTTCTATTAATTGGATTATCAAGTAAGATAGAAGGGTTCGCTTGAATTTTATCGTAAACTGCCTTTATATTTATCTGAGCCTGCAACGGATCGCCTTCCCAAACTAAAGTTCCACCCGAAAGCACTCTAAATTCCTTCTGAATGAGGCCACCATAAATGAAATTATAGACACCTTCAGTAACAATAAAGTCACCGTACATATTAAATTTTCCATTGGTATTGATCTGAGCCAGTAATCCACCATTACCTCTACCTTTGATAGTACTCCCTGAATCCTTATCAATAACAATTTCAATCTCAGCATTTTCATTTACGGTAAGATCAAAATCCATTTCCAAGCCTTTTATCTCGTTAGTCTGAACAACTTCGCCTTTTAATCGTGCTATCTTTTCCTCAGGGCTTAAAAAATGAATAAAGGAGCTATCTCCAAAAGCCTCAGTATCATTTAATGGAATTTTGAATACAGTTCCTTCTTCTGATGTTACTTCGGCCTTGATCACAAGCTGATCTGTAGGACCAACAATATTGATGTTTCCATCAACAAAGGCAGTACCATAATATAAAGCATCCTCGCTATCTTGCGTATTAAGCACCAATAATCGATCTGAATTCAGGTCTAAATTAAGTGCCCAATTTGAAAAATTAACATGGCTCACATTTCCACTAAGGGTCGCTCTTGAAAAATATTCAGAATCAGAAAGCGTGGCATTGCTAAAATTAAAGCTTTGATTGCGCAACGTAACCTGTGTTTGGTCTTCCAATTCATAATCGATATTCAAATACGGAATAAACATCCCTGCATCATTTAAACTCAGTAGCCCCGAAATCTGAGGGCGTTCAAGTTTCCCTGATACTTTAGCATTTCCTGCAACTTCTCCACGTATATTAGTGATAACACCATCACCAAATGGGTTGAGAGGATCAAGAATAAACTTATCGAATTTTACATTGAGATCAATGTCAGAATTCTTTCCTGCTACATCTAAGTTTCCTGTGATCAAAAGGGATTCAGTCTCGTCATCCTTCAAACTAATTCTTACGTTATAATTCGATAAGGATTCATTACCTTTTATATTGGCCTTAAATGACCCTAGGCTATTCTCGTTGACCTTAAAATTATCTATAACAACATTAGATTCTGGTATGTAAATGTTGTTTTTCTGCAGAATATTAAGCTTTCCGTTTACCAGACCTTCAAGACTCAAATCCTCAATTTCAGGCATGACCTTGGTAAGGTCTACATCTTTAAAATCCAGATTAATATTCTTGTTGTTATCGTCTTGAATAAACCCAGAAAGAAAGATTTCTTCATTCTCATGCCTCATGATGAGGTCATTAAGAACGATGTCTTTAAAACTCCGATCTAAAACTATCTTATTTTTGCTATCATTTTTTTGATTGATCTGCCAGGTATTCCCTTTAAAAATGACATCAGAACGTTTAAATCCAACAACTGATTTATTGGCTTCATTTATGGTATAAAACAAATTAAGATCAAATGCGTCACGATTTGTTTTTCCTCCAGCGAACTCAGTTTTCACAAATAAAGTGTCATTTTTCGTGACATTAATCAAACTGAAATCGGAGATGCTATAAAATTTAGACTTGACACTATCAATTTCAACAAGGGTATTAAAAAGTGGGTTGTTATTATCTATTTTTATTTGAATATCTCTAAGAAAATTATCGCTAAGATTAATTTCCGGCGATTTGAAGGTCAAATTAAATTTACGTGCATTACTTTCTACCCTTCCTCTAATATTTGTATTGCTTCCAAGATTGAGCTCAGGAATAAAGACTTCGGCGATTTTATTATAAATCTTAAAATTGAAATCGATGAACTGGTCGTCGGCAATTTCATAAGGTTGGTAATTGGTATATATGTTACCAACTGAATTTTCGAATAACTTAGCAATATCATTAAACACAAAATTACCTCGGAGCTCCCCTTCAATAATATCTGGTGAATTGATACTAATGATTCTAATGTCGTTTTCAAATACCGACGTAATCAGAAAATCCTTAAAATAATAGTCATCATCCTGATTGGTATACAGGGTGTTTTTAAAAGTGATATTTCCATAGGCATTATCAACTGAAGACCCTTTCATTTTCATATCCAGCACACCTTTAAACACAGAGATGCTATCTCGTGTGACAAACTTTAAGGCATTCAAATTGGCGTAATTAATATCGGCAACAAAATCATAATTCAACTCCTTTTTTGAAAAATCTACCAAGCCATTAAAATCTAAGTCAATGTTATTATCTGTAGTATTAAGTTTGCCATTGAATATTTTGTTCTGAACATTACCGGCCACTTTAATATTCGAATAATAATAATTGTTATAGTTCAAGCCATAGATATCACCTTTTACAAAGGTATTAAGTCGATCTAGTGTAAATCCTTTACCATCTACATTGAGGTTTAAAGAAGTTGCACCCAGGTTTGGTTCATTCAATAGTGTACCAATTTTAAACTCGTCCATAACAATATGTCCTTTATACATCGCATTGTCAATATTGTCGATCTTAAGCAGTTCGAGATCAGCGTAAATCAATCCGAGACCCGTCATGATATCAATGTCAGCTTCAATAAATGTTGATGTCACCAAAGAATTTCCTTGTATGGTAAAGTTGCCAAGCTTATCTAAAATAGAAGGTATCGAATTCCCTAAGACATTTGGTAAAAGGTTCTTAAGATCATTATAGGTTGACGAAAGCTCTCTGAATTGTCCATGCATTTCAAAATTTTGTTCCTCCTTATTGAATAAATTCTTGAAATTTATATCGCCATTTACCACTGTTTTACCTGGTGCTTTTAGCAATAATTTATCGGCATGAAGATCATTTAAGGTTCCAGAAAGGTTGCCATCAAATGTGACAATTTGATTATGACCAAATTCGTTATAGAAAATATTTAGATCGTCAAGATCAATAATAGATTGCTTAAAAGTAGCTTTGACATTTACACTATCTACAAAATGTTGGAGATCTTCACGTTCATACTCAAATTTGAGCTCACCATTTAATTTTGAATTTGCCGTTGCCATTTTAAGGTCCTCGAAGGTCATGTCATTTAAGGTATACTCAAAATTTGATGACATGCTTTTTAATCGTAATCCGCGTTCATCTAAAAATGACATTTTATTGATCCTAGCATTAACAACGGGACCTCGAATCACAAAATTAGTAGCATTGATATTGAGTTCTGTAAATTTTAGAATGGCGCCTTCTCCTTTATTTTCGTCAGAGAGTCTGAACTCACTATTTTCTATTGAAACATCGCTTGATGATAAAAGAAAATCGCTTTTATCTTTTCTCGGTTTGTCATCGTCGAATTTAGCGACAAAAATATCCAAGTTGGTATCGGTCTCCCCGTGATAGGTCTTGATATTTAGTAAAAGACCTTCAACATCAATGTCGCCAAAAGCCAATTTATTATCATATAATTTTTTAAAGCTTAGAATAGATGTATTCAATTCTAAGATATTTATGAGGGTATCTTTTTTATAATCTTCAATGTAGATGTTCATCAGTTCGACATCACCATTTAACTGAAGGCCAACTTTCTCAATATTGATGTTGGTTCCGAAGTCTTCATTAAGTTTTTTGGTGGCGTACTTTCCAAGACGTGTTTGGACAGCAGGAATCGAGAGTAGTAAAAACAATATTAGGAACAGCAATACAAATATTGCCAATATCTTAAGTACTATTTTTGATACTTTTTTGATAGGTAATTAATTTAATTAAAATCCTTCGAAATATATAATGTAAATCATAAATTATTCAAGCCGTTTTAATTGCGATTAAATTTCATTTTTTACACCAATTTTTTCATTTCTTTGTATATACGAACAAACACGAATAATCGGCTCTCGCAATTGTATACAAAGAAAACAATTATTATGCCTAAATAGTCTAAATGACTTCACAAAATATTTACATATTAGGAATTGAATCTTCTTGCGATGATACGGCGGCATCAGTGATCTTTAATGGAAAGATATTAAGCAACGTTGTCACTAGTCAAAAAATTCATGAGGATTATGGTGGTGTGGTACCAGAATTAGCATCGCGAGCACATCAGCAAAACATTGTTCCCGCGGTACATCAGGCACTTTCTTTGGCCCATGTCAAAAAGGAAGACTTAAATGCGATTGCCTTTACGCGTGGTCCTGGATTAATGGGCTCCTTATTAGTAGGCACCTCCTTTGCAAAATCCTTGGCTTTCGGATTGAACATTCCTTTGATAGATGTTAATCATATGCAGGCACATATTTTGGCGCATTTTATTGATGAACCCGGCTTTGACAAACCTCAGTTTCCCTTTTTAGCTATGACCATTTCTGGCGGGCATACTCAAATTGTTAAGGTGAATTCCTATTTTGATATGGTTGTAATTGGAGAAACAATAGATGACGCAGTTGGCGAGGCCTTTGATAAAAGTGGAAAAATTTTAGGGTTAGGTTATCCGGCAGGACCTGAAATAGATAAACGTGCGCAATTGGGAGATCCTAAGGCCTTTAAATTTACCAAGCCGAAAGTGGAGGGATTGAATTTTAGTTTTTCTGGATTAAAGACGGCTATTTTGTATTTTATTCAAAAGCAAACGAAGGAAGATCCCGATTTTATAGAAAAGAACCTCAATGACATTTGTGCGTCTATTCAATATACGATCATTGGGATTTTGATGGATAAATTGAAGCTGGCCAGCAAACAAACTGGCATTAAACATATAGCAATTGGTGGTGGTGTTTCGGCAAATTCTGGCATTCGGAAGGCTTTAAAATCTGGTGAAGCTAAATTTGGTTGGACCACATATATCCCAAAGTTTGAATTCACGACAGATAATGCCGCTATGATCGCTATCGTGGGTTATTTAAAGTTTTTGGAGGGTGATTTCGCTGATCAGGATATCATGGCTTCGGCGCGACTAAAAATTTGATAAATGGCGTATAACGAAGAGCTAGTCAATCGCATAAGAAAACAACTTCAATTATATTCGGAGGATTTTTCAGAAAAGAAAATGTTTGGAGGGATAACTTTTTTATATCGCGGTAAAATTACTGTAGGCATTATCAAAAATGAATTGGTCGTAAGGGTTATCCCGTCTAAAATGGCAACTGAATTAGATAGTGAATATGCGCGACCAATGGATTTCACCAAGCGTCCTATGAAAGAATTTATTTATGTCTCCAAAAACGGATTTAAAACAGAAACCCAATTACTTCATTATATAGAGTTAGGCCTTGAACACGCAAAAAGTAAGTTATAACTTGTTAAAATTTCTGTTGATAACGTTGTAATGATCTTCACCATAGCACTAAAAAATTTCCTTTATTGCAACACAGATCAAAACGAACTTACATGAAAAATATAATTGCCATAATGCTCATCTTAGCATTTTCATTATCAACTTTCGCTCAGAAGAAATCAAAAATAGAATTAGATTCCATTACAAATACCGAACGTGCGGAACAATTTCTTGAAGAACATAAAAGTCGGAAAAATAAGATCATCACCTTTAATGAAGAGAAGCATAAAACCAGATTGGCGAAGGAGATCCTAGATATGAATCAAGGGGGTACTAAAGTCATTGAAAATGAAATTGAAAATATTCATTACAAGGTTATTGAAAAGCAAAAAAAGAGATATTATCGTGTGAGTTATATCTTCCTGGATGGTACAAAAATGTCAATGGTTGAAATCGATGCCTTACGCCCAAAATTAGTAGCTCAAATAAGAAATGGCGTTCCATTTAAAGACTTGGCTAGTCAATATTCTATGGATTCCAACCGGAAGAAAGGCGGCGATTCAGGATGGATCACTTATGGTGATATGTTACCCGAATTTGAAGCTAAAGTTATGAATGACACCCATCAAGTTGATGATGTTTATTTAGTAAACGTTGAATCAAATAGATGGTATTATGTCGTGAAAAAAACCTACGATAAAAAAGATATTACTGAGGTTAAAGTGCTTCGAGTGGTTGAAAGTAAACGCTAATGCAACTTTTTTATATTTCCGATATATCATCTGAGACAGACCTGATTCATTTTTCAAAGGAAGAAAGCAAGCATATCATAAAAGTCCTGAGAAAACTTCAAGGTGATGTTTTGCATTTGACCAACGGCAAGGGAGATGTGTTTCAAGTTGAAATTACAATTCCCGATCAAAAAAAATGTATTGCAAAAATAATTTCACATACTCATAACACATCTCGAAATTATAGCTTGCATATCGCCGTTGCACCCACTAAGATGAATGACCGCTTTGAATGGTTCCTTGAAAAAGCGACTGAAATTGGTATAGAAAGCATAACGCCAATTATATGTGATCATAGTGAACGCAAGGTGATCAAAGCTGAACGATTTGAAAAAATAATCCAGTCGGCCATGAAACAATCACTGCAATGTTTCCTTCCGAAATTAAATCCGATGACATCTTTTTCAGAATTTGTAAAAAGTAATACTTCAGAACAAAAATTTATCGCCCATTGCGCTGAAGATCAAAAACAAGACTTAAAGAAAGTTCTTAAAAAAGACAGTAATGTCATCATTTTGATTGGTCCGGAAGGTGATTTTAGTGTTAAAGAAATTGAAATGGCCTTGCAGCACAATTATATTCCTGTAACTTTGGGTAAAACCAGATTACGAACCGAAACTGCTGCCATTGTTGCCTGTCATACTGTGGCTTTATTAAATGAATAGACTCAAATTAATTTTAATCGCTTTTTTATGTTGCATCGGCTTTGTTAGCCATGCTCAGGATATTGCCATTTTGAAATATAAAGGCGGCGGCGACTGGTATAGTAATCCAACAGCTGTACCTAATCTTATTAAGTTTTGTAATGCTAATATTGGCACAACAATCAATACAAATCCGGAAACGGTGGAAGTAGGAAGTACTGATATTTTTCAATTTCCTTTTTTACATATGACAGGTCATGGAAATGTGTTTTTTAGTGATGATGATGCTGAAAACTTAAGGAGTTATTTAGAGTCTGGTGGGTTTCTGCATATTGATGACAACTACGGTATGCAACCCTATATCACCAAGGAATTAAAGAAGGTTTTTCCAAATAAAGAGCTTATTGAGTTACCTTCGAGCCACCCTATATTTAATCAGGTTTACAACTTACCGCAGGGCTTACCAAAAATACATGAACATGATGGGAAGCGCCCACAAGCATTTGGAATTTTCCAGGAAAATCGACTCGTATTATTGTTCACCTTTGAATCTGATCTAGGTGATGGTTGGGAAGATCCAGAAGTGCATAATGATCCAGAAGAAGTTAGGGAAAAAGCACTTCAAATGGGAGCCAATATTGTGAAGTATGCCTTTGAAAATTAACAATGCAATTAACTCATCACACTTCGAAATTTAAGAAGAGATCATTTCCTATTATACTTGTTTGTGATCATGTTTCTAACGCTCCTAATATTGGGAGTTTATTTAGAACTGCAGATGCTTTCGGTATAGAAAAATTAATACTCTGTGGTGATCACATTTCCTTAGGGAGACGTATGACCAAAACCTCCAGAGCTACTGAAAAGACCATGCCTTTTGAGCTTCAAAAAGACAGTCTTCACGTGGTGACCAAACTCCGAGCATCAAATTATAGGATAATTGCTCTGGAGATCACCTCGAACAGTCAAGCTTTACATCAATTTGATCTGAACATTTCACAACCAATAGCATTGATCATTGGCGATGAAAACTTTGGAATCAGGAAGGAATTATTAGAGCTTTCTGATGCCGTTGTTCACGTAGAAATGTTCGGTAAAAATAGCAGTATGAACGTGGTTCAAGCGGCAAGTATCACACTTTACGAATTTACTAGGCAATTTCTCTAATCAGTTGTTTATATTTATAACATGAATTCGAATACTATTTCAAAAGGGATTATTAAAGCACTAGGGATCATTCTAGGGATTTTTCTCCTACTCTATTTTTTATATCAGATCAAATCAGTATTAGTCTATATTGCTATAGCAGTTGTCATCTCTCTTATTGGAAGACCCATTGTCATTTTCTTACGTAGACGCTTAAAATTTAATATGATCCTAGCGGTTATTACAACTATGATCTTGTTCATTGGATTGCTTGCTGGATTGATCTCACTGTTTATTCCTTTGGTAGTTGAACAAGGACAAAATTTATCATTACTTAACTATGAACAGCTTCAAACTAATATTGAAAACTTATATCGAGAAGTTGTTACTTATTTTGAATTGAATCGTATCGATATTGAAGAATCTATTAAAGCCTCTGGGTTTTTGACCAACCTTGATTATTCGGCCATCCCTAATTTTTTAAACTCATTTGTTAGTGGTTTAGGAAGCTTTAGTATCGGACTTTTCTCTGTTCTTTTTATTTCGTTTTTCTTTCTAAAGGACAGTAAACTATTTGAAGATGGTATTTTGACCTTCGTTGCAGACGATAAAGAAATAAGAGTGAAGAAGTCTATTACTAAGATCAAAGATCTGCTTTCACGCTATTTTGTTGGATTAATTTTTCAAATTCTCATATTGTTTGTACTGTATACCATTGGTTTATTAATTATAGGTGTAGACAATGCAATTGTTATCGCCTTTCTATGTGCTTTGGTCAATCTTGTACCTTATGTGGGTCCATTAATTGGAGGGTTTTTAATGTTATTATTAACCATGACCACAAATTTAGGAGCGAGTTTTAGCGAAGTGATCCTGCCCAAAGCAGGTTTTGTTTTGATAATACTAACTGTTGCTCAATTGGTCGATAATTTTTTCAGTCAACCTTTTATTTTCTCAAAAAGTGTAAAATCACATCCTTTGGAAATATTTTTGATCATTATTATAGCTGGAATTTTGTTTGGCATTATTGGGATGATCGTTGCTGTTCCGACCTATACAGCTCTTAAAGTGATCTTAAAGGAATTTTTATCGGAAAATAAGATCGTCAAGCGACTTACTAAAGATATCTAAGCTATCTTGAATGAACACCTCTTAAATACCGAAGTTCAAAATTTTATAAATTCGAATCTGGAAAGTGATGTAACAGCACTCTATTTAAAAAAGTTCACTTTCAAAAATGTGCCTTATGCGAAGGTTTTAGAACAACTAGAATCGAAACAACGTTGCAAAAAGAAGTTGCCTACTTGGTTCAATACGCCCAATATAATTTATCCGAATAAGCTCAATATTGAACAAACATCCTCTGAAGTTACTGCAGCCTATAAAGCCGACTTACTAGAAGGAGAAACCCTAATTGATATGACTGGTGGATTTGGTGTAGATGTCTTCTATTTTTCTAAGCGTTTTAAGAAGGTAACACATTGTGAAATAGATGAGGACCTTAGCACTAGTGTTTCTCATAATTTTAAAGAACTGCATGTAACGAATGTTGACTTCGTTATAGGCGACGGTCTGAACTATTTAAAACACGCTTCTAACCGTTACGATTGGCTTTATGTAGACCCTTCCAGGCGCCATGAGGAAAAAGGGAAAGTGTTTTTGCTTTCGCATTGTCTACCGGATTTACCAACTCACTTAAACACCTATTTCAATTATTCAGATAACATTCTTGCGAAGGTATCACCCATGTTAGATATCTCTCAAGCATTATCGGAGTTATCACAGGTTAGAGAAATTCATATTATTGCATTAAAGAATGAAGTAAAGGAGTTACTCTTTGTCATGTCTAAAAAATATTCTGGGCCAATTAAAATCCTTAGTATAAATTTCACATCTAACGGTCAGCAGTTATTTTCATTTATGCAACAAGAGGAGCCACAAGCATCAGCAAATTATTCTGACATCCAGAGCTATATATATGAGCCAAATTCAGCGCTATTAAAAAGTGGTGCCTTTCAATTGGTATCGGAAACATTGAAATTAAATAAACTTCACAAGCATTCGCATTTGTATACATCGGAAAACTTTATTGATTTCCCTGGTCGTACTTTTAAGGTAAATAAAGTGATCCCTTTTTCAAAAAAGATATTAAAAAAAGAGATTTATAAAGCACAGATCAATATCAGTACACGCAATTTCCCACAGTCGGTTAAGTCACTAAAAAAGAAATTTAAAATCAAAGATGGTGGTCCTGTTTATGCGTTTTTTACGACGAATTTAAATGATGAAAAAGTAGTGATATTAACAGAAAGGCATAAAAAAAGGGCTGTATAAAACAGCCCTCAATCCTTTATTGCTAATAACATTAACCTTAAACTATAGCTATTGAAAGGATTTTCTTGAAATTTAAGTTCATTTAAAATTCTCAACAAAAGTAATAATTATGAACCTTATAAAATGGGATTTAAGAAAAAATTAGTAACGGCTTGTTAACTTTTTTATTTTGATATAGCACTCGATATAATGCGACAGGATTCATCCCTTCGGTATGATCCTGACAGCACTCTCTGCTGAAAATAGTACAAACAAAAAAACGCTCAAAAACTCAAGTAATCAAGTTTTACAGGATTGAATATCCTGAAAGCACTCCGTGCTGAAAATAGTACAAACAAAAAAACGCTCAAAAACTCATGTAATCTAGTTTAACAGGATTGTATATCCTGAAAGCACTCCGTGCTGAAAATAGTACAAACAAAAAAACGCTCAAGCGAGCTTGGCGTTTTTTTTTTATTGTACTATTTATTCGTGATCGCGACAGGATTCGAACCTGTGACCGTCTGCTTAGAAGGCAGATGCTCTATCCAGCTGAGCTACGCGACCTTTCAAGAATCACTAGGATTCTGAAAAAATTCTTTGAGATCACCTCGCAATGCTCCGTGATCCTTAATAAAGTTATCCTAATAAATTAAAGTAAGCTTTCTTATAAAACTTAGGCTATATTATTTTGTCGGGGTGGCAGGATTCGAACCTGCGACCTCCGCGTCCCAAACGCGGCGCGATAACCGGGCTACGCTACACCCCGAAATAACTTCATGTATATACAAATTGCGGAGAGACCGGGATTCGAACCCGGGCAACACTTACGCGTTGACAGATTAGCAATCTGCTCCATTACCACTCTGGCACCTCTCCGAAAATTTTAAGAACTTGCGCACTGATTTTGCGGTTGCAAATGTAACTCATCATCTGCAAGAACGCAAACTATTTATTTAATATTTTAGCATTTTCCTATTCAGGATATTCTATTCTTAAGTGATAGATATTTGCCAATTTATGTTTGAGTACTTTTTTAATCGATCTGATTTCTTTAAAGGTGATATCTGCATTTAAAAATTGCTCCTCTTCAATTTGCTTATTGATAATTGTTTCAACAAAACTATCAATCTTGCTAGAAGTTGGTTCTTTTAAACTTTTAGAAGCCGCCTCAACACTATCACACATCATTAAAATTGCTGTTTCTTTGCTAAATGGTTTAGGGCCTGGATAACTGAAATCAGCCTTATTCGTCATTTTATCCAACTCCATTTCTTTCTTGTAAAAATAATACACCACAGTCGTACCATGATGCGTCCGAATGAAATCGATAATCCGATCTGGTAAATTGTTCTTTTTGGCCATCTCAATGCCATTAATCACATGGTTAATTATTATTGATGCACTTTCTTTTGCAGATAATTCGTCATGAGGATTTGTGCCTGTCGATTGATTTTCGGTAAAGTACGTGGGGTTCTTCATTTTTCCGATATCATGATATAATGCACCTACACGAGCTAACATGGCATTTGCGCCGATTTCATTCGATGCCGCTTCGGCAAGATTTGCAACATTTAAAGAGTGATGAAATGTTCCAGGAGCTTTATTCGACAGCTCTTTTAATAACTTAGAATTGGTATCAGACAATTCTAAGAGCGACACATCAGAAACCAATCCGAATAATTTCTCATACACATAAATCAATGGTAACACGAACAAGGTTGCCAAACCGCATAAAATAAAGAGTATGAACGTCTCCCATTTTAAAGTTTCAATACTGCCTTCATGAATCACAAAAAATGCGAAATAAGCAACAATATAGATCAAGGTGATCTGCCCAACTGAAATAAATAAATTAGCACGCTTATACAATTCTGAAACTGTCAGAATGGTCACAATTCCTGCAATGATCTGAAGAAACATATACTCGTAACTGTTAGATACAATAAAACCTAACAACAAAACGGTTATCACATGTGTGAATAATCCAAGTCGCGCATCGAAAAAGGCCTTAAGGATCAATGGTAGTATACAAATGGGTACTAAATACAAATACGTCGAATTATAATTCATGACCAACGTGGTCAAAAAAACCATAAGTAAAATATTGAAAAAGATAAAAGTGACCTTGGTGTTATTATTAAAAACTTCTAGTCTGTATTTTCTTAAAAACAACAACAGCATGAGCAGAGCAAGTGCAACGAGTAATGTATAAGCAAATAACACCCAATTGTAATTGGCCTCGCTCCAAATTTGAGATTGATACTCAGATTCTAGAGATCTTAAAATCTTATACTTATCACCTTCAACGACTTCGCCTTTTGAAATAATTAGGGTTTCGCGCTCAATACTACCGCGATAAGGAGAAACTTTGTTTAATTCTTCTTCTAATGTGTTTGAAGTAATGGATTCATTTAAAGTGACGTTAGCTTCAATAATATCGAAAAGCACACCTAAAATTTCAGACTTCCATTCGGTTAAATCATAAGTATCTATTTCAACTTCTAAATAATTTCTCAGTTTTTCCTGTGTTACAAAACTTCCATATGTCGTAGTTCCTGTTTGCTCCTGATTATTTAATAGTACGATACGCTCATCATCAGAATAATTGTAACTCTTATCAAGAACGCCCTTCTCATAAACAGCATCTATGATTTTTATTCCTTTATTAAATATTGAGGTTTTAACTGAAGTCTTAAGAGTGTCTTGAAAAGCAGTGTTAAAAGACTGATCATAAGCCGCTTTAACCCTATTAATGGTTTCAGTATCAATATCGAAATAGGTCGATGCATTTTCAGCAATTTGCTTTTTTTCAATGTTGATCTCCTCCTCTGTTTTCTTTATAGCAAAATCAAAAGGGGCATACAGATTTTCAGATTGCCAAGGCTTTCCTTTTTCAAAATTGTATTTAAATTTTCCGCTTTTAGGGAAAAAGTAAACAATTAAAAAAGTGGTAAGTATAAAAAGAATGACCTTATAAATAAGGGCATGGTTCTTATAAAAACTATTTATAAAGTCTTTCATTTAATGAATCAAAGTTATTCAAAAGTAAGAAAAAAATAAGTGTGAGCTTAACATAATGATTTAGCATTAAACCTTCAATTTTCTCTTAAATTTTAATTAATTTCGCAGGAACAAATCCAAATTCAACATACAATGAGTAGAGAGGTCGTTATTGTGTCAGCAGTTCGCACTCCAATAGGCAGTTTTTTGGGGCAATTATCAACGGTTCCAGCTCCCAATTTGGGCGCTGTTGCCATAAAAGCTGCGTTAAATAGAATTAATTTGAAACCTGAAATGGTCAACGAAGTATTAATGGGAAATGTGGTTCAAGCTGGCACAGGTCAAGCACCGGCCAGACAAGCTGCCATGAATGCTGGAATTCCAGATACCGTGCCATGCACTACCATTAACAAAGTATGTGCTTCAGGCATGAAAGCTGTAATGCAAGCGGCGCAATCAATTGCTCTCGGAGATACCGAGATCGTTGTTGCTGGCGGTATGGAAAATATGAGTTTGATCCCTCATTATTACCATGCAAGAACAGCAACAAAATTTGGACCAGCTACCCTAGAAGATGGTATGCAGAAAGATGGCCTCGTTGATGCCTATGATAAAAATGCTATGGGAGTTTGTGCCGATGCTTGTGCTGTAGAGCATAAATTTTCCAGAGAAGACCAAGACGCTTTCGCCATTCAATCCTATAATAGATCTACGGCTGCCTGGAATTCCGGAAAATTTGATTCTGAAGTTGTTCCCGTTGAAGTGCCTCAGCGCCGCGGTGAACCTATTATAGTTACAAAGGATGAAGAATATACTAATGTAAAAATGGAGAAAATTCCAAATTTACGTCCGGCATTTACAAAAGACGGTACAGTAACTGCAGCTAATGCCTCGACCATTAATGATGGCGCAGCTGCGTTAGTTTTGATGACCAGAGACAAAGCAAAGGAATTAGGATTGAACGTTTTAGCTTCCATAAAAAGTTATGCTGATGCTGCTCAAGAACCAAAGTGGTTTACAACAGCGCCTGCCAAAGCACTACCTGTAGCTTTAGCCAAGGCCAACATTGCTATTCAAGATGTAGATTATTTTGAATTTAATGAAGCATTTTCTGTAGTTGGATTGGCAAATATGAAATTATTAGGATTGAACGATACAAACGTGAACGTCAATGGTGGTGCCGTTTCTTTGGGCCATCCTCTCGGATGTTCAGGAGCACGAATATTAGTAACTCTAATAAATGTCTTGGCACAAAATGATGCTAAGATTGGAGCTGCAGCCATATGTAATGGTGGTGGTGGTGCTTCGGCAATGGTTATTGAACGAAACTAATAGTATACATGCAATACGGAATTTGCCATTTAAGCATTGTACCTTTACGATTTGAAAGTTCAGATAAGAGCGAACTCATATCACAAATTTTATATGGTGAATTTTTTAAAGTTTTGGAACAACGAAAGAAATGGAGCCGCATTCGCTTAGATTTCGACAACTATGAAGGTTGGATAGATAATAAACAATTTCAATTCATATCTGAATCTGACTATAAATCCTTAAAAAACGCCAAACCAATTTATGCATCTGATCTGATCGAGTACATCAAAGATGATCAGGATCAATTATATACCATTCCCATGGGCTCTTCGTTACAAGGACTCAAACTGTTGAATCACTCACACGATGGAAATGTCATCACTTTAAAGCAGGCGAAATCACAGCTAATTACCACAGCATTTACCTATTTGAATGCACCCTATCTTTGGGGTGGAAAAACGCCCTTCGGAATTGATTGCTCTGGCTTTACACAAATGGTTTATAAAATAAATGGTTATGCCATTTTAAGAGATGCCTCACAGCAAGCGACTCAAGGAGAAGCCCTAAGTTTTATTGAAGAAAGCGAACCTGGTGACTTGGCCTTTTTTGATAATTCTGAAGGGGATATTGTTCATGTTGGCATCATCATGAAAGACAATCATATTATTCATGCACATGGTAAGGTTAGGATTGACAGACTTGATCATTCAGGAATTTACAACGCCGAAAAAGGTATCCATTCTCATAAATTACGCGTGATCAAAAAGATCATATAAAAAAGCCACTCTTTACAGAATGGCTTTTTATAAATATGTAGTTTTACTCTAGTTTTGACCTTCAATTGACGCAACTTTTGCTTTCATTGCATTCATCTTATCAGTTTCGCCTAAAACACTATAGATGTTCACTAAGGTTTTAGCAGCGTTGATGTTGTTTTTATCCCTGTCAAGTGCCGACTCTAAATATGGAATGGCTTCTCTATAAAGGTTCAATCTATCTTCTTGCAATTGAGAATATTTTTTATCGTCAGCCGCCGAAGTTCCTAAGCTGTTCATTTCATCAATAATACCTTGTTCTCTATCAAGGATCAAAGCAGCCGAATTCATGTAGGCGCGAACGTAATCATTATCAACTTCTATCGCTTTATCATAGTAAGATCTGGCTTCTTCGTATTCTCCTTGATCCCCAGAAACCACACCTAAATTAAATAGCAGATCGGCATTATTTGGTTCCACTTCTAAGGCTTTTGAAATCAATTCTCTGTAGGTATCCATCTCACCTAACTGATATCTTACATTCGCTTCGGAAAGCAATAAATTGAAATCATTTGGATTAGATTTCTTAGCATCTTCAATTGCTTTTAAAGCCATATCATTTTTACCTTGCTCGATATAAATAAGTGCAATGTTCTTAGCCATTTCTCCAACTTTTGATTCGGTGGTCACATTTCTTGATTTTTCATGTGTTCCAGCCTTAACAGAAATGTCACGCAGTGAGGCACTAGGGAAGTTTTGCTCCTCACCTGTTTCAATATCTGTAGCTCTATATTCCATAGAAATTCCAGTATATCCCATATCCATAAGTTGTTTATACATTCTTATGGCTTCGTCATAATTTTTACTCGACGTGGCTAATAAGGCCGCATTAAATAAGTATAAGGTATCCTGAGGTGACGTATTGTAAGCTCGCTCAAAATTAATTGAAGATGTTGCATGATCTTTTCTATTTAAAGCCGTTTGTGCTTTATCAAGAAAGGCATTACTCATACTCACTTTCATGGCATCGGCCTGAGGTGAATATGTTTTCCTTCCTGATTTCTCTTCAGTTTGCATAAGCATGTCAAAACTTTTTAGAGCTTCAGAAATATCTGAATCACTTCCTGTCCCATTTGCATATAATGCCTGGCCTTTGAGGTAATAAAATTTTGCTTTTGTTTTGTCATCCATAGATGACATCATCGATTCGGCAGTACTCAAAGCAGATTTCGCACCAGAAAAGTCATTATTTTTAATGGCCTTCTCAGCAGCTTTTACTTCCGATTTTTGCGCGAATGTGAATGAACCGATCAGCATTGCCAAGCCCATTACTACATGTTTTTTCATTTGTGTAAAGTTTAATTATTATTGTGTTCGTTATTCTTAAGGAGTAATATCAATTGTTGTGCCATCATTTCTATTCTTCCTCATTTTCACTATTTTGGATTGGATTAACCGCTCCTTCATTTGTCTCTATTTCTTCGTCTTCAACATTATCTTCATCATGCATGACCTTTGCAACGGCAGCGATCGAATCAGAATTCTTCAAATTGATCAATTTCACGCCTTGAGTTGCTCGACCCATAACCCGTAAATCTTCAACTGCCATTCTGATGGCAATTCCAGACTTATTAATGATCATCAGATCATGATTATCAGTTACGTTTTTAATAGACACTAATTTACCAGTTTTTTCTGTAATAGAAATGGTTTTTACACCTTTTCCTCCTCTATTTGTAATTCTATAATCTTCAAGACTAGAACGCTTACCATATCCATTTTCAGAAACAACCAAGATGTCGCTTTCCATGTCATTCACAGAGATCATTCCAATGACTTCATCCTTTTCATCAGCTAATCGAATACCTCGAACTCCTGAAGCATTTCGGCCCATAGGACGGGTCTTACTTTCTTCAAATCTAATGGCCTTTCCACTTTTAACAGCTAACATGACCTGGCTATCACCAGTGGTTAATTTAGCTTCTAGCAACTCGTCATCTTCTCTAATCGTGATGGCGTTAATACCGTTCGTTCTAGGTCTTGAGTATTGCTCTAGAGACGTTTTCTTTACCTGACCTTTTTTCGTAGCCATGATAACATAGTGACTATTGATGTAGTCTTCGTCCTTAAGATCCTGAGTACATATAAATGCATTCACTTTGTCATCTTGCTCAATATTGATCAAGTTTTGAATAGCACGTCCTTTTGAAGTTTTACTGCCTTCCGGAATTTCATAGACACGCATCCAGAAGCACTTTCCTTTTTTGGTGAAAAACAACATATATTGGTGATTCGTTCCAACAAATAAATACTCGAGGAAATCTTCACTTCGTGTTGTTGAAGCCTTTTGTCCTACACCACCTCTATGTTGTGTTTTATACTCATTTAAGCTAGTTCTTTTTATATAGCCGGCGTGAGAAATGGTGATCACCACTTTCTCGTCAGGGATCATATCTTCTATTGAAAGATCGCCTCCGGCATATTCAATTACTGATCGACGCTCATCACCATATTTATCCTTCACTTCATTCAATTCCGTCTTTATGATCTCCATACGACGGTCTTTCTTTTCTAAAATATCTTTAAGATCTGTAATCGTATTCATTAGAGCTTCATACTCAGAACGCAATTTATCTTGTTCGAGACCAGTTAATTGACGCAAGCGCATATCAACAATAGCCTTGGCTTGAATTTCAGTTAATTCAAAATTCTTAATTAACTTTTCTCTAGCCTCGTCTGCATTTGAAGATGCTCTAATTAATGCAATGACCTCGTCAATATTATCTGAAGCAATTATTAATCCTTCTAAAATATGTGCGCGTTCTTCAGCTTTACGAAGTTCATAAGTAGTTCGTCTTACTACTACCTCATGCCTGTGTTCAACAAAGTGAAGGATCATGTCCTTCAGGTTCAACAATTGTGGTCGACCTTTTACAAGTGCTATATTGTTAACACTAAAAGACGATTGTAAAGCCGTATACTTATATAATTTATTAAGAACGATATTAGGAATAGCATCACGTTTTAACACATAAACGATACGCATTCCATTTCTATCAGACTCATCTCTAATGGTAGAAATACCCTCCAATTTTTTATCATTTACAATATCGGCAGTTTTCTTGATCATATCTGCCTTGTTGACCTGATAAGGAATTTCGGTAACAATAATACATTCTCTACCTGCAACTTCTTCAATAATAGCCTTACCACGCATAACTATACGGCCACGACCAGTTTTAAAGGCTTCCTTAACACCATCATACCCATAAATGGTTCCACCCGTTGGAAAATCAGGTGCTTTTACATGTGTGATCAATTCATCAATCTCAATATCATTATTGTCGATATAAGCAATGATACCATTCACCACTTCTGTGAGGTTATGCGGCGGCATATTCGTTGCCATACCAACTGCAATTCCTGAAGCGCCATTAACCAAAAGTCCTGGTATACGCGTAGGTAATACGGTAGGTTCTTGTAAGGTGTCGTCAAAATTGAGTTTATGGTCAACCGTTTCTTTATCGATATCTGCTAACATTTCTTCAGATATCTTTTGCATACGAGCCTCTGTATAACGCATTGCTGCTGGGCTGTCGCCATCAATAGAACCAAAGTTTCCTTGACCATCAACCAACATGTATCGTAAACTCCATTCCTGGGCCATACGTACCATGGTATCGTAAACAGAAGTATCACCATGTGGGTGGTACTTTCCTAAAACTTCACCAACAATTCTCGCTGATTTTTTATGTGCTGTATTTGCTCTAACTCCCAGTTCATGCATGCCATAAAGTACACGTCGATGTACAGGTTTTAAACCATCTCTCACATCTGGCAGTGCACGTGACACAATGACCGACATTGAATAATCAATGTAAGCCGATTTCATCTCATCTTCAATGTTAATTGGGATTAGTTTCTCTCCGTCTGTCATAAATAAAATAATTAGTTTTTTTGTAGGATTTCAAATCAGGCTAATATAAGTATTTTGTTAGTGTTTGAAAGGCGTTCTGACTTCAATTTTAGGACATTTTATCAACAAATTTTTAATAAAAATTCGTTAATAAGTAAGGTGTTAAAAGTTTTGATTTATTAAAGTTTTTTTTGTCTATTAGCACATATCTGTATAAATAAGGTATGGTTTTTGCCCAATTATACTTGATTTTAATTATTTTTAATGCAGAAAGAATTAGTTATGGATGATAATTTTTCACCAAGAGTAAAAGACGTTATTGCGTTCAGTAAGGAAGAAGCCCTACGATTAGGGCATGATTTTATTGGAACAGAACATCTTATGCTTGGTTTATTAAGAGACGGCAATGGTAAGGCCATTGATATTCTCAATGCCCTTGAGATCGATTTGAATCACCTACGACGCAAAGTTGAGATCTTAAGCCCCGCGAACCCAAATATTACAGTAGCCTCAAATGAAAAGAAAAATTTGCATTTGACAAGGCAGGCTGAACGTGCTTTAAAAACAACATTTTTAGAAGCAAAATTGTTTCAAAGCTCGTCCATCAATACCGCTCACCTCCTACTTTGCATTTTACGAAATGAGAATGATCCAACAACAAAGCTTTTAAATAAATTAAAAGTTGATTATGATAACGTTAAAGAACAATTTAAATATATGATCGCAAACGATGACGACTATATAGATTTACCAAAATCTGAGTCTTTTTCAGATGATGACGCCAATCCTGAAGAGGAATCTTCCAAAGAAGATCCGTTCAGCAAAGCTGCATCAAAAGGCTCCAAAAAGTCGAAAACCCCAGTTCTAGATAATTTCGGAAGAGATCTTACCGCCATGGCGGAAGAAGGAAAATTAGACCCAGTAGTAGGTCGTGAGAAGGAAATTCAACGTGTGTCACAAATTTTAAGTCGACGCAAAAAGAACAACCCACTTCTCATTGGCGAACCTGGTGTAGGAAAATCAGCTATAGCCGAAGGCTTAGCTAACCGTATTGTAAAACGGAAAGTTTCGCGCATCTTATTTGGTAAACGCGTGGTCACACTTGACCTAGCCAGCCTTGTTGCAGGAACCAAATATCGCGGTCAATTTGAAGAACGTATGAAAGCCGTGATGAATGAATTAGAGAAGAATGACGATATCATTTTGTTCATCGATGAAATACATACCATTGTTGGCGCAGGTGGTGCAACTGGAAGTCTTGATGCTTCCAATATGTTCAAACCAGCCCTAGCCCGTGGTGAAATTCAATGTATAGGCGCTACAACACTTGATGAATACCGACAATACATCGAAAAGGATGGTGCATTAGAGCGTCGTTTTCAAAAGGTCCTGGTTGAACCAACTACAGTTGAAGAAACCATAGAGATCCTAAATAACATAAAAAGTAAGTACGAAGAACACCATAATGTTGATTACACAGATGATGCTATTGAAGCCTGTGTGAAATTAACAAATAGATATATGACCGAACGCTTCTTACCAGACAAAGCTATTGATGCCTTGGATGAAGCAGGCTCACGTGTTCATATTACAAATATTGATGTTCCTGATCAGATCTTAGAACTTGAGAAACAGTTAGAAGATGTAAAGGAAACCAAGAATTCTGTGGTAAAAAAGCAGAAATATGAAGAAGCAGCCAAATTAAGGGATGACGAAAAACGTCTTGAACGCAGCCTTGCTGAAGCTCAGGAAAAATGGGAAGAAGACTCAAAACAACATCGTGAAGTTGTCTCTGAAGAAAATGTTGCGGATGTTGTCTCTATGATGACTGGAATTCCGTTAAATAAAATCGCACAAACCGAAGGCAATCGACTTGCACAATTACCGGAATTAATCAAAGGAAAAGTGATCGGACAGGATGAAGCTGTGGGCAAAGTTGTTCGTGCAATTCAACGAAATCGAGCTGGATTAAAAGATCCCAATAAGCCAATTGGATCATTTATATTTTTAGGTCAAACAGGAGTAGGTAAAACGCAGTTAGCCAAGGTGTTAGCTCGAGAACTTTTTGATAGCGAAGATGCACTTGTTCGTATCGATATGAGTGAATATATGGAGAAATTTGCCATCTCTAGATTAATTGGTGCCCCTCCGGGATATGTGGGTTATGAAGAAGGTGGACAATTAACCGAAAAGATTCGTCGTAAACCTTATGCAGTTGTCTTATTAGACGAGATTGAAAAGGCACATCCAGACGTCTTTAATATGTTATTACAAGTACTTGATGACGGTTATTTAACCGATAGCTTAGGTAGAAAGATCAATTTCAGCAATACCATAATAATCATGACTTCTAATATAGGTGCGCGAAAATTAAAAGATTTCGGTACTGGTGTTGGATTTGGAACAGCGGCTCAAAAATCACAGGAATCAGCAAATTCCAGAAGCATTATTGAAAATGCGCTGAAAAAAGCCTTTGCTCCTGAGTTTTTAAATAGAATAGATGACGTTGTTGTCTTTAATACGCTTGAAAAAGAAGATATCAATAAGATCATTGATATTGAATTAGAGAAATTACTCCTACGTATCAAAGATCTGGGTTATACATTGAAACTTTCTAAGAAAGCTAAAGATTATATTGCCGATAAAGGCTTTGATAAACAATATGGCGCGCGTCCTTTAAAACGTGCGATTCAAAAATATATTGAAGATGCTTTAGCTGAGGAGATCATAAAATCTCAAGTTCAGGATGGCGATGTCATCAAAATGGATTTGGATAAAACTGCCGATGCACTCACCATAAAGGTTGAACGTGCTACAAAGTCGTCAAAATCCTGATAATCGATTATATTACAAATTAAGCGCCATCATTTACTGATGGCGTTTTTTTGTTATTAGAAGCTCTATTTATTAACTTGAGGTATGATAAAATCTCTGAACTACGTCTTCGGTAAGGTTGAAGTTTATGATTATTATATGATCGTAACCATGAATGCTGGGATTCATATTTCACCTGAGCATAATAACATATTAGAAGATTTAGTATTGACCTACTACTATGATAAACCCTTTGTTTATTTGACCCATAGAAAGAATTCCTATTCGGTTGATCCCGTTATTTATTTTGAAACCGATAAAATTGAAAATATGGTTGGCTTTGGTGTAATTGCTGAAGTACCTGTGAGTGGCGGAAATGCTGAGATCGAGAAGTTATTTTTAAATAAGCCTTTTAAGATATTTTTAAATCGTGATGAAGCTGTACATTGGGCCAAGCAACGCATTGAAGATGAACTCAAAAGATCGTAAAATAATCATAGAGAAAATTGAAGCGGAAATCGCTTCTACCAAGGTTGACATTAGCAACTATAGGGAGCTCACACGGCCTATTGCCCCAGAGAATGCCATAGGGCGCGTTTCACGTATGGATGCCATCAATAATAAATCTGTTAATGAAGCAGCGCTTAGAAAGGCAGAACAGAAATTAAATAATCTTCAAATAGCTTTGTCAAATATTGACGACCCAGACTTTGGGATTTGCGGCCGCTGTAAAAAAGAAATTCCTTTAGGACGAATTTTATTGATGCCGCAGTCGCG
>JABDMU010000083.1 GCA_013001285.1 Flavobacteriaceae bacterium
GTTGGACTCAATTGCTTCAACAATTTTCCAAACCTGTCAAATATATAAATTTTTGCACTAGGTTGCGTCGCGATACCTGCGATATTCCAAGTGTCATGATATCCATCTCCATTTGGTGTAAAGAACAACGGATAATCTATTACTAATATTGTGGTAAACCCTACTCCACAACCATTCTTATCTCTGGCTCTGACAATATGTTCGCCTGAACTTACATTTGTAAAAATGCCACTGTCCTGCCATGGCCCATCATCTAAACTGTACTCATAAACACCTGGTCCTGTAGCCGTAGCCTCGATTACATTCTCATCTGCAAATACCAAACTACTCAATACTGCAGTCACTACTGGTGGTGCACTCTCGGTAACTATGGCTGTATCTGTACTTGAACACCCTGTAACATTATCTGTGACCGTTACACTATAACTACCTCCCTGTGTAGGTGCTAAACTTGAACCCGTCTCTCCTGCCAGGTCAACACCATTCAAACTCCATACAAAACTATAGTCTGCCATCGATAAGCCTGTATCTAATACGGGCTGATCGATCACCTCTGTACCATTGGTGTTCACACATAAAATATAATCTTCCTCTAGATCAAATACAGGTATTGGATTCACCTGTAGTGTCAAATCGCTTACTGCATAGCAGATAGAGTCTGCTGTCGTATCATTGTCAACACGTACATAGATCACCTGTGGGTTGATGATGTTCTCATATAAACTCGTTAGTGGGTTCACTCCTAGCTCTGCATCCTCAAGAGTTGCATAATAGCTAACCGTGTAATTCAAGGGGTCCTGACCATCTAATACCAAGGCGTCCATCGCCGTCAGATCAAACTGTACACTATCATTACTAGGATCACCATCTGTCTCCATATTATCATCACATAACTCATACAAGATAGGCTCGCCATCACTATTGGCCTGTGCACCTTCCTGTACTTCAATGTTAAAACTCATCGAAGCAATATCACAGCCCGTGAGCGTATTGGTGATGTTTACAAAAATCTGTTGTGGATTGCTTAAATTAATGTACGGACTCACAAGAGCGTTTGCTCCATTCTGCGCATCGGCAAGCGTGGCATGATAGCTCACTGCAAAAACCGCTGCGTCCTGACCATTTAAAACCTCTTCATCCTTACTTGTAAGATCAAATGGATAAAATCCATCTGTGCCGATCTCACATACAATATAATCGGTCAAGGCTACATCCTCTGGTAATGGGTGCACGATAATTGCAAAGGTCACTAAGGTATAGCAGCCCGTCACATCATTGGTCACTCTTACCCAGATCGTTTGTGGCGTACTGGTGTTGGTATACATCGTTGGATCAACTATAGCATTTAAGCCATCCTCGGCGTCTTCTAAAGTCTCATGATAAGTAGCTGTTACGCCTGCCTCCCCATTGATGATATAAGCCTCGTTAACCGTTAGATCAAATACCTCTTGCGCATCACCTGTATTGGTGTCATCGCATAGCTCCAAATCATCCGGATCTAAACTCGGTGTTGGATTTGGTAAAACCCGAAGTGTTAAAGTCGTGAAATCATAACAGCCCGTATCTGTATTGGTAACCCGTACATATAAGGTCTGGGGATTTGCAGCATTCCCATTAACCGAAGTATTGGTGTACGCTGTTGCCGGATCTATAACATTACTATCTGCCTGTGCATCAGCATCGGTCTCGTAATAACTCACTGACCAACTGCCATTGCCAGCTGTGATCTCAGCATCCTTCACCGTAAGATCAAAAACAGTGATCTCATCAGCTATCTCATCATCACAAAGCTCTAATGGGGTGGGTTGAACAAGTAATGGTAATGGATGCACAATAAGCTCTAAGGAAGTAACCTTATAACAGCCCGTTGCGTTATCCTCTACCCTGATCCATACTGTTTGTGGATTCGTGATGTTGGTATATGACGTTGGTACGCCTATAGCATTGGTGGCTGCATCTGCATTAGACTGAGTCTCATAATAGCTCACTGTAAACAAACTAGGATCTAAACCATTGAGCACCTGAGTTGAGGATTGTGTCAAATCAAACTGAACAAAGCCATCTGCATTGTCATCACATAACGCTAATGCATCTAAATTTAACTCTATCTGTGGCTCCGGATTTACAATAAGAACAAGCTCTACTATCGTATAGCAATCTGTGGCTATGGTAGCACTCTCTACCCTCGCATAAAGCGTCTGGGTGTCTTCTACTATATTATTATAAGGACTCAATAGCTCGTTTACATTATTTTCTGCGTCTGACAAAGTCTCATGATAACTCACCGTTACCCCTGGCACACCTCCTGTGATCTCCAGATCAGCATCGGTGAGGGTAAATACCCCAAAACCATCAGCGTCAGGATCACAATACTCCAAAGGTGTTGGTGTGTTCGCAATTGGTGCCTGCTCCACAACTAGATCTAAAGACACCGTAGAATAACATCCCGTATTGATGTCTTGTCCTCGTGCATAGATCGTCTGCGGATTAGAAATATTCGTATAAGGTATCGCCAGTTGATTCGTAGCTGAATCAGCATCTAACTGCGTTAAATAATACGTGATCGCATAATTTGGATTACCGCCTCTGATCTCATCATCCTTTACACTTAAATCAATACTGGTAATCCCATCAGGTACATTGTCGTCACAAACCTCTAAAGGCGTTGGTGCGATCAATGCAGGAATTGGATTTACAATTAATTCAAAACTTCCGATATCGCCACACAGCGTTGTATTATTTTCGATTACATACCAAATAGTTTGCGGATTAGAGGTATTTGAGTAACCATTTGGATTTAAATTGTTTATTTGTGCTTGAGCATCAGCTAAAGTCGCATAGAAGGAAACTGTAGTTGCCGCCTGTCCATTTTGAATTTCTCCAATCTTCGTAGTAAAAACAAAAGATTCCACTTCATCACCAGGATTATTATAATCACAGAGTTCATAATCTGTAACAGCAATTATTTCTGGTAAAGCATTTACAATAAGTACCAATTCTACCACATCAAAACAACCTGTGGTCACATCATAAACATGAGCATACACAGTTTGTGTATTAGGAACTATATTATTGTACGGACTAGCAATGGGGTTGACATTATTTTGTGCATCAGACAAAGTTTCGTGCCAAGTGACTGCAACACCTGGTGCTCCACCAGTTACTTCATTGTCTTTTAACGTTAAATCAAATTGAGTAAAACCATCATTATCATCATCACAAGCTTCCAATGGCGTTGGTGTATTTACAACCGGGATTGGATTCACAATTAGTTGTAATGACGTCGTATTAAAGCATCCTGTAGTTCCATCTTCTAATCTGATATATACCGTTTGAGGATTACTCACATTGGTATAAGGACTCGCTAATGGGTTGCTATCAGTATCAGCGTCAGCCTGTGTTAAATGGTAAGTTACATTAATTCCAGCTTGACCATTTAGTGCTTCCCCATTTTTATCGGTTAAAGTAAACTCAGCAAAACCATCGGAGTCATCATCACAGACCTCTAAAGGGGTCATAACAACAACATCTGGTGTTGGATTTACAATGAGTTGAAAATTCGTAGAACCATAACAGGATGGATTAGCAAGTTCCTCCACTCGCACATAAATGGTTTGAGGATTACTAATATTGGTATAAGGACTAATTAGCGCATTTATTCCTGCGTCAGCATCTGCTTGAGTTTCGTGATATGTTACCACAAATAAAGCAGGATTTTGAGTGCCTAAAATAGTCGCTGTTTGAGATTCAAGATCAAATTGGGCTACACCGTCATTACTAGGGTCATCACAAACCAACATATCTGAAGGTTGGGTAGCGGAAGCTTGAGGGTTGACAATGAGATCAAAAACAGGTAAAGGTGAAGCTATATAACAATTGGTATCACCCGCACTTTCAACTCTTACGAAGATCGACTCTGGATTTGCAACATTTGTATATGGACTTACCAATGAATTTGTTCCTGCATCAGCATCTGCGAAATTAGTATAATAGGTCACCACGAAATCCATGGGATCTTGGGCACCCAGAATTCCCAAAGTCTGTGATTCCAGGTCAAATTGTGCAAAGCCATCGTTACTAACATCATCACACTCTTCAAGATCAAGCACTGGATTGATTAGTGGTTGACCTGAAACATTTAAAGTAAATGACGATGTAATGAAACAGTCGGTTGTTAGGTAGTCTACTCTAACATATATCGTTTGTCCATCAGTTCCAACATAAGCATTTGGTGTACCAATCGGATTTACATCATTATCGGCATCAGCTAGTGATTCATGAAAGGACAATTCATAATCTGCAGGATTAGGGTTTGACGCCATGACCACAGCTTCATTTTGAGTAAGGTCAAAAATATAAGGGGGTAGTCCAGTATCACAAACAAACAAGTTATTTGGCGGATCATTCACTATTTCAGGATACAGTTCAATACACACTACCTCGGTCCATTCACAGCCAAAATCATCAATGGCTCTATAGGTATAGCAATGCGTTCCAGGAGTAGTTGGTTCAACTGTAATTTGATTTCCGGCTGTAGCAATTATGGATGCATCCGGATCCCATGATTCTGAAATAATTACCGGCGTAAACGAATATTCTGGTGGTTGAATTGATGGGTCAAAACTCATACCCCATTCAAAAATATAACCATTATCAATACTTAAGTTATCTACTATTTCTATACACCAATCCCCGTTTAAAGGACTTCCTAATAATGCAGCAAACGATTCTTCCGGCAAGTACGTTCCGGCGGCTATTGAATTTCCTGGTGGATTTATTCCATCTATTACAGTTGGCCCATTAACCAGAGTTACTGTTCCGGACATCGAAAAACAATAATCGGCACCTACTCCAGGCGTATTGGTACCGTCGTCATTTGCACCTCCTAAATAGGTACCTCCTCCACCAGCTCCAAAACTCTTTAAGGTTGCTTGTTGCCCGTTTGGACTCGTAATAAAAATATCAAGATCCCCTAAATAGGAATGCTCCATATTAACACAAATCTCAATGAGTTGACTTATATCATCTAGCGTTTGATTTGATTCGTAGCAGTCTACTGTAATACAGGTCGTATAAGAGGCGCCTGATCCATCTGGCAAAAAGGTCGTTCCGCTCACCGGTGGTGTACAATCGTTTATATATTCAACAGGTTGAGAAACCCCAAGAATAATTGTGGTGTTATCTTCAAAACAAAGCGTATCATCTGCAGCACCGGTACCTCCAAAATCAGGACGAGTTGCAACCTGAACCACTTGATTGATCAAATTCGTATTAGAGCATCCTAATGGATTTGTATCTGTAATATTTAAATTAACAATATAAACTCCAGGATCAGGATATGAAAACGTTGCTGTTTGTCCTGCAATAAAATTGCCATCACCCAGATCCCATTGATAAGTCGCTCCAGTTCCGTCATTCGAAAATTGGCCACTACCTTCTAATGTGATCACTTCATCTGGACAAACACGAATATAGCCATCACCATTTGGTGCTGGCGTTGCGCTATCTATTTGTGAAACTATAGTTTGACAAGGTTCAAAACAAGAAATTTCAGCTACCCAACCTGTTGTTGTTGCGGCAGCATCACTGGTCCATTCAATGGTCAAACAACCACTCGCATTAGCTTGCGTAGCAGTTACTAATCCGGGACTGCTTGTTGCTCCTCCAGAATACATTCCAAAAGCAGGCGCAGTATTGTCAGGACCATTGTAAATGATCATAATATCGGCGTTCAATTGGGTACTCCAGGTTGTAAAATCGAGTTCTATGAGTTGCCCTGGATTTTCAGGACATATAGTAAAAGACAATGTTTCATTATTAGCGTAATTTCCTCCGGCACCACCAGTATCATAAAATGTACCTGAGCAGGTGTTCACCGTACCATTTTGCATTAAATAATCTTGAGAATATACCGTAAAAGAGGCTATGAGGGATATGAATAAAACAATTTTTTTCATTGCAAATGTATTTAGTTTTAGTGCTGCGATTTGATAAGGATATAGTAACTGGTATTATCAACGCGGTACAAATGTGAGCCTCTAGAATAGAAGTCAAAATTATACTTCAATGGATTAAAAGTATGCTTATTAAATTGTTGGTCTCTTTGAAGATCGTTTACGTAATAATCAAATAAGCTGACTTCTGAGAGTAAAGTACATTGCTTTTGATCTTTAGAGTTCGCAAATTCAAGGATTTGAACACGATTTCGAAGTATATTCTTAATCGCTTTAAGACGTTCAGGTTGACTTAAAACATAGGATTGAAGTTTATTTCCGTAAACTTCTTCTAATTTTAGTCGTTCGGATGACGTTAATGGTGCATTAACATTTTGATCATAATTGGCCAAAGGTAAGGGCTGTCGCTGATCATTTGACTGTGCATTGAGGGTAAAAGTGAATAAATATAGCACCAAAACCACAAGGTGTGGGAATTTCAATTTCATCGCTTTTTTTTATTAAAATGGAACACGAAATTTAGTAAAATTTTAGGAAATCGAAGATTTTATTCGTTGAAATGAAAACTTTCAGCATCCTACGTATACAACAGTTTCAATTAAAAAACTCCTACCCCTACATCAAAATTTTTTTTATGCTTATCTTTGTGCCTTAAATTAAGCCCTTATAAAGAAGAAAATGAAACTGGAAAATAATTCTCAAGACTTTGATGCTGTTGGTGATGACCATATTGGAACATCGGCCGATACACCGCTACGTAGTGATGCCTTCAAATTAACTAAAGAAGAAAAGATTGATATAATTAAAGATGACATTCGTCATATCATGGAAACTTTAGGATTAGACCTTTCTGATGATAGTCTGAATGGTACGCCCAATCGTGTTGCAAAGATGTTTGTAAAAGAGATCTTTGGCGGACTAGATCCTGACAAAAAACCCAAGGCCTCTACATTCGAAAATAAATACAAATACGGTGAAATGTTGGTTGAAAAAAATATAACGGTTTATTCAACTTGCGAACATCATTTACTCCCAATTGTAGGCAAAGCCCATGTGGCATACATATCAAATGGTACCGTGGTTGGACTTTCTAAAATGAATCGTATTGTTGATTATTTCGCTAAGCGTCCGCAGGTTCAAGAACGATTGACCATTCAAATCGTTGAAGAGTTACAACACATATTAAATACAAAAGATGTTGCCTGTGTTATTGATGCCAAGCATTTATGTGTTAATTCCAGAGGGATTAAAGACACCGAAAGCAGCACCGTAACCAGTGAATTTGGTGGCCAATTCAAAGACAAAACCGTAAGAAGAGAATTTTTGGATTACATTAAATTAGATACTTCATTTTAATTTCAAATCTATTTCAAACCGAAACTAAATGGCGCTTTATAACGACCAGCAAATAAAAATTTACAACTCACTTACAGGAACAAAAGACAACTTCAAACCCATTAACGAAGGCTATATTGGCATGTATGTTTGTGGACCGACGGTTTACAGTAATGTACATTTGGGCAACGTAAGAACGTTTATGTCGTTTGATATGATCTATCGTTATTTTAAACATTTAGGTTATAAAGTACGTTATGTTAGGAATATTACTGATGCGGGGCATTTGGAAAATGACGCCGATGAAGGCGAAGATCGTATTGCTAAAAAAGCACGACTAGAACAAATTGAACCCATGGAGGTTGTGCAACGTTATACCGTTGACTTTCACAATATCCTGAATACTTTCAATTTTTTACCACCAAGTATCGAGCCTACAGCTACTGGTCATATTATCGAACAGATTGAGATCATAAAGAAAATTCTTGAAAAAGGCCTCGCTTATGAAGTGAATGGTTCGGTGTATTTTGATGTGTTGAAATACAACAAAACCAATAATTATGGCAAATTAAGTGGGCGAAACATCGAAGATATGATCCATAATACGCGCGCTTTAGACGGACAAAGTGATAAAAAAAATCCTCAGGATTTCGCCCTTTGGAAAAAAGCCGAACCGCAACATATCATGAGATGGCCTTCTCCCTGGAGCGATGGATTTCCGGGTTGGCATCTCGAATGTACTGCAATGAGCACCAAATATCTAGGCGAAAACTTCGATATTCACGGTGGTGGTATGGACCTGAAATTCCCACATCATGAATGTGAGATCGCTCAGGCTGAGGCTTGCAACGGACATACACCAGTTAATTTCTGGATGCATGCCAACATGCTTATCATGAATGGTAAAAAAATGGCAAAATCTACTGGAAATTATATTTTACCAAATGAGATCTTTACTGGTGAAAACGAGCACATCACGAAGGCATTTTCTCCAAGTGTAGCACGTTTTTTTATGCTTCAAGCCCATTACCGAAGCATTCTCGATTTTACAAATGCTGGAATGCTGGCAAGTGAAAAAGGATTTAATAAATTAATGGAAGCTCTGAATTCTTTAGATAAGATCGACTCCTTTTCGGAAACAAAAGGCTTCAACATTATAGAATGGAAATCGACTTGCTATGCTGCTTTAAATGACGATTTTAACACGCCAACGCTTATTGCAGAGTTATTCAGTGCTGTAAAGTTCATCAATCAAATTAAAGACGGAAAAGCTTCAATAAGTGAAGCCGATCATAAAGTACTTAAGGCGTCTATTCATGCCTTTGTATTTGATGTACTTGGGTTAGAAAATGACTCGGTGCAAGGTGAATCTTCAGATAAATTAGAAGATGCTGTTGAAGTCCTTATCAATTTGCGAAATGAGGCGCGTATCAATAAAGATTTTGCCTTGTCAGACCGCATTCGTGATGAATTGGCTGAAAAAGGCATTCAATTGAAGGATGGTAAAGATGGCACTTCATTTTCGACTAACTAGTCATGCTAAAAAAAATACTCATCGCGCCATTTATTTTTCTGGTACGTGTTTATCAAACTTTAATTTCCCCATTATTACCGTCTACATGTCGGTATCAACCTACATGTTCGCATTACACGGTTGAAGCGCTTCAAAAACACGGTTTATTTTATGGAAGTAAACTGGCGTTGAAGCGTATATTTAGTTGTCATCCTTGGGGAGGTTCAGGCTTCGATCCTGTTCCAGAAAAGGATGACAACTAGGCCAACGCGCCATCTCGCTTGTTCGCTAGAAATGTACGGTGTACATTTCAATTTCGCTCCAACGCCTTGGGGAGGTTCAGGCTTCGATCCTGTTCCAGATAAACCTAAAAAGGACTAGGCTTTCTTCATTTCAAATCAATATATTTACAGTCTAAAAATTCATCATATGCATTTTTTACAGATCGTCTGGAATCCAACTTCCGAAGGCATAAAAATTACCGATAGTTTCACTATTCATTATTATAGTTTAATGTGGATCGTAGCATTTTTGTTAGGCTACTATATCATGAAAAAAATATACAATCGTGAAAATGAAACTCAAGAACGACTGGATGCCCTTTTTATTTATTCCGTCGTTGGGATCTTATTAGGTGCGCGCCTGGGTGAAACCTTTTTTTACAGCTGGGACTATTTTAAGGATCATCTTGTCGAGATCTTGTTGCCCATTCGCGAAGACCCTAATGGTAGTATCTTAGGCATAAAGGGCTATAAGTTTTATGGATTTAGAGGATTAGCGAGTCATGGTGCCGCTGTAGGTATGATCATTGCCATGTTCCTGTATTCAAGAAAACATTTGAAGCGCTCCGTACTTTGGATCTTAGATCGCGTTGTACTTCCAGTTGCTATTGGTGCCATATGTGTTCGCATTGGAAACTTCTTCAATTCTGAAATGATAGGTAAAGAAACCAACAGTAGTTTCGGAATAATATTTAAACAAATTGATAATGTTGTTAGGCATCCAGGGCAACTTTATGAAGCCTTCGGTTATATATTTGTGTTTTTCACCCTCTGGTATTTCTATTGGAAAACCGAAAAAAGAAATCAGTTAGGATTTTTATTCGGATTGTTCCTTGTCATGTTGTTTTCAATTCGATTATTTGTGGAACGCTTTAAAATTGCTCAAGTTGACGGACGCGAAGACTGGCTCTTTTCATTAAATACAGGGCAAGTCTTAAGTATTCCGTTTATTTTAATAGGATTGTATTTTATGTTCGTGTTCAAATCGAAAAAGACCTCAAAATGAGAAGAAAATGGATCACAGCCTGGGTTTTTATAATAATAATTGGATTTTCAGCATGTAAAGAAGATTCAAAAAAAGTGGTCAGTCCGGTTAAGATTGAATTTAAAAAAGAAGGTGAACTTCAAGTCCTAAGGTCACATTCAGATTCTTTATTGGCAACTTTCGATATAGAAATTGCTGATAATGAATACGAGCGACAAACAGGATTGATGAACCGCCAAGACATGCAGAATGATCAAGCCATGCTTTTTATTTTTGATGAAGAGGATTACCGTTCATTTTATATGAAAAATACGTACATCCCATTAGACATCATTTATCTGGACGATCAGGGTGAGATCATCAGTTTTCAATATGATGCCAAGCCCATGGATGAAACTTCTCTCCCATCGATAAGTCCAGCAAAATATGTACTTGAGATCAAAGCTGGGCTTTCAGAAAAGTTCGATATTCAAATCGATGATAAGATCAAATTTACACGTATAGCTAACTAAACGCAAAAAACAAAAGCCATAAAAAAAGCCTTTCAAAGTATTGAAAGGCTTTTTATATATTTAGAATTCACTTCGCTATTCAGCATCGGAATTTTCAGATTTCTTAAGTGAATCATACATGATCGGAGTTGCGATAAATACCGAAGAGTAAGTTCCTACAATGACACCAACTATAAGTGCAAATAATAATCCTCTTAGGGAATCAGCACCAAATGTGAACATTGATAAAAGTACCACTAAAGTTGTTAAGGAGGTGTTCAATGTTCTACTCAATGTACTATTCAAGGCTGTATTTACGGTGCGATCAAACTCCCATTTGGTATGTTCGTTCAAAAACTCTCTAATTCTATCGAATACAACCACGGTATCATTCAGTGAATATCCAATAACCGTTAATATGGCCGCAATAAACGCCTGATCGATCTCCATACTAAATGGCATGAACCTCCAGGTAATTGAAAAGATACCTAATACGATCAAGACATCATGGAATACTGCCGCAACTGCACCAAGAGAGAATTGCCATTTTTTAAATCGGAGTAATATATAAAGGAATACCACTATCAATGATCCTAAAATCGCCCACACAGACGAACGTTTGATATCATCGGCGATTGTTGGACTTACTTTACCCGAGTACATTTTACCTACATTGTTTTCGGCATCAACAAATTGCTCATAAGTATAACCATCTGGTAAGAAAGGTCTAATGGCTTCAAATAATTTATTTTGTACATCTTCATCAGCTTCAGCTGAATTCTCACTGATATTGTATTTAGTTGAAATCTTTAACTGATTGGCATTACCGATAGTCTTCACCTCAGAACTTCCAAAAACAGCATTTACAGCCCCTTTAACTTCTTCGGCATTGACATCCTGTGCAAAACGCACTTGATAGGTTCGACCACCAACAAAATCAATACCTTCATCTAAACCTGTAGTAAATAATGATCCCAATCCACCTAATATGATCACAGCCGAAATAACATAAGCCATTTTTCTTTTTTTCAAGAACTTAATACTGATATTTCTGAATAGCCCTTTTGTAAGCTTAGTTGAAAAAACTAATTTTCCTCCTTTATTTACGTACCAATCAATCAATAATCTTGAAATGAATATGGCTGTAAATAAGGATGTCAAAATACCGATCAATAAGGTTGTTGCAAATCCTTTAATTGGACCTGTTCCAAATACGAAAAGAATTAAGGCCGTTAAACCTGTGGTAATGTTTGCATCAAGAATGGATGATAAGGCGTTGCTAAAACCATCTTGAATGGATTCCTTCTGACCTTTACCTTTAGCCAACTCTTCACGAATACGTTCGTAAATAAGTACATTTGCATCAACAGCAATACCTACAGTTAATACGATACCGGCAATTCCAGGGAGGGTTAATACGGCTCCTAATCCAGAAAGGATCCCAAAGATCAATAAGATGTTCAATAATAAGGCAATATCTGAAAAGATACCCGCTTTACCATAGTAAAAGATCATCCATATTAATACAAGGATCAATGCAATAATAAACGATTTAGAACCTGAATCAATAGCCTCCTGGCCTAAAGAAGGACCAACTTCTTCGGCTTGAACGATATCTGCAGAAGCTGGTAGCTTACCTGCTCTTAAAACGTTTGCTAAATCTTGAGCTTCACTTAAATTATAATTTCCTGTAATACGAGAACTTCCACCTGATATTGGACCCGTAGTAACACCAGGAGCTGAATACACGATATCATCTAGGACAATAGCGATTTGAGTCCCCTGATTAAAGGCTCTTCCCGTCATTTCTTCCCAGATCTTCGCACCTTTCATGTTCATGTCCATAGACACAGCTGGCTTACTGAATTCGTCATAAATTTGACGTGCATCTGTAATAACAGCACCACTTAATTCAGGTTTATTCTCTCTATTCCCTTTAAGGGCATACATATTGACAAATTCATTATTTTCTTGTTCAATACCGAAAGCAAAATGCGTATACTTTTGATCAGCTGGTAAATAAACTTTAGCCTCTTCAGACTTCAAATATTCTCTGATCATAGGAATATCTGCCTTGTTCACCGACACAAGAGCAGAAGCATCCTGAGGTGCGTAAAAGAATTGTTTAGCGTTATCTAAAGCAGCATCAACTTCGGTTGAGTCGGCATTAGTTTCTCCTAAAAGTTCGTTGATCTGAGAATCTTCGTCATCTTCGGCTTGCTCTTCACCTTCTTCTTGAACCTCTTTTGTTGGGTTCACCATTGCTTGTAATGCTTCATTAGCATTTGCAAGGAATACATTTAGGTTTTGCCCGCTTTCAACATCCCAAAATTCTAATTGTGCTGTACTCTGAAGTAAATTCTTTACACGATTCACATCCTTTGCACCAGGCAATTCAACTAAAATACGACCAGAATTACCCAGACGTTGAATGTTTGGTTGGGTCACCCCAAATTTATCGATACGTTTTCGCAGGACTTCAAATGCCGACACAATAGATTCATCGATCTTTCGTCTAAGAATAGGTTGCACCTCATCATCGGTCATATTGAATGTGATCTCTTCACTTAAGGTTCTGTTTGCGAAAATATCCGGAGAGGCTAATTTTGTATCTCCTTTAATTGCGTCAAATGCGATAAAGAAATCATCGATATAAGCATTCTGGCTATTTTTTTGAAGTTCTTCAGCATCGTCTAAAGCCTTTCTAAAAACTGGGTCCTTACTATCGTTGGCCAATCCTGATAATATATCTCTTACTGAAATTTGAAGAATCACATTGATACCACCTTTAAGGTCCAAACCAAGATTCATGGCCTTATCTTTAACTTCGTTGTATTTAAATTTGGCAATACCTAAATTATACACGTAGTCGAGGCCAGAAAGAGAGTCTAGATATCTTGTTTCAGCTTGGTCTCGTTTGGCATCATAGTCAGCTTCAGTTTCTGAAACTTTACTAATTGCATATTGTTTGGCGGCATCTTCAATTTGATTTCCTTTAAAGGTAAATGACAATTGATAAATACTTACCAATCCAAATAAGAGTGCAAATAATTTTACTAATCCTTTATTTTGCATTATTGAAAAATTTTGGTCTTTTCTGATTTTTTAAAAACGAGCAAATATATGATTTACGTAGTGAATTGACAATACATTTGGTCGATTTAATAAAAAAGAGCAACGAAAAAAATTGCTCTTTTTTTAAAAATATGTAATTGGACTGACCTAAACATTGGCAAACGCCCTACAGTTCAAGTAATCCGTTTGTTTTTTTAACACCTTCAGCACTTTCTTTCAAATGATCAGCTTCAGCACTATTCAATTGGATTTCAACAATTTTTTCAATACCATTTCTTCCTAAGATACACGGTACTCCAATGGAAAGATCATTCAATCCATATTCACCTTCTAAAAAAGCAGAACATGGAAACATTTTTTTCTGATCGCAAGCTATGGCTTGAACCAGTGCACTAACGGCAGCTCCTGGTGCATACCAAGCAGAAGTTCCCAATAATTTAGTTAGTGTAGCGCCTCCTACTTTCGTGTCTTCTTTTACTTGATCTAAGCGTTCGGCCGATAAAAATTCTGAAACTTTTACGCTATTACGAGTCGCGTGATTGGTTAACGGCACCATACCTTTATCGCTATGTCCTCCAATGACCATTCCATCAACATCGCTGATTGGTGCTCCTAAAGCTTCTGCTAATCGGTATTTAAATCTGGCAGAATCTAAAGCACCTCCCATTCCAATAATCTTGTTTTTAGGCAAATTTGTTGTTTTATGCACTAAGTAGGTCATCGTATCCATGGGATTACTAACAACGATGAGTACAGTATTTGGTGAATGTTCTATTAAGCTTGACGATACAGATTTCACGATCCCAGCATTGATACCTATGAGTTCTTCACGGGTCATTCCAGGTTTTCTAGGAATTCCAGAAGTGATCACACATATATCGCTATTTGCTGTTTTACTATAATCGCCAGTGGTTCCAACAATTTTTGTATCGAATCCGTTAAGCGATGCTGTTTGCATCAGATCCATGGCTTTACCTTCGGCATAACCTTCCTTGATATCAAGCAAAACAACTTCAGATGCGAAATCTTTTATGGCAATATATTCGGCACAACTAGCGCCAACTGCTCCTGCCCCTACTACTGTAACTTTCATAAACTTAGTATTTAATTTGTGTTGAAATTAGAGATTGCAAAATTACAAATTAAAATGCTCTAAATAAAAAAAGCACGAGAATAAATCCCGTGCTTTTAACCAATAAAACTAAGTAAACTTAGAAAGAAAAATGTATTCCGAAGGAGGCACTATCAAATTCGGCTAATGTATAATCTACATTAAATCCAAAAAATCCCACTTTCAAACGTGCTCCTAAGGTGGTTCTTAGTCCAGAAACTTTTTGTTTAACTGAAAATGGATCTATAATTTCCTCTGAAAAAATAACCCCGTTCGTCACCCGATACGTTCCTAACAAGTCGGAGTTAGATGTTCCTGTCATGTAGCCTAAGGCTCCATAAAAATTAATGATCTTGATCTTTGTCGACACAATGAGTTCGGCCAGAAATGTATTGACTTGAGTTTCAACACGCTGTTCTTCGCCGTCAACAAGGCTAGAATCTGTAAAATCATAACTTGCATCTAAATGTGTATATGCGACTAAACCAGAAATGGCCACTGGCCAAATTTTTTCAGCCGGAAGAAACCCAGTAAAATTTTGCTGGACACCAATGCCGTATAATCCAATTTTTGTGTCTTCTGTAGTAATCTTTGGAAAGAATCGACCTTTTATCTCTGTTCCCTTAAAGGGCGCAAAACTTGCTTGTAAAAAAGCTGTAGGTATTAAATTTACATTGGCTGATCCTATTCCAGTTGGTAAGGTTAGCTCGACTTCCTGATCTCCAAAAATGGGATCATCATATGTGACAATTACGGTCTGTTCAGGATCATTATGCCCAAGAGCTGTTGCCACTGATTTTGATGGACTATCATCTGGAAATCTCACATTCTCATATTCGGAAACATCCAGGATAAAAGATTTTTTTTCATCTTTTATAAAACCTATATTTCCCGAAAGACTCAATTCAAATCCAAGTCGATTTAAGGTTTTTCCATGATTAAACCAGCCATTATTAATTCCATAGGCCACACCATCTGTAGCTGGCATTAAATAATCTGTACTAAATCGTTTGGCATCACTGATACCAGCCGCCAAAAGATCATCAATATTTTCTTGTGCTTGAGTGAGTCCTATACCAAGTATAGTGCAAAAAAGAAACCACTTCTTTATCATAGGTTCAATAGATTTAGATTACAAAAATAACAAATATTTTAAAAATAACGTATTTTGTCGGATTTAATTGCTCTTAATCGGATAATTAGTCTAGAAATGTACTCTAAAACTCAAATTCGGCGTTAAGCCCAGTGATTTATTATCGATTTGAATAGCATTATCAGAATTATTTGGATCAACCTCAAAATAGCGATTAATACTATTTCGTTGATTCGTTAAATTAATCACACCAGCCCTAAACGAGGCATTTACCGAATTGCTAAATTTAAAGGTGTAATGAAGTGAGGCATCCAATCGCATAAATTCATCCAGTCGTTCACGATTTGGTGTGTCATAATTCACCACTGTCGTACTTCCATTTTGAATAGTTTCATTACCTTCAACTGGTTTAGTATACGGTTGGCCAGTTCGCCACATACCTCCCAAAGACACTTTTAACTGTTCCAGAATATTTAAACTTAGTGCCATTGATACTGAATGTTCTATATCAACATTATTAGGAAAAATAGAAGGCGTCAAGGTTTTAAATTCATAGTCATTCGAACTATTGGTATAGCTTATCCATGCACTATAAGTGTCCGTAGTCTTATTCGCTAAAAACTCGATGCCTTTTACGGTATAACTTCCCGAAGCATTGAGATACTGAAAATTATTATAAAATCCTTGATTAGATACCGTTATACCGTCAACATCCTTATAAAATGCTGTAAGGTTAATGCTCAAATCATTCTGACTAAATTCTGCGCCAAATGATAATTGCTGACTCGTTGAAATGGGAATATTTTCTTCGTTGGCCAAGATCCATCGTCTGTTCTCCACACCTAAAAAATCGTCCTCAAAATCTACAATTTGGGTTGCTGACTGGTTTTTAAACTCACCTGCCAACTCTAAGGCGAGGGCGTTCACTATTTTTTGTCGAATACTAACTCGGGGCTCTATGAGTAATTTATCGAATTTTTGAAAATAATTCAATCGTGCTCCAAGACGAACAAACGTAAAGTGCTTTGCAAACTCCATTTCGGTATAAACCGCGTGATTACGAAGCACATCTTTTTTTGTACGTTCATATGAAGGTGCGCTTACCGTGGTTTCATTCAAAATGCCAATTTCACTAAACTCGTAGCCATTTAGCAAAGTTAAATGTTTTGAAATGTCATAATAGGTATTCAACTTTGCTCCGGTCTCCAATACTTCATTGGCCTGAGCAAGTATTTGATTTGTTTGCACACGCTCATCAGATGCATCGACATTGTATTTAGAATAGAACCCGGAAACCTTGGTTCTGAATTTTTTAGACCATTGTGCTGTCCAACTGCCTCCTGCACCAAGATTCTCTTGTGATAAATTACTGGATTTAGAAATTGAATCGCCCTCATTTGTTTTATAGGCTTCGCTGTAATCAAGGTTATTAGATATGCTAATGACATTTGCCCGTATTTTATGATCAGAGTTTATATCATACAGTAATTTAGCGGTGTAATCATAAAACAAAAATTCAGAATTCGTCATTCCATCTGATAAATTTGGATTGGTTTCTATATCACTATCCTGAAAGCTTCGTTCAAAATATTTGTCGTAAGTGGGAGACGTAAATGCATCCGTGAATGAACGACGTCCAGAAATATGAAGTCCTAGATTATGGCTCAATGGAATTTCAAGAAATGCATCAGCGCTAATTAAATTAAATCCAACACCTCCGGTAAAACTTGTACCAATTTTATCTTTTGTAGACATATTAATTGTACTTGAAACCCCGTCACTATACTCACTACTTGTGCCATTTTTGGTAACAATGACCTTATTGGTAAGGTTAGGATTATAAGCAGATATCAATCCGAAAAAATGGCCGGAATGGTACATTTTAATATCATCCCAGAGCATCAAATTTTGATCATTGGTTCCGCCTCTTACATTTATATTGGCAATACTTTCATTGGTGCTTTCAATTCCAGGTAAGGCTTGTATAGATTGCAGAATATCAGGTTCGGTAAGTCCTGGAAGAATTCCAAATTTTTCGGTGTTCAGAAGGGTACTTCCATCTTTTAATTTTTGTAAACCTGTGGTCAGAAACTTGGTGATCACCACTTGATTTAAAGCTTGTGCTTCTTCAAGTAAATAAATCGTTTTACAATCGTTGGTAACCGTAAAGAAATCTGAAGCAGGAAATGATTCTGATTTAAATCCGATAAACGAGATCACAATTTTCGCATTGACTGGAATATTATTCAATTCAAATTTTCCATCAAAACTTGTAATAGCACCTTTGCTCGTTCCAGACACGATGATGTTGGCACCTAGTAAAGGCGCATAATTATTTTCCTTTACAAATCCACAGATAGAAATTTCCTTATTGAGAGGAGTTACAGTAATATAGCGCTCATCTAGGATCTCAAAATTAAGTAAGGTATTTTGATTAAGGTATGTAATATATTCACTTAAGGAGAGTACTTTATCAGGGGATTTAATAAACAAATCCCTAACATCGCTTACAGCATATGAAAATTTAACCTCATGTTGGGCTTCAATTTTCGTCAATAATTCAATTAGGGGTTCTTTGTTAATGCGTTCCTGCCCTTGAATTAACTGACAAACAAATAGCATTAGTAAAAGTACCCATTTAGTTTCCTTCATACTTATATACAATCACGTTTTTACCGTCTATCTTATAACTCAATTGCAACGGAATTGTTATTGATTTTAAAGCTGTATTTTTATTGTTATGAGTAAAACTTCCTGTAAACAGTTGATTTTCATCTACTTGTTTCATTTCTATTTTTAGATCGAATTGACGCTCAAATTCGGCAATCACTTCCTTATATGGTACCTCTTTAAAGCTTGATTCGTCCGATAACCATTCTGGAGCAAGCGTTCCAAAATCTGTAACATCACTTGGCTGACCGTTCACGATTCTAAAGGTTTTACCTTTTGAAAGTTGAAGTTGTGAACCATTATAAGACACTGCAACTAAACCTTCATAGCAATGCACTTCAAAATAATCATCGCGCTCTTTTACGTTAAACTGCGTTCCTAGAACTTGCACCTTACCCTGGCTTGTAATAACTGTAAACTTCTGGCCTTTTTCGACTTTAAAATAAGCTTCACCATTCAACTCGAGATCCCTTTGTTCTTTCCAGGACTTTTTATTGAATGAAATTGAAGAATTGGCATTTAAGGTCACTTCCGATTGATCGGGTAAATTAAAATGAATGGTTTGTGCTATATCGGTTTGGTAGGATTTGGTGGTATTAAATAATGTGAAATAACCAAGAGCTAAAACGACAATTGCAGCCACTGCCATTTTATAATATCTAGAAACATGCAATCTTCTAACTTTTACTTTTTCAACCTGAGCAGTACGCGTTTTTATATTCGCTAGAGCCGACTCGACGTCTACTTTAGGAACATCAATATGTGACGCATAATGAGCGATCTTTTCAAAAATACGAGCATCTTTATCTGCTCCTAAATCTTCTTGAGATCCTTCGCGGTTAAACCAGTTCAATATGTTTTTTTCGTTTTGCATTATATGGGCATTCTGATATTAAGACACTTATATTTATCTATACCCTACCTTTTTATTAAAAATAATTAAATATTATCAAATTTTGCTCTTAACAATTTTAACGCAGCAGACATGTGTTTTTCAACTGTTTTTTGTGATACATCTAATTCATCTGCAATCTCGCGATACTTTTTACCTTCAATTCTATTCAATAAAAACACCTCGCGTTGGGAAGGCGTCAAGTCTTCAATAGCCTCTAACAGTTTCGCCTTAAATTCATCCTCTTCAAGTAAAAATTCTGGATTTTGATTATCTCTATCTATATATGGTGTCTCTTTTGCATAATTCAGAACCACCTTTTGATGTCTAACTGAATTAAGGAACATATGATTAACTGTGGTCCATAAATAAGATTTTGCCTTAGAAAAATCAACTTTCGCGCAATTTTCCCAAAGCTTTACGAAGGCTTCCTGAACTAGGTCAAGTGCTTCGGCTTGATTTCCACATTTGTAAAAGGCAAAATTACTTGCTGCCTGCACATGTGTTGTATAAAATTCATTGAATGTAGGTTCTTTACAAAGATTTCCTTTAGGGGTTTCCATTTAATGCTATTAATTATTGGAACTTATGGGTACAAAAATAAGATAAATTTGATTAATTATAAATTATTGATTTTTAATTACTTATGCTGAAATACCTAATTTTTTTTGTTTTTTGGTAGGGTACTTTCTTTTTTGAGTGTCTTACTTATAGAAAGCGAAATTAGATCGCTGTGAAAATTAAAAATCATTTAACCCAAAAAAACGAAATCATGAAAAATTTAAAATTAATGTCCGTAATTATGTTAGGTCTTTTATTTGGACTTACATCATGTCAAGATGAAATTGACAATGAAAATGGAAATAACCCAAACACAAACTCAGCCGATTCGGTTACTGCAAGTAACTTAGAACGATCAGCCAAACATGATGGTTCTTTCGATGACTTTTTAGATGGAATTTCTTGTTCTTCTATCTTATTACCAGTTACCGCAACTGTGAATGGAAGTCAAGTTTCAGTTGTTTCAGAATCAGATTATCAACAAGTCCTGGATATTTTAGGTCAGTTCAATACTGATGACGATCAAGTCGTATTACAATTTCCACTTACAGTGAAATTAAGTAATTATACCGAAGTGGTCGTTACAAATCAGATGGAATACGATGCTTTAATTGATGCTTGTAATCAAGCCGAATCAGCAGGTCAAGATGCAATTGCTTGTTTAGATATTAATTTCCCGATCACCATTTTAACCTACAGTTTGAATTTTGATCAGACCGGAAGTGTGGTTATCGAATCTGAACAACAACTGTACAACTTCATGAACAACTTTAGTGATGATGAATTGTTCTCAGTTGACTATCCGATTACTGCTATTATAAATGGAGATTCTAATGTGACGCTTTCAAGCGATATCGATCTTATGTCACGGATTAACGAATGTTTAGCTACTGAAGATGCTATGGATGAAGCTGAAGAAAGTGCAGACACATTAGAAACAATTCTTGTTGATGGCTTATTTCAAGTTGAATCATTTGTAAATTCAGGAATAGACACTGCAAATGACTATGCTGAATATACCGTAGATTTTGCTAATGATCTTACAGTTACAGCTGTAAACACGGTAGATATGGCCGCCCAAGATGTTCAAGGTACCTATGAGGTAACTTCAGAAATTGACGTCTATTTATCATTGAATTTTACAGGAAATGCTTCCTTCGAATTGCTTAACCAAACTTGGGAAGTTACAAGTTATTCCGAAAATAGCATATCATTACAAAGTACAGTAAATGCTTCAGTAACACTGATATTGTCTCAAATCTAAATTAAAATTTTAGCTTTAGTTGCTAATTATGTTGTGGTTGAAATAAACAGCTGTTGGACCCACCAGCAGCTGTTTAAAATTAAAGAAAAATGAAAAAGATAACTTATTTTTTAATTTGTGTTTTAAGTCTGAGTTTGAGTTGCACTAAGGAAGATGTTTCTTCTAATGACAACTCTTCTGGTAACGGAAATGGAAATGGTAGCATTGACACTTCGGCTAATCAACAAGCCACAGGAACCTCGGCCAACGCGCTTTTGTCGGATACTGAGTTTAATCAACTGATAATTGAACTGGCTTATGTAGAAGGCTTTTCGCCATCAAATACGGCAGTCGATAATCTCATTGCGTTTTTAACTGAAAGAACATTTAAACCAAATGGCATTTCCGTAGTTACTCAAGTAATTCCTTCACAGGAAAATATAGAATTAACCGTCAATGATATTATAGCAATTGAAGATAACTACAGAACACAGTATAATTCTGAAGGTACAATAGCTGTCTGGGCCTTTTTTACGAATGGAAGTTCAGCAAACAATACTGAAAATGGTGTTGTTCTAGGTACCGCTTATAGAAACACCTCATTCGTTATTTTTGAAGAAACCATTCATGGCTTGAGTGACGGTACCTTTGAACCCAACAGATCGGTTTTAGAATCGACTGTCATATTACATGAAATAGGTCATTTACTGGGCTTAACCAACCTAGGCACCGCCTTGCAAAGTGACCATGAAGATCAGGATCATCCTAAACATTGTAATGTCGAAACTTGTTTGATGTATTTTTCGGCTGAAACAGGATCTGGAATCGAAAACTTGATTGGGGCGAATTCGGCACCTGAGCTAGATGCTCAATGTATTGCCGATTTACAAGCCAATGGCGGAAAATAAAAACAACAATTTTTACTAAAACTAAAATCATGAAAAAAACAATTTTAACAATCGTAATAGGTCTGACATTAATCCTGTCTTCTATTGCACAGGAATCTACCGATCGCAGTAGTACTGCAGGTCTTAAAGGTGGCTATAATTTGGCTGCTGTAAGTTATGATGACGACAGCGAAACCGGTCAGCGACACGGGTTTCATATTGGATTTTATGGCGAATCTTTTTTAAGCAAAGCTGTTGCACTTCAATTAGAAGTTAATTATTCGCAACAAGGTTATGAACTTAAAGATGGTGGCGGCACATTCACTCAAAAATTGAATTATATCAATTTACCGGTGATGCTTAAAATTTATCTCGACACCAACTTCTTTTTGGAAGTAGGTCCTCAAGTGGGACTGGCTATTTCACATAAGGAAGAATTTGATAGCAACTTTAATCTCTTTGATACGTCACAGGAATTTGATCCACAAAATTTTGATTGGGGTGTAAATTTTGGGGGAGGATTCAAAACTGACACCGGTGTCACAATTGGTGTCCGATATCATTCAGGGATGGGTGACATTTATGATGAAGGAAATCCGAAGAATCGCGTGTGGCAATTCTCAATTGGATTTGATCTTTAACATAAACAAAGAGAATTAAAAAAGGCGCCTTTTTCAAGGCGCCTTTTTTTATAATTATCAATTTTATGCATCAATATTTGCATAGATCGCGTTCTTCTCTATAAACTCACGACGAGGAGGTACCTCATCGCCCATTAACATAGAAAAAATTCGATCGGCTTCCGTACCATTATCGATTTGTACCAAACGCATGGTTCTGAATTCTGGATTCATAGTGGTATCCCACAATTGTTCAGCGTTCATCTCACCAAGACCTTTGTAGCGTTGTATCTTTGTACCATCACCAAATTCTTCTACGATCTTATCACGCTCGGCGTCGCTCCACGCATACTGCTTTTTCGCACCTTTTTTAACCAAATATAATGGTGGTGTTGCAATATATATATGTCCGTTTTCAATCAACTCTTTCATATACCTGAAGAAGAACGTTAAAATAAGTGTAGCAATATGACTACCATCAATATCGGCATCACACATGATCACTACTTTATGGTATCTTAATTTGGATAAGTTAAGTGCTTTACTATCCTCTTCAGTTCCAATAGTAACACCAAGAGCTGTAAAGATGTTTTTGATCTCTTCATTTTCGAACACTTTATGTACCATGGCTTTTTCAACGTTCAATATCTTTCCACGTAAAGGAAGAATGGCTTGAAAGTTTCTATCACGACCTTGCTTGGCTGTTCCACCTGCCGAATCACCCTCAACAAGAAACACCTCACATTTGGCAGGATCTTGTTCTGAGCAATCAGATAATTTCCCAGGTAAACCACCAATACTCATCACTGTTTTACGTTGAACCATTTCACGCGCTTTTTGAGCAGCGTGACGTGCTTGAGCGGCAAGAATTACTTTCTGTACAATGATTTTGGCATCATCTGGATGTTCTTCAAGATAATCGGTTAACATTTCAGAAACCGCTTGACTTACAGATGCAGAAACCTCACGGTTTCCTAATTTGGTTTTGGTTTGACCTTCAAATTGAGGTTCTTGAACTTTCACCGAAATAATGGCTGTAAGACCTTCTCGGAAATCATCTCCTGCAATGTCAAATTTCAATTTGTCTAACATCCCAGATCCATCAGCAAATTTCTTCAAAGTATGTGTCAAACCACGTCTAAACCCGGTCAAATGGGTTCCACCTTCATGCGTATTGATATTGTTCACATATGAATGTAAGTTCTCAGCATAGGAGGTGTTGTAGATCATAGCAACTTCAACAGGAACGCCATTTTTTTCACCTTCAAAAGCAATAACTTCGCTCATCAATGGTTCGCGGTTACTATCTAAAAATTTGATGAATTCTTTTAAACCTTCTTTCGAATGAAACGTTTCACCTTCATAGGTACCATCATCTTTTTTGTGCCTTTTATCAACCAAATGCACTGTGATTCCCTTATTCAAATAAGCCAACTCACGTAATCTGCTTGCGAGCGTATCATAATTATATTCTAAGGTTTGTGTAAATATTGTTGAATCTGGTCTGAAGGTCACAGTAGTTCCGCGCTTTTCAGTGTCTCCTATGGTCTTAACTGGATACAATGCTTTTCCCCTTTCATATTCTTGCTCCCAAACCTTGCCATCTCTATAAACCGTTGCTTTTAAATGTTCAGACAATGCGTTCACACAACTTACACCTACACCATGCAATCCACCAGATACTTTATAAGAATCTTTATCAAATTTACCACCTGCACCAATTTTTGTCATGACGACCTCAAGAGCAGACACACCTTCTTTCTTGTGCAAGTCTACTGGAATACCACGTCCATCATCTTCGGTTGTGATCGAATTATCTTCATTGATGGTTACAGTAATATTATCACAATGTCCAGCGAGTGCCTCATCAATGGAGTTGTCAACCACCTCATAAACAAGATGGTGTAAGCCACGTGTCCCTACGTCACCAATGTACATTGATGGACGCATACGAACGTGTTCCATGCCTTCTAAGGCCTGAATGCTATCTGCAGAGTAATTATGTTTATTGAATTCTTCTTTCATATATTAAGTATGTTTATTTCTTATTTTTGAACATAAAAAAATGATACTCAACGTATCATTCTCGCTATACACAAATATACGACTAAAAAAACTCATTTTAACGCCTTTTAAGACATTTATCACATTTTTATTAACAATAATTTTTTTATATAAAATCGCTTAAAACGGCTCTAAGGCATCTTAAATTGCATTTCGAAAAATTTTTTGTTGGCGTCAAAATGAAAAATTAAAATCATCGCTTAGAAGGCAAAAATTAGGGGGCCTTTGCTTAAAATAGTCGACCATTTATCACCAAAAAACGCCAACATCTCATGTGGCGTTTTTAGTGTCGTTAAAGATCAATTAGTAGGCATCGTCATGCACTTTTGCAACTGCTCTTCCGCTAGGATCATTCATGTTTTTAAATGCTTCGTCCCATTCTAATGCAATTTTGGTACTGCATGCCACTGATGCTTCTTGAGGGACGCACAAGGCTGCCGCATCGCTTGGGAAGTGCTCTTCAAAAATAGATCTGTAATAGTATTCTTCCTTGTTCTGAGGTGTTTGAATTGGGAATCTGAAATGTGCATTTTCCATAAGTTCATCCGAAACTTCTTTATCAACGATGTCCTTCAATGTATCTATCCAGCTGTAACCAACACCATCACTAAACTGTTCTTTTTGACGCCAGGCTACGCTTTCAGGTATCATATCTTCAAATGCTTTTCTTACCACCCATTTTTCCATGCGTTCACCATTTATCATTTTATCTTTCGGATTGATCCTCATGGCAACATCCATAAATTCTTTATCTAAAAATGGAACACGACCTTCAATTCCCCATGCGGCTAAACTTTTATTGGCACGCAAACAATCATACATATGTAACTTGCCTAGTTTTCTTACCGTCTCCTCGTGAAATTCTTTAGCATTTGGTGCTTTGTGGAAATAGAGATACCCTCCAAAAAGCTCATCGGCACCTTCGCCAGATAACACCATTTTAATACCCATAGACTTGATCACCCGAGCCATTAAGTACATAGGTGTTGAGGCTCTAATCGTTGTGATGTCATATGTTTCTAATTGATAAACCACATCCTTAATAGCATCTAAACCCTCTTGTATGGTGAATTTGATCTCATGATGGATCGTTCCAATATGATCAGCTACTTTTCTTGCAGCTTCAAGATCCGGAGAGCCTTCCAGTCCAACAGAAAATGAATGTAACTGCGGCCACCAGGCTTCAGTTTGGTCGTCAGATTCAATACGCCGTTGCGCATATTTTTTTGCTATTGCTGAAGTCACCGAAGAATCCAGTCCGCCCGACAGTAACACACCATAAGGTACATCACTCATTAATTGTCTGTGTACGGCATCTTCGAGCGCTTTTTTTATGTCTTCAATTTTTGTTTCATTCTCTTTTACTGCTTCATAATCTTCCCAATCGCGCGAGTACCATTTTACCATTTTTCCATCTTTGCTGGACATATAGTATCCAGGTGGAAACAATTCTATCTTGGTGCAATGCCCTTCTAAAGCTTTAAGTTCGGAGGCGACATAAAATGTGCCATTTTTATCCCATCCAATATATAATGGAATAATACCCATATGGTCACGGGCCACAAAATAAGTATCGGCTTTAACATCATAAAGTGCAAATCCGAATATCCCGTTCATGTCATCAATGAAATCGACTCCTTTTTCTTGATATAGAGCTAATATCACCTCACAATCACTTTGTGTTTTAAATTCATATTTGCCTTTTAATTGCCCTCGTAATTCTCGGTGATTATAGATTTCACCATTAGCTGCCAAAATTAAATTTTCGTCAGGGCTTATCAAGGGTTGTTTCCCAGAAGCTGGATCAACAATAGCCAATCTCTCATGGGCCATAATGGCTTTTTCATTACTAAAAATACCACTCCAATCAGGACCACGATGACGAATTTTTTTTGCAATCTCTAATATTTGAGGTCTAAGGATCTCCGTTTTTTCTTTAAGGTCGAATGCACAAACTATTCCACACATAACATGTTTCTTTTTTTAATTATTAAACAAATATCTACAATATAATATTTATTATAAACCATAAATACATTTTTTATTACTATTTATAATCTTATATTATGATTTTATATCGATTTGTAACTTTAATATAAAATTAATAAGTTAATACTTGCAACTGTAAAGTTTAACATGATTTTTCGACTTTTAAAAAACCATATATATAATTTTACGAATCAATAAACAAATACACATTATGAGAAAATCGACATTTATTACAACAGTAGCATTTGCATTTATGATGCTTTTCACCTCACAGATCCAGGCGCAAAACTTTTCAGAACTAGATAAGAGCCCGATGGACGCCGCTTCGTTCCCGAGTAGTTATAAGGTGTCTGATAAGCAGGTAAAAGTGGTTTACAGTAGACCCCAATTAAAAGGAAGAGAATTATCAAGTCTAGTAAAAAACGGCGAGCAATGGCGCTTAGGTGCTAATGAGGCTGCTGAGATCACCCTCTATAAAGATATGATGGTTGGGGGAACTTCTATTCCAGCAGGAACGTACACGCTTTCGGCAATACCTGGTGAAAAAGAATGGACTTTAATTTTTAGTTCTGATTTGAATGTTTGGGGTTCTTATTTTTATAATGAAGCCAATGATGTTGCAAGAGTTAAAGGGAAAGTATCTAAAGGCGATAAATCTTTGGAAGCATTTTCAATTACATTTGACGACAAAGGAAATATGCACCTAGGATGGGGCACTTTGAGAGTCATGGTAACGATGGGATAATCCTTTAAAAATCAAATAATTATAAGCCCTAATTTTTTAGGGCTTTTTTTTATGGAATATTTAAATATTTATGGGTTTGAAGTGAGACTTTCCATTTTGGATTTTTCATGACATAATCAACAATCAAAGGCACCATCTTTTCACGTTTGCTCCATTCTGGTTGTAAATACAGTATGCACTTCTTATTGACCTTTGAGGCTTGTTCTTCAGCAAATCTAAAATCATCTTTGTTGTAGATGATCATTTTTAATTCATTGGCGACTTCGTAAATTTCCTCTTTAGGCAATTTCATTTTCTTAGGTGACAAACAAATCCAATCCCATTGTCCTGATAATTTATAGGCGCCCGAGGTTTCAATATGAACTTTTAGGCCTTTATTCTTCAAACCTTTTGTCAACTTACTCATATCCCAGGTAAGCGGTTCACCTCCTGTTACAACAACAGTATCGCTAAAACGTGCGGCGTTTTCAACAATCATTGTGGTTTCGGTCGGTGGATGTAATTCGGCAATCCAACTTTCCTTGACATCACACCAATGGCATCCCACATCACACCCCCCAATTCTGATAAAATAAGCAGCCGTTCCTTTGTGAAAACCTTCTCCTTGAATGGTATAAAACTCCTCCATTAATGGTAATAAATCACCACTATTGACACGTTTTTGTATTTCTCGTTTTAACATAGGCTGCAAATATAATAAAGAAAACCGCCATTTAATTTTATTTGGCAGCAATTACATCGATCTCAATTTTTGCGTTGCCGGCAAGATCAGATGCAGCAAATGTAGTTCGCGCAGGTCTCTTGGGAAAATAGGTCATATACACTTCATTAAATGCTTGAAAATCATTTATATCATTTAGAATCACCGTACATTTTACCACATGGTCTAAACTTGAATCATGATGTTCTAACACCGCTTTAATATTTTCAATAGCTTGTTTTGTCTGGGCCTTGATGCCACCATCAACTATGATCCCAACAGTATGATCTCGCCCAATTTGTCCAGCCAAAAACAACATATGTTCAGTTTCTACGACATCACTAAATGGGGTATTTTGACGTTTTGGTTCATGTGAAGAATGAAAAGTGATTTCAGGGTCTCCAAGATTACAAGACATAGTTATTATCAAAATGAGAACGCTAAAAATGATGTTCTTGATTTTCATATCCATTTGGTTTTAAAGTTGATTAAAATTACACTATTTTTAGCAAAAATTATGACATGAGTCGGAGAGATCAATTTATTGAAACCATAAAGAAAGGCTACACCTTCAAAGGGGATTATTTGACCTTAGGCGCTGGGATACTAGACAATGAAACCGTCACAAATTCCTTGGTGAATGTGCCATTAAAAACAATGAATAGGCACGGATTAATAGCTGGTGCAACTGGAACTGGAAAAACTAAAACGCTTCAGGTCCTAGCTGAAAACCTAAGCGACAAAGGAATTCCTGTTGTGCTTATGGATATTAAAGGTGACCTTAGTGGTTTAGCCCAGCCAAGTCCTGGGCATCCAAAAATTGATGAACGACATGAGAAAATTGGCATTCCATTTAAAGCCAATTCTTTTCCAGTTGAGATCTTATCGCTATCTGATCAAGACGGTGTTCGACTTAGAGCAACAGTGAGTGAATTTGGTCCTGTATTGATCTCAAGGATTTTAGATGTATCTGATGTTCAAGCTGGAATTATTGCCGTTATTTTTAAATATTGCGACGATAATAAATTACCTCTACTCGATCTTAAGGATTTTAAAAAGATATTGAATTACGCTACAGCGGAAGGCAAAAAAGAATTTGAAGACGCCTACGGACGCATTTCAACGGCTTCAACAGGTGCCATACTTCGTAAATTGGTTGAATTGGAACAACAAGGTGCAGATCTGTTCTTTGGTGAAAAAAGTTTTGAAGTCGAAGACCTTGTGCGTACAACACGTGATGGACGCGGTTACATCAATATCATCAGGTTAACCGATATTCAAGACCGTCCGAAATTATTCTCAACATTTATGCTGAGTTTATTAGCGGAGATCTATGAAACTTTCCCTGAACAAGGTGATAGTGATCGTCCAGAACTCATTATGTTCATCGATGAAGCTCATCTTATTTTTAATGAGGCATCAAAAGCGCTTTTAAATCAGATTGAAAGTATTGTTAAACTCATTAGATCTAAAGGAATCGGACTTTATTTTGTGACCCAAAACCCAACTGATGTACCTGAAGCGGTATTAAGTCAGCTAGGATTAAAGGTGCAACATGCCCTTAGAGCATTTACTGCGAAAGATAGAAAAGCCATCAAACTCACTGCTCAAAATTATCCTGACACAGACTTTTACGATACCGCAGAAACCCTTACGTCTTTAGGTATTGGAGAAGCATTGGTTTCGGCTTTAGACGAAAAAGGAAGGCCATCGCCTTTGGTAGCTACAATGATGCGAGCACCAATGAGTCGTATGGATATTTTAACGCCAACAGAATTAAACTCACTTCTGGCAGATTCGAAATTGGTCATGAAATATAATGAAGAAATCGATCGCGAAAGTGCTTATGAAATGCTGAACAAAAAAATAGAGAAAGCAGAAGCAGTAAAGGCAAAAGAGGAAGAAAAGATCGCCAAGGAAAAGGAAGAAAAGAAATCGCGATCTAGAAGCACAAGTTCACGACGTTCAACCCGTCAAAATCCTGTTGTAAAAGTTTTAACAAGCGCTACTTTTATTAGAGCGGTTTTCGGAATTCTTAAAAAAGTTATGTAACCTAAATTGATCTCAAATCGAATGTTAAAAAAATATGCCATTGCCTTGACACTAATAACCTTGTTTGTTGGCTGTCAAACAGAAAAAAAAGAAAACCCTTTTTTAATTACGAATCAGAGTGTTGGTGTCCTAACAGACTCCACCGAAGTTAAAGATCTAGAGCGTCTTTTTTTTAATGATTCTATAGTTCGTTATGTTGGAGGTGATGAATTCACTGGTAACATCAACGATATCGAAATCTATGAAACATCTGGCAATCTTCTTATGGTGTTAACACCATTTGAAGCTTTAGACTCTACATCAACCATAAAGACGATAAGGATTGCCGACCCAAGATTCAAAACATCAGAAGGTTTGAATAAGAATTCAATTATTAAAGATATCATTGCAAAACATAAGATTTCTAATGTTCAAAACACCCTAAGTAATTTGATAGTATCCTTGGAAAAAAGCAATGTTTATTTCATTATTGACAAAAAAGAACTCCCTCCTGAGATGAGGTATGATATGAATCTGAAAATTGATCCGATTCAAATTCCGGATCAAGCAAAAATTAAGCATTTCATGGTAAGTTGGTATTAAGAAATTCAATATAGAATGAAGGCATCTATCAATGCATTAATAAAAATACTCGCAAGAAAGCGTCTTGAGAAAAGGAAGTTGGCCGAGAAAGATTCTGACACACTTCTTGAACCGACAGCAAGCAATATACGCGTTGAATTAAAAAATGGAATTCGGGAATGGTTCTTAATCATTATTGGAGTGTTTTCAGCAGGCTTCGGATTAAAAGGATTTCTATTACCCAATCAATTTATTGATGGTGGTGCAACTGGAATTTCATTACTCATTGAAAATATATCCAGTATATCTTTAAGTTATTTACTGATCCTTGTCAACCTTCCCTTTTTAATATTGGCATCTCGTACCTTTAGTTTCAAGTTCGCTGTAAAAAGTATGATTGCCATTACGTTTTTGGCGCTTGTTGTACATATCATACCCTATCCAACCATCACACAGGACAAATTGCTAATTGCCGTATTTGGAGGGTTTTTTTTAGGTCTGGGAATTGGTATGGCCATGAGAGGTGGTTGTGTGATTGATGGCACTGAGGTTTTAGCGATTTACTTAAGTAGGAAATTATCTCTTACCATTGGTGATATTCTCCTTTTGATCAATATCATTATTTTCTCATTCGGAGCTTATGTTCTTTCCCTGGAGGTAGCCTTATATGCCATTTTAACTTATTTAGCAGCAGCAAAAACAGTTGACTTTGTGGTCGATGGTGTTGAAGAATACATTGGCGTCACGATCATTTCTAATGAGCACGAAGAGCTAAGGGAAATGATCGTAAATAAACTGAGAAGAGGGTGTACAATCTATGCTGGAAAAGGCGGCTATGGCGAAGCCGGAGATAGTTACGATCGCGACATTATCTATACTGTCGTGACCCGTCTAGAACTAGCGAAGCTACATACAGAAATTGAGAAAATCGATAAGAACGCCTTTATTATTATGGGAATTGTTAAAGATCTGAAAGGTGGAATGATCAAAAGGAAACCACTAAAATAAACAACAATGAAAAATTACATTATTCAGAAAAACCCTTTTGTAGTACCAACAAATGATGGCAAGTTAATAGAAGAGCATTTTGGTAATGCTACAACAGGAGATTCTCATATTAGTATTGCACACATGATTGCACCTCCAGGCTGGAGTGAGCCATTTCAAACTCCAGAATTTGATGAATACACTTATATCATATCTGGTCAAAAGCAATTTATCATTGGTGAAGAAACACTTATTTTAAAAGCAGGCCAATCCATCAAGATCTTTAAAAATACGCGCATTCAATATTCAAATCCATTTAATGAGCCCTGTGAATACATAGCGGTTTGTTCTCCGGCATTTTCAATGGATGCTGTAAATCGTGAAGATTAAATGTCAGATCGTATTCCAAAAATAATTGGCTCTTCAATCAATCTATTAAGCCATTTTTCGCCGCGTTTGGCTGCCAAACTATCTATTGAAATATTCTCAAGACCACTAAAAGGAAGGGTAACAAAAGAACAAGCTGTTTTTCTTGATCAAGCAGATCAAAAAGTGATCTATTGTGAAAAGACACCTGTGATGACTTATCATTGGACTGGTAAAAATGACACCATTTTATTAGCACATGGTTGGGAGAGCAATAGTTCAAGATGGGAAGAACTTATTAATGCACTCAATGCCCTGAACTATAATGTAATTGCTTTGGATGCACCTGCACACGGACGTTCTGGTAGTCCCGTTTTTAATGCACTACTTTATTCTGATTTCATTGATGCAGTTTCGCAACAATTTCGTCCTCAAATAATAATTGGTCATTCTGTAGGTGGTATGGCAACTGCCTTTAAGTACTCAGAAAATCAATATGATCATTTAAAAAAACTCGTTCTGTTGGGAGCTCCAGCACATTTTGAAGGCGTTTTCAACAGGTATGTTGATCTTATGGGATATAATAAACGCGTTGAAACCAAAATTCATAATATGGTTTATGAACGTTTCGGGAACTGGCCTAGTTATTATTCTATCGCAGAATTGAGCAAGAATTTTAAAATCCCAGGCTTGATCATCCATGATAAAAACGATAAGATCATTCCCTATGAAGATGCTCTACTTATAGCATCAAAATATAAAAATTCGGAACTCGTAACTACAAAAAATTCAGGACATGGACTTAAGAATAAGGACATATATAATACTGTTTTAGAATTTATTAAAGCGTAATCTTTATTGTAAATTAGCATTATGAAAGAAGAACTTACTCGTCTGAATAAATATCTAAGTGAAATAGGCTATTGCTCGAGACGGGCTGCAGATAAACTTATAGAAGCAGGTCGAGTTACAGTTAATGGAAAAGTTCCAGAAATGGGCACAAAAGTAGTATCGGAAGATATTATAGCGGTCGATGGTGAGATCTTGAAATCTAGAAAAAAAGACTTTGTTTATTTAGCATTTAATAAACCCGTTGGTATCGTCTGTACCACTGATACTCGTGTCGAGAGAGATAATATTATTGATTTTATAAATTACCCTAAACGCATCTTTCCAATTGGTCGGTTGGACAAACCTAGTGAAGGGCTCATTCTTTTGACCGATGACGGTGATATTGTGAATAAGATATTAAGAGCAAGCAATAATCATGAAAAAGAATATGTTGTAACGGTTGATAAGCCTATTTCACAAACTTTTATCAAACGAATGGCTAACGGGGTTCCAATTCTGGATACCGTTACTAGAAATTGTAAAGTTGAAAAAATAAACAGCACCACTTTTAAAATAGTTTTGACTCAAGGCCTTAATAGACAAATTAGGCGAATGTGTGAATATCTTGATTATGAGGT
>JABDMU010000084.1 GCA_013001285.1 Flavobacteriaceae bacterium
AGATTCTTTACGGTTGAAACCGATTGGGGATCTGGACAAAACTATCCGTTCTATGTAGACGCAGGATATACTATCGATGCTAACTTCGAAGATGCCGGTGATGGTGATAACAATTTTGCCTTTGTTGGAACTTCAGGTTTATACTATTTAGAAATTGATACAATTAATAAAACCATAACCTTAGATGCACCTACTGCCATTGGAACTTGTGAAGTAGACGTGATGTATGGTGTTGGAGCTGGACTTCCAACTGCCGGTTGGGACTGGGCAACGCCAGTTCAATTAGTATGTAATAGTGATGGTGTTTGGTCAGGTTATGCTGAATTTACATCAGATGGCGATGCCAACTTCAGATGGTTCACAGTTGAAACAGACTGGGGTTCAGGAAGAAACTATCCTTGGTATGTTGACGCCGGATATACAATTGATGCAAACTTCGAAGATGCTGGTGATGGTGATAACAACTTCAAATTCATTGGAACTTCAGGAGTTTATTGGGTCACTATTGATGACGTTAATAAAGTGATCTCTATAGAGTAATTACAAAACATTTTATAAAAAAAAGGCTATGATTTTCATAGCCTTTTTTACCTAATTCAGTTAGCTATGAAAATAATTTTACGCTTAGCGTTCATATTAATGATTATTCCTGTTTTTGCTCAGGAACAAGCTGGAACCTTTTCTTTTTCACCTTCTAATTTTGATGTGAATGATGAAATAACCATCACAGTTTCTGGGGTAGATCCAACAATTTGGAATGCTGGAGAACCTAATAATATTTATTTATGGGCATGGTATTTTGATCATTGTGGTGATTTCGGAGCAGGACCAATTTTAGGCAATGGTGATTGGGATAACTCTGCCGATTATTTGCAAATGACCAACAATGGAAATGGCACCTATAGCTATACCCTTACGCCTTCTGCGTTTTATGGAGATACAGATATCTCGCAAATGGGTGTTCTTGTTAAAGCTGAAAATGGGAATGGCGACAAAAAAACCCAGGATCATTTAGAGTATGTTGGTGAAGGAATAACCATTAATATTCTTAATCCTAGTAGTACACCCGTAGTCCTCAATAGCGGAGATGATCTTAATATTAGTGCAACAATGGCTTCCAACGGAAGCAATCAGGTTAATGTTCCATTTGAAACTTTTTTCAATGAAGTATCACAACATACCGGAACCGGGTTTCCAGTTTATGGTACGACTTTGACAAACTTGACCACTAGTGGTACTGTAAGAATTCAAGTGACATTCATGGGGGAAATTGCGTCATGTTCGTTTGAAGTTATAATTGCACCAACAGTAATTGAAGAACCGTTACCTGCAAATATGGTTGATGGCATAAATTATGATGATATTTTAGATTCTAAGGCAACCCTTGTACTAGATGCGCCTTCTAAAGATTTTATATATGTGGCCGGAAGTTTTAATGGTTACAATCCAGACAATTCCTATTTGATGAAAAAGGATAATGCCACTGGAAAATTTTGGTTAGAACTAAATGGTTTGAACTCTGGAGATATTTATACCTATCAATATTGGGTCTATGCCTTAAATCCGGTTGTAGATTCACCACAATTGGTAAAAACTGCCGATCCTTATTCAACATTGGTTTTATCGCCGTTTGATGATCCGTTTATTTCTCCCTTGACCTATCCCGATTTACCAGCATATCCTGCTGGTCAAGAAAGAGAAGTGACTGTTTTACAAACTGGTCAAGCTGAGTATAACTGGCAGGTTCCAAATTTTACAAAACCGAAAAAAGAAGACTTGATCGTATACGAAGTGCTTATTCGAGATTTTGATGCCGATCGCAATTTTCAAGACCTCATCGATAAGATCGATTATTTCAGAAACTTAAAGATCAATGCTATTGAATTGATGCCTGTAATGGAATTTGAAGGCAATGAAAGTTGGGGATATAACACTTCGTTTCATATGGCCTTAGATAAATTTTATGGCACTGAAACCAAATTCAAAGAATTCATCGATCTCTGCCATCAAAATGGTATTGCGGTAATATTGGACCTTGCTTTAAATCATGCCTTTGGAAGAAGTCCAATGGTGCGTATGTGGATGCTTGACGATGATAATAATGGCTGGGGAGAACCGAGTTCAGAAAACCCATATTTCAATGAAAATGCTACCCATAGCTATGGCGTTGGAAGTGATTTCGATCATTCAAGCCTTCGTACACAAAATTATACCGAACGTGTTATCAAACATTGGATTGAGAATTTCAAGATTGATGGTTTTCGATGGGACTTAACAAAAGGATTTACACAAAACTGCACATCAGGCGATGAAGGCTGTACCAATGCCTATCAACAAGATCGTGTCGATATTTTAAAAGCTTATGCTGATTATTCATGGGGATTAGACGAAACGCATTATGTGATCTTCGAGCATTTAGGAGGTGACAGTGAAGAGCAACAATGGGCTAATTATAGGCTTGGTGATGCTGTTCCAAAAGGGATAATGATGTGGAGCGAAATGTGGAACGATTATAAAAATCTTGCAAATGGAAGTGCTAGTAATTTTGACGGCATGGGTCATTTGGCTCATGGATTTACAGAGAAACGTACTTTGGGTTATCCGGAAAGTCATGATAAAGATCGTATCATGTATGAAATGATCACCTTTGGTAATGGTGGATCAGGTTATACATTAAATACTGCCTTAACCCGAATGTCAGCCTTAGGTGCAGTAACAATTCCTATTCCAGGACCAAAAATGTTATGGCATTTCGCAGATTTGGGTATGGACAATTCAATATGGTTATGCAGTGATGGTGTCACCGTCAACTCTGATTATGACGGAAATAATGATGGCGACTGCAAATTAGATACAAAACCGCAACCTCAATGGACTGAAATGTGGTTGGATGATCCTAACAGAAATCAAATTTATAATGATTGGGCACGAATCAATTCCTTAAAAGTGAATGAGGATGTTTTTGAAGGAAATTATAGCATCAACTCTGGAACATTAACACCACGTATTTATATCTGGGATGATGCACTTCCAGCAAATATGCTAAAAAACGTGGTGATCTTGGCAAATTTTTCAAACACTTCTCAAGACATCGTACCAGATTTTCCTTATGACGGCCCATGGTATGATCTAATGGATGATACTGGAAGTACATCGATTTCTGTTTTGGATACTACTGATCCAATAACTATTGCTTCAGGAGGATTCAGAATCTATGGTAATGCCATTCCGGAAACCTTGTCTAATCCATCTTTAGAAGTCAACAATG
>JABDMU010000085.1 GCA_013001285.1 Flavobacteriaceae bacterium
CTTGAACTTAGAACCGTTGGCCAGTCTTCATTACAAGTTGCTAATTGATAGTCAGGGATATCAGCGATCTCCGGATCGGTCATATCGTATTCTCTAGCTACGCGTGTGGTTTCTGTATCACTGTTACCACAATCATCTGTTACAGTGAAAGTATATAACCTGTATTGGATACAACCATCTGCGCTTTCACCATCATCGACACCACCGTCTGAATCGATAGCGCCTCCTGTAGAACAATTATCTGTCCAGCTTGAACTTAGAACCGTTGGCCAGTCTTCATTACATGTTGCTAATTGATAGTCAGGGATATCAGCGATTTCCGGATCGGTCATATCGTATTCTCTGGCTACGCGTGTCGTTTCTGTATCACTGTTACCACAATCATCTGTTACAGTGAATGTGTATAACCTGTATTGAATACAACCATCTGCGCTTTCGCCATCATCGACGCCGCCATCGGATTCTAGATCGCCTCCTGTAGAACAATTGTCTGTCCAAGTCGTATCTAACTTCGTTGGCCAGTCTTCATTACAGGTAGCTAATTGATAGTCAGGGATATCAGCGATCTCCGGATCCGTTTCATCATAATCTCTGGTTACCGTAAGCGTTGAAGTGTCGGTATTAAGGCAATCATCAGAAACCGTAAATGTATAAACACGGCTTTGAGAACAGCCATCTGGATTTAGAACTACTGCACCACCGCCGTCAGAAATGATATCACCACCGACCGAACAATTATCAGTCCAAGTCGTGGTAAAATTATCAGGCCATTGTTGATTACATAGATCTAAAACAACATCACCCAAATCAACAATTACAGGGTCAATTGTATCATTAATTATAATTAGCTGCGTACATTCGGCAGAATTCCCACAGGCATCGGTAGCTCTATATGTTCGTGTAATGGTTTCTGGACAAGTCAATCCATCACTACTGTCTCCAACATGAATAACTGTTGGTGGTGCACCACTATTATCTGTAGCGGTTACTAGATTAATATCTGGGGCGGGTACATCGCCTGAACATTGCACGTTAACATCTGATGGACATGTTATGACTGGTGGCTCCACATCAGGGTCACCACTTACTACAGCAATATCAAAGTTATCACAACCATTATTATTATCAGTCACTGTTAATGTATAATCACCAGCAACCGTTACAATTGGATTGAGTTCTGTTGTATTGGAATAACTGTCGGGTCCGGTCCATTCAAAAGTCAAGTCTGCATCGGGATTTGTTGAACCAATCGTTCCCATGAGCTGTACTTGCTCAACCGCGCATTCTAAGATTCCACCCGTAGCTGTTACAGTTGGTTCAATTATATTTTGAAGCACCGCAATTGGTTCGCTTTCGGCCGTACAGCCTCCAGGTAATGTTGCTTTAACTGAATATGATCCTGGCATGGTAACCAACAGAGTATCTGTAATTTCACCAACTATTAATATCCCATCCTTAAACCATTCATAGGTATAGGCACCGGGTGGTAAGGCTGTTGCTGTTAAAGTCACTTCGTTCACCACACAGTTCAAATCACCACTTTTAGCAATAGTTACCGAATACTCAGGCGTATCTCCTAGCGTAAATGGCCCTACTAAATCTTTTAATTCCGCAGTAAATGAGGTTGAAGAGCGTGATTTTACGATCACACTTCCAAATACATTGCTGCAAATACCATTAACTGAGGACTGATCAAGCCCAAATTGTGTGGCATTAACTCCAAATTCAGTAAATGTTGGGTCCACATAAACATCTGTAACGCCACCATTTGTACTAATCGTTTTCCATGGTGGAGCAGCCACATCACCATCTGTATTATCTTGAGCTGCAAGCGGCGTAATAGCCGGATTCGGCGAATTAGGTGTAATTAAAGCATAGCCCCATACATTGGCAGTATCATTGTCGCAAGGCCAAAATTCAAATTCGACAGTGCCATCGTTATCGGCATCGCCATCGCCAAAATTAAATGGTCTCGCGAGAAGTTGGTTATACGCAATAAAATCATCGTCTGTAATGGTAGCACCATCAGCAACTAATCCAAGTATGGAACTGGAATCGATCCATGCATAAATTCGAATGTCTGCTTCCGCGCCTCCATTGGTATAATTCGTTGAAATAATTAAATCGCCTTGTTCAATATCATCTCCTGTAACCGGATCGAACACATAGGAGGTATGACCACAATCAGGGCCGGCTGTAACTAGTTGTTCAGCACCAGCATCATAGGTCACCTCTGCCCTGAAAAATTCGAAATCTATGTAGTTGTTTCCATTTGGGCTTCGCGTAGACGCTGCACCAAATGCCCACAAATCCAAGGAAGGTAATCCGTCTCTTCTAATATGCGCATACGCATCAATAATGTCATTTTTCTGTGGAACATCACCTTCTTTTATAACCCAACTGGTTGGGTTGTCGAAATTTTTATCTGAGGTACTTCCAAAGACGGTAAGGTCCATATTATTACCTGCAGTATTCGTGTCACGTAAAAAAGCCGCATCCAGCCATTTAACACCACCTGGAATTGGTTGGTAGTTAATTAACTGGGACATACGAAACTCCGCACCAATATTATCGCCATTAAATAGGGCATCATAAACTGGATCACCAGCCCCGGGATTTGCTATGACACCTTCACCTGAAGGGCCCAGAAGCCAGTCGTCAGTGCCTAATTCAGTCCCTGGGGGGAGGAGTGAAAATGATAGAATTCCTGAGTATGCATCTGCATCTACTCCAAAATTAGCCTGCACAGACGTCTCTAAAGTAACTTTTTGTGCAAACGTCGTTTGCGTCGAACATAAAAAAGAAAAGCAAATAAATATGCCAAGAGCATACCATTTGCTTTTCTTAAACGAATTGAACATTCGTAAGATAAAATTTTTCATTAGTTGTTGATTTTGGTTAATAACAATTAAACCAAAACACGAGAAGAAATTAGAACATTAACAAGTTTGAGGCACCTATAACTGTATATAATTATATACACTTTTAGTTTATTTCCGAATCGCTATTAATCTTGGAAAATGTTCTTAAAAAGGGTTTTTAGGGAGTGCTGACATAAATATACAAAAAAAAATTATATGTAGGTGAATTTTTTCCTACAATATTCCTAATATTCAATGCTTTAACTTTAAAAAAATAGTTAGTTAATTATTTAGTTAAATCAAAAAAAAGAGACCCACTTTGATGGGTCTCTATATATTATATAAATTGAACAAAGTTTAATCTCATTAATTCTTTATGAGTTTAAAAGTCTGCGATGTACCATCAATAATCACTCTCACTAGGTAATTTCCACGATGGAGCGCATTTATGTTCAATGTATTATTTGAAGAGTTTATATTTTGAAGTCGCATGACACTCTGACCTAGGATATTAAAAATTTGTACCTCCGTAATTGTAGAATTCGAATTAAGCGTTATATAGTCATTAGAGGGATTTGGAAATATTGAAAAGTTTTCGAAAGGAGAATTACTTAATGATAAAGTTTCTCCTGATTCCACCATAAGATCATCAACAAGGAATAAATACTGATTATTTGTATTGAAATGTCGCACGATAATTTTTACAGACTTTCCTGCAAAGGTATTAGGTATCGCGGCGTTTATATCTACTGCTGAATTTAGACCACCATTAGAAAGTGTGCCTTGCGTTAGAAGGTTATCGAACTCTGATCCGACGCCGTCTTCCTGTATATAGATCGCGTAGGTCTCTAAAAAGTCCTGATCTGAGGTTGATCCCAATTTAATTTTCAAATTTAGGGAGGAAGCGTTGGAAGGAATTGTGAATACTGGAGAAGTGAGTACATTGTCAGGGCTTAATCCTAATGAATAGGAACCTAAATATTGTCCGGAATTAAATCCAATAGATTCAGCTCCTGAATTTTGGAACCACCAGTATCCGTCTCCATCTAAATCCTCGCCAGTCCAACCAGTTAAGCTTTCAAAATCTGTTGACCAAATTATAGTCTGGGCTGAAGTTGTTCCTATTGGCAGTATTAATAGGACCAATAATAAAAGTAAATTTCGGTTCATAATCGTTAAATTTTTTAATAAGTAGGTTTGAGGCTTTAAATATATAAAAATCATTAATTTATCCCTTTAAATGTATCAAATATTCGATGAAATGCATTTTTTTGTAAGTTTTAACTTATAATTATTTATAATTTAGTAAAGAAAATTCTTTCTTTAAGTGCATTGGAAAGAAATAGCGTATTTTTAATCTTCAAAGAATTATTCCAGACACACATAAAATATGAATATTATTGAAAGGGAAATATCATACCAAATAACAAATACTTATTCCGCGGCAAATGTACTAAATTTTAAAACAAAAAATGTCTGGTTTGTTTGTCACGGCATGGGCTATTTAAGTCGGTATTTCCTTAAATATTTTTCTGATTTAAATCCTGAGGAAAACTATTTAATAGCGCCTCAAGCACAAAGTAAATATTATATTCCTCCTGCTTTTAAACATGTAGGTGCATCTTGGTTAACCAAAGAAAACACCAAGGCTGAAACTGAAAACGTCATGCGTAATTTTGATGCCATTTTTGAAAATGAGCAGTTACCAGAACATATCAATTTAATTGTTGTTGGCTATTCGCAGGGTGTTTCGGTTGCCATGCGCTATGTGGCCAGTCGGAAAATAAAATGCAGTCAATTGGTCTTGATGTCCGGTGGCATTCCTAAGGAATTAGAGCCTCAAGATTTTGATTTTTTAAATACCAAAGTTACCATGATCTACGGCAAGGATGATGAATATTTAGATGATGAACGCATAAAAAAGGAGAGTCGGCGTATCCGTGACCTTTTTGGAGATCAGGTAGACATTATTCCTTTTGAAGGTCCCCATATGGTAAATACAGATCTTATACAATCATTGTTATGAAAGGTATAACCTTAGAAAATAATCGTGTAAAATTGTCCTTATTAGACCTTAGTAATTATGAACATTTAATCAATATCGCTCAAGAAGAAAATTTAATACAATATTCTCCAAGTAATATCAGTTCAAAAGAACAGCTAAAGGCATATGTCCAAACTGCGGTTGATGGTTATTATCATAAAACCACTATTCCGTTTATTATTTATGATAAGAAATTTCAAAGGTTTGCTGGCAGCACCCGTTTTGGATTGATCAACCCAACAAACAAACTTCTTCATATTGGATGGACATGGATCGGCCATGATTTTCAAGGAACTGGGCTTAATAAAAATGTGAAATATGTGATGCTTGGTTATGCTTTTGAAGTCATGAATTTTGAAAAAGTAGAATTCCGAATTGATGAAAGAAATCTAAAATCAAGAAAGGCTGTCGAAAAAATAGGTGCCACATTAGAAGGCATTTTACGAAAAGATACGTTGATGCAGGATGGCTTTAAACGAAGTACTTGTTGTTATGGCATTTTAATTGAAGAATGGTCTTTGATAAAACAAACTTATTTTAAGAATTTAAATAATTCTTAAGACGTTCATTTATAAAATAGTGCCAACCCCCTAAACAACTTTCACGCTTAAATTCAGGAATATCATCATTAAAATCTTCTATCACCTTATTGGTTACCACGAGTTTGGTTTTGTCTCCAAGATCAAAAAGTTCGAAATAGACATCGGCTGATCCTTCAACATCCTTAAAGGTCCAATTATAAACGAGCTTTTGGAATGGAATAACCTCAGTTATTGTCCATATATGAAGAAAGTCCTGACTTGGTGCCTTGACATTAAATTGTGTTGAAAAACCAACTTCCGGTTTAAAAGCAGGAATATTATCAAAATACCAATTTAGCATTTCAGTATGGTTAGAGATCGCTTTCCAGACCATATCCTTAGGCAGGTTAAAAACCGCTTCAACTACAACAGGTGCTTCATTTACCTTCATAGGTACTAAGATACCAAACGTTCGATAATTTCTTTAGTAGGCAGAATATTATTGGTATGCTCAATGCTTGGTCCTGCTACCCAAACAGTTTTATAGGTGGCTTTTTTTGCTGCTTTTTCGGTGGCACGCATGCCTATTGAAAATCGCACCATCTTAACCCATTTTTTTAGCTTTTTATTTTTATTCAAAATAGATTCGATCCAGGTTTGTTTTGTTCCAATCTTTTGAACATAAGGCGTATTAATTACAGTACAAGGCGTTCCAGAAATACGCTCGGTTACAACAATATCTTCGGCGCCATAATCAACACAAGCCTGTTTATATTCATCAGTAACATTAGCTTCGGTAGATGCAATAAATGGACTACCTACAGAAACAGCTTCGGCTCCATAAGACAACATTTTATCTATATCTTCCTTACACCCAACACCGCCAGCAGAAATTACTGGTATAGAACAGTTCTCAACTAAGGTTTTTATCAATTCTTCAGGGGTTAAATTTCCACGATGTCCACCTGCTTCGTTATTAACGGCAATTACAGCATCTGCCCCGAGTCCTTCAACTTTTTTAGCGAATTTAAGATCAACAACATCACAATATACTTTTATGCCCACCTTATGGGCTTGTTTAATAGTTTCTTCCGGACTTCCCAGTGAAGTAATAATAAAATCACAACCTTCCTCACAAAGGACCGCTAATTGCCCTTTATACTTAATATTTGACTTATTGACAATAAGGTTAAACCCAAATGATCCACCCTCAACTTTTGCCGCTTTCAGTTCTTTTATGGCCACTCTTAACTCATCAAGAGTTCTATAATTTAAAGCAGGAATACAACCGGCGATCCCACATTTCATAGCCTCGATCACCATAGCGGTATTTGAAACTAAGAACATTGGGGCCTGAATAATTGGAAACTTAATATTTAGTTGTTCAGTGATTTTGGTCGATTTCATATAATCATTAAAATTTTTTCAAAGATAATAAATATTATGCGCGCATAATTCTTTTTTAATTTTAATGATAAAATATTTTAAAGTTATCTTAAAATGACAATCAGTTACAAAATTTTAAATTAATTTAATAATGAAATTGAAAGTTAATATCCTAGGTCCATACTTTCATTGCAATCGATCCTTTCCCTTTATTATAAAGGGCTTGTACCATCAATCAATAAATCAAAAACAACGAATAATTATGAAAACATTTGTAATTGGTTCATTACTATTTTTAGGCTTGACCACCCTAAGTTTTTCACAGAACGGAACGAACATCAAGGAAGAAAAATTAGATGATGTCGTAGTTACTCCATTAAATTTAACATACACTAAATTTGTTCAGGATGAGAATACGCCAGAAAAGGCGCGCCTTTTAGAAAATCAGGCTGCCCGATTTGACGTTACAGAATTAGAGATCTTCGATAATAGCTTCGAGGCCTATGAAGTGATTTTTAGAAAAAATGAAGGTTCAATTATCGCTACGTATGACAAAAATGGAAAGATCATTCAATCAACAGAACGCTTTGAAAATGTCGTACTTCCCGCATCGGTTAGGAACAAAATCCTTACTGAATATCCAGGATGGGCGATTCAGAAAGACGTGTACCTCGTCTCCTATTTTGAGGGTAGAGAAAGCACAAAGACCTTTAAGGTTCAAATTAAGAATGGGAGTAAACGTAAAAATTTAAAGATTGATTCCCAAGGCAATATGAAATAGCCACCTTTAACCATTAATATTGAAAAACGCGTCCCTAGGAACGCGTTTTTTTTTATCCCATCCCCTCATTTTTAATTTCAAGATTATAGATTTAATTCAATCATATTAATTGAACGTTATATAATTATTAAACAATCATTAAGTTTTTTTGTTTCCAACTTTTATCATAGGATAGATGGATTAATAGAATTATTTTAAATCTATTAATCCTAAATCCACATATTATGAAAAAGTTAATTATTGGTTTACTAGCACTTGGTCTAACCACCCAAATTAATGCACAAATCATCGAATTAGATGAAGTGTCAATTACAGCAGTTAATTACAAATACATCAATGCTGTTGATTCTGATGATGTTGCAGTACCAGTAAAGTTACTTCAAGAAAAAGTGGCTTTATTCGACCTCAAAAATGCTGAATTCTATTTAGATGAGTACGATCTTTATGAAGTTAAGTTTTATATTCCAGATGGGAAAGTTTTAGTTGCCTATGATGGAAATGGAAAAATTTTAAGAACTATTGAAAAGTACAAAAATGTAAAACTTCCAGATGTGGTTCGAAATGCAATTATTGAAAGGTTTCCAAACTGGGCCATAAAAAAGGATGTGTATTTTGTGAAATACAACGATGGAAAGAGTACACAGGAATACAAAGTTATTCTAACAAATGGCGATAAAACCATGAGGGTGAAACTCGACGCAATGGGTAGCTTCTTATAGCTGAGGCATTTAAAAAAAAGAAAAGCGCAATCAAATATGATTGCGCTTTTTTAATTAGGATGTTAAACTAATTTATTTTACTTCTTCGAAGTCGACGTCTTCAACATCGCTGCCTTCTGGTGCATCTTGAGATGGTCCAGCTTCAGGACCAGCTTCTCCTCCACCTTGAGCTTCTTGTTGTGCTTTGTACATTTCTTCGCTTGCAACTTTCCATGCTTCATTGATCTTTTCTAATGCTGGATCAATAACTGCAATGTCTTTTGTCTCATAAGCTTTCTTCAATTCCTCTAAAGCTTCTTCGATCGGTTTTTTCTTATCATCTGATAATTTATCACCAAATTCCTTCAATTGCTTTTCAGTTTGGAAGATCATACCGTCAGCAGAATTTAATTTATCTGCCGTCTCTTTTGCTTTTGCATCTGCTTCGGCATTAGCTTCAGCTTCTTGCTTCATTTTCTCAATTTCAGCATCTGTTAATCCAGATGATGCTTCAATTCGAATATTTTGAGATTTACCTGTTGCTTTATCCGCGGCCGATACGTTAATAATTCCATTGGCATCAATATCGAAGGTCACTTCAATTTGAGGAACACCTCTTTGTGCTGGTGGAATACCATCTAAATGAAATCTTCCAATTGTTTTATTGTCGGCTGCCATTGGACGCTCGCCTTGAAGTACATGAATTTCTACAGATGGCTGGTTGTCAGCTGCTGTTGAAAATACTTGCGACTTCTTAGTAGGAATGGTTGTGTTGGCATCGATCAAACGTGTCATCACATTACCCATGGTTTCAATTCCAAGTGATAATGGTGTTACATCTAAGAGCAACACATCTTTTACATCTCCAGTTAAAACACCACCTTGAATTGCTGCACCTACGGCAACGACTTCATCAGGGTTTACACCTTTACTTGGTGTTTTTCCGAAGAACTTCTCAACGGCTTCCTGAACAGCTGGAATACGTGTTGATCCACCTACTAAAATGATCTCATCAATATCTGTAGTCTTTAACCCGGCAGCTTTAAGCGCTGTCTGGCACGGCTCAATAGTTCGTTTTACTAAATCATCGATCAATTGCTCAAATTTTGCACGAGACAATGTACGCACCAAATGCTTAGGGCCACTTGCTGTAGCTGTTACATATGGTAAGTTGATCTCTGTTTGAGGTGAAGATGACAATTCAATTTTAGCCTTTTCAGAAGCTTCCTTTAAACGTTGAAGCGCCATAGGATCTTCACGAAGATCCATGCCTTCATCTTTCTTGAATTCTTCAGCTAACCAGTTAATGATCTTTTCGTCAACATCATCACCACCAAGGTGCGTATCACCATCGGTTGATAATACTTCAAATACACCATCACCTAATTCTAAAATCGAAACATCATGTGTACCACCACCAAAATCGAATACAACGATTTTCTGGTCAATTCCTTTTTTGTCCATTCCATAGGCCAAAGCAGCAGCTGTTGGTTCGTTGATGATTCGTCTTACCTTTAATCCTGCAATTTCACCAGCTTCTTTCGTAGCTTGACGTTGTGCGTCATTAAAATAAGCAGGCACGGTTATAACAGCTTCAGAAACACTTGTTCCTAAGTAATCCTCTGCGGTTTTCTTCATTTTTTGAAGTACCATAGCTGATAATTCTTGAGGTGTATATAATCTACCATCAATATCAACACGAGGTGTGTCATTATCTCCTTTTACAACTTTATAAGGCACACGTTCTGCTTCTTTCTTAGATTCAGAATATTTATTCCCCATAAATCGTTTTACAGAATAAACGGTTTTAGTTGGATTGGTAACAGCCTGACGTTTTGCAGGATCACCAACCTTGATCTCACCACCTTCAACAAATGCGATAACCGATGGTGTTGTACGTTTACCTTCAGCATTAGGAATTACCACTGGCTCATTTCCTTCCATTACAGAAACACATGAATTGGTCGTTCCTAAATCTATTCCAATAATTTTGCTCATAACTTTATTTTATTCTTTATTAAGTTCTTTCGTTTTATTTTACACCTTCTTAATGTCAATCATTGTGCCATGAAAAAAAATATGACAAGGTGTCAGAAATTTATGGTATTCCATGCCTTTTTTGAACCAATCACTATCTGATTTTTGTTCTTCGAATAAAAAAAATCGCAAAAAAATTAGCTTCAAACGAACTTTTTAATATGACAATAGAAGTATAAACAAAACCTTTGTAAATTATAAAGTTTCTTTATAAGAAAAGCGTCTATATTTGTTTGACAAAACTAACAGTACATGGAGTGTATTTCTGTATTCGATATGCTTAAAATAGGCATTGGACCTTCAAGTTCACATACCCTCGGGCCATGGCGTGCCGCCGAACGTTTTATTTCGGAACTCAAAGAACTACATCTGTTTGATCAGGTGGAAGGAATTTCTGTTGATCTCTACGGCTCTTTGTCTCTTACTGGGAAAGGACATGCTACCGATCTTGCCGTGATGTTAGGGCTTTGTGGTGATGATCCAGAAACGGTTGATATTTCAAAAATTGCCGATCGTATCGAAGCGATCAAACTTCAAAATAGCTTAAAGTTAAACAATGAAAAGGATATTGTTTTTAGACCTTCCGAAGCTATCATATATAATAGAGAATTTCTGCCGTTTCATGCTAATGGTTTAAAATTCCATGCCCAACTAACGAAAGAAAAATACAGTTCAACTTTTTATTCTATTGGTGGCGGATTTGTGGTCAAAGAAGAACGTACAGTAGACGCCGAGAATAAACTTCTAAAAAAAGAATTTCCATATCCTATTGACAAAGCTGTTCAGCTCTTGGCCTATTGTAGATCTGAAAATGCATCGATTTCTGAAATCGTATATGCAAATGAATTATCCCTACGAGATACAGATGAGATCGATAAGGAGTTTGACAAGATCTGGTACACCATGTTAGAATGTATGTATATTGGATGTCATACTGAAGGCAGCTTACCTGGCGGATTGAATGTGCGCAGGCGGGCATTCGACATGCATCAAAAACTAATTGGTGAAAGCAGATATTCTGATCCACAGGAGTGGTTGGACACCATAAGATTGACTGAAGTAAAATTTAGACAGATCTTAAAATGGGTCAGCTGCTTTGCATTGGCGGTCAACGAAGTGAATGCTTCATTGGGTCGTGTGGTTACTGCACCTACCAATGGTAGCGCTGGAGTTATTCCAGCTGTATTGATGTATTATATGGTTATTGAGAATCACGAGGCAAATTTTGATCATGTCAAACAATTTTTGCTAGTAGCTGGTGAAATAGGAAGTATCTTTAAAAAAGGAGCTACGATCTCTGCGGCCATGGGTGGCTGTCAAGCTGAAATTGGAGTTTCTTCGGCCATGGCCGCTGCCGGATTATGTGAGGTGATGGGTGGCTCACCCGAACAAGTCATGATTGCCGCCGAAATTGCCATGGAGCATCATCTTGGGTTGACTTGTGATCCTGTTGGTGGCTTGGTTCAAGTACCATGTATCGAGCGGAATTCAATGGGCGCCTTAAAGGCTATCAATGCTGCCGAACTTGCCTTGGAAACAAATCCACTTAATATAAAAGTCCCCTTAGACCAAGTCGTGGATACCATGTGGGAAACCGCCCAGTTTATGAATACGAAATACAAAGAAACTTCTGAAGGTGGTCTGGCGGTACGAGTAAGTTTGTCTGATTGCTAATCGCAATATTCACAGTTCAAGCTTTTGCATCGCGTAAAAAAATGTTTCAATAAAATGAGTTCGCGAAACGAGGGTTTCAGTCCATGCCTGACTTGAACAAAGACAGTATATAAAAATGCCCAGATTATTCTGTTTTATTAAAATAAAAAATAAAATTGAATGTCTTTCAATAGGGTATAATGCTTATAAAGAAAAACTTAAACATTTGTCTTATTTTATTACTTTTACAATCTAACTAATCTATTACCGAATACTATGTCAACGGCAAAGAAGGAATACAAGCGTGTTACGACGAAATCACTTGTAGATATGAAACGTAACAAAGAAAAGATATCGATGCTCACGGCATATGATTATACCATGGCTAAGATTGTTGATGGTGCAGGAATTGATGTTATTCTTGTGGGAGATTCAGCATCAAATGTCATGGCTGGTCATGAAACAACTTTGCCAATTACGTTAGATCAAATGATCTATCATGCGTCTTCGGTAATTAGAGCCATCGAGCGCGCTCTCGTGGTGGTTGATCTTCCATTTGGGACTTATCAGAGTGATCCAAAGGAAGCATTACGGTCGGCCATCAGGATCATGAAGGAAAGCGGTGCCCATGCTGTAAAAGTTGAAGGTGGTAAGGAGGTTAAAGAATCTATCAAACGAATTTTAAATGCAGGAATCCCAGTTATGGGACATCTTGGATTAACGCCGCAATCAATTTATAAATTTGGCACCTATACAGTACGTGCTAAAGAGGAAGTTGAAGCCGATCAACTGCGTGAAGATGCCATTATGTTAGAAAAAATAGGATGTTTCGGAATCGTATTGGAAAAGATCCCAGCCAAACTCGCTGAGGAAGTCGCCAAAAGTGTCTCTATTCCTATTATTGGAATTGGGGCCGGAAATGGTGTTGATGGTCAAGTTCTTGTATTACACGATATGATTGGTATGACCCATGAATTTAATCCGCGTTTCTTACGCCGCTATATGCATCTATATGACGACATGACCAAAGCAATTTCTCAATATGTTTCGGATGTCAAGAATGTAGATTTTCCCAATGCAAATGAGCAATATTAAGTTATGAAAGTCTTTTCCAGTGCTTCTAATCTTCAAGTCCTTTATGAAGACAATCATCTAATAATCGTAAATAAACGTGCGGGAGATATTGTTCAAGGTGATAAAACTGGTGATCAGCCATTGAGTGATATTGTTAAAGACTATATAAAGATCAAATACAACAAGCCTGGCAATGTGTTTTTGGGTGTTGTACATCGATTAGACCGTCCAACTACTGGTCTTGTTATTTTTGCAAGAACCTCTAAGGCTTTAACGCGATTAAATAAATTATTTGTTGAGAAGGCTATAAAAAAGACCTATTGGGCCGTTGTAAAAAACAAACCTGAAAAGGACCAAAACACGCTTGTGCATTGGTTGAAAAAGAACCCTAAGAATAATAAATCTACAGCATATCCTTCAGAGATATCCGATGGCAAAAAGGCTGTTCTACATTATTCATTGGTGAAATCTTTAGATAATTTTCATTTACTCAACATTGAACTGGAAACAGGAAGACATCATCAAATCAGGTGTCAGTTGGCTAAAATAGGTTCGCCAATAAAAGGCGATCTCAAATATGGGTTCGATAGAAGTAATAAAGATGGCAGCATTCATTTACATGCTCGAAAGGTCGCATTTGTTCATCCCGTTTCTAAGGAAGTAATAAGTGTTGAGGCAGCGCCACCAAAAGATGCCATTTGGGACGCCTGTCTAAACTTTATTTTTGTTAAATGTCGAATATCCCTAAGATCATAAAGAAGCAAAGAAAGTATTTTAACAGTCATGCAACGCGTGATGTCGATTT
>JABDMU010000022.1 GCA_013001285.1 Flavobacteriaceae bacterium
CGTCGGACTTACTATTATATCGCCATCACAATTATCTGTTGCAGTGAGATCAACAGCTGCTGGTACATCACTAGCACATTGCAGATTCAAGTCTGCTGGTGGCGCTGGTGGTACTGGTGCTGTGTCATCATTTACAGTAATGGTTTGTGATATACTGCTTGTGTTGCCACACGAATCTGTAAAGGTCCATGTACGTACCATGACAAAGTCATTAGCACATGCTCCAGGTGTAGTATTAGCCGTCGGACTTACTATTATATCGCCATCACAATTATCTGTTGCAGTGAGATCAACAGCTGCTGGTACATCACTAGCACATTGCAGATTCAAGTCTGCTGGTGCGGCTGGTGGTACTGGTGCTGTTGTATCTTGTATTCTAAAATTCTGAAGGCAAGTCTCAAATTCTTCACCCTGATCCAGTATTTGGTTATTATTTAAATCGTCGAATAAGGTGTATGTACGTTGTACAGTAAGACCTTCAGGGCAAAGAGATCCGCTCGGCGAATCGCTATGAATAAGTATTAAATCACCACAAGGGTTGGGTCCAATATTGCTAAATACATCAATTGGATCCGTAAATGGTGCTGGGAGGACCGTTGAATCACAACCTTCAATAATTTGTAATGTTGGATCAAGATTACAAGTAGCTCCAAATTCACAACAAATAGGTGCCTCTCCGTTTACATCTGCAACGCACTCGTCTGCATTCCCATTATTAGGATCACCAGGGAACGGGTCAGGATGATCACAACTCGCACTTGGTGTTACAGGAGTTGGTGGACTTGAATTATTGGTTTCAAAAATTTGTATTGAATAGGCTGTGCCTTGATTATATGTCAATGAAATCGTTCCAGTTGTAACATTTGTAGATCCTGAGTTTGTCAAACAAACCGTACTTGATAATCCACCTGCATTATTTGCATTAGCATCGTAGCCAACATATTCACCGTTAATTCCTTCAATTGGAACATTTACAGTGAAAGTTCCATCATTATTACATACTTCTTCCGGGGTACCTGCAACGACTGAACATGTCTTAAAACTACCATCACCACATCCAAAACGTGCTTTAAAATTATTAATTTCAACATCGCCATCCGCGTCTTGGTCCCAAACTGCCAAGTAGAAATTGGTCGCTTCAAGAAAATCTTCACCATTAATTGGTATCGTATTCCAAGTACTAGAACTCTCAACCCCACAAGCTACTTTATGCAACTGACTGCAGTCTCCACTCAAATATTGTCCATTTGCAGCAAGTGTTGTTCCCGCTTGATGAACATCAGAAATATATAATGCCCAGGCGATAGTATCACCCGAGTTGTCATTAATCTGGATTTGAAAACTACCAGCCTGTGGTCTAACATCAAAGTTTAACCAAATAATTGGTTGTAGATCTGTTGGGTTTAACGGCGTAACAACCAAACCTGTACTTGGATCAATACATGTGTCGGAGGATACATCAATTTCGAACTGAGTAGAATCGTAAATAGAATTATTATAGGGACCTACTTGAGATTGCGTTTCTGCCGAACTTCCACATTTGATTATTCCTTTGGGGAAATCGTTTTGAGCGACGTTGTCATCTATACTTCCATCAGGAAGCCAAGCTGCACCATCTAGCCAGCGCTGCGCACCTTCACAAGGAGTATCATTTTGTGCTTGTAAACTTAAAAGTCCTAAAAATAAAAAAGTCAAAAAGGCTAAGATCTGCTTTTTGACTGGTGAAACTGTTGAAAACTGAAAAGTGTCATAACAACACTCTAATACTTTTTTGAAATAATTAATAGCAAAATTGTTCATAATGATTGGATTTAATTAATTAAAACCAAACACAATGCGGTACATTATATGCGCAAATAAGAGGCTGATAAGCTATTAATCAACCTAAGAACTATTAATTAGTGGGAGGAACGCCGTTAGGGATTGGCATTCATTAATTTATGACTTCAAGTTAAAAAAATTATTTTAAAAAAATCATCCTTTTAGGCAATTGTCAACAATTAGGGTCAAAATGTTAATAAATATAAGTTTTTTCCTACCTTCTGTTATGTTTCTCTCGTGCTAATAAAGTGTTTTTTAGCAACATAGCTATGGTCATTGGGCCAACACCGCCTGGAACCGGCGTTATATAACTCGCTTTTTTACTGACGTTTTCAAAATCGACATCTCCAGTGATATAATACCCTTTGGTCTTACTAGCATCTGGTACTCGAGTAATTCCAACGTCTATGATGACCACGCCTTCTTTTACCATATCAGCTTTTAAAAATTCTGGCACGCCTAATGCCGTTATAATAATATCAGCCTGTTTGGTAATCTCCTGAATATTTTTTGTGTGACTATGAGTCAATGTCACTGTAGAATTTCCCGGAAATCCTTTTCTACCCATAAGGATGCTCATAGGACGTCCCACAATATGTGATCTTCCAATCACAACGGTGTGTTTCCCTTTTGTTTCCACCTTATACCGATTGAGTAATTCAAGAATTCCAAAAGGGGTTGCTGGAATAAAAGTGGACATATCAAGTGCCATTTTTCCAAAATTTGTTGGATGAAATCCATCAACATCTTTATTTGCATCAACGGCTAATAGAATCTTTTCGGTATTAATTTGGGGTGGTAAGGGTAATTGGACAATAAAACCATCAATATCATCATTCTCATTCAATTCTTGAATGGTATCTAAAAGTTCAACTTCACTTGTGGTGTATGACAATTGCACCAGAGTAGATTCAAATCCAATACGTTCGCATGCTCTTACTTTACTATTCACATAGGTCATACTTGGACCATCGTTTCCTACAATAACAGCTGCTAAATGAGGCACTTTTTCACCGTCTGCTTTCATTTTTTGAACCTCTTCAGCAATTTCATTTTTAATGTCGTTACTGATCTTTTTTCCGTCTAGTATGGTCATGTGAGAGTACGTTTATAATTATCTTGGCATATTTTGCATCATTTGCATCATTTTTTTACCACCGCCACCTTGCATCATTTTCATCATTTTGCTCATTTGGTTGAATTGCTTCAGAAGTTGATTCACTTCTTGTACTGATGTTCCAGAACCTTTACCAATTCTCTTTTTCCTACTTGCATTGATCACGGAAGGTTTCGAGCGTTCTTCTGGTGTCATAGAATGAATAATAGCTTCAATATGTTTAAAGGCATCATCATCAATATCCATGTTCTTCATCATTTTTCCGGCTCCTGGAATCATACCAACTAGGTCTTTCATGCTTCCCATTTTCTTAACCTGTTGGATTTGTTTCAAAAAATCATCAAAACCAAACTGGTTTTTTGCAATTTTCTTTTGGATCTTTCTGGCCTCCTCCTCATCAAATTGTTCTTGAGCACGTTCAACAAGAGATACCACATCACCCATGCCCAAAATACGGTCGGCCATACGCGAAGGATAGAACACATCTATGGCGTCCATTTTCTCGCCAGTCCCAATAAATTTTATCGGTTTGTTTACAACAGATTTTATAGAAATGGCAGCACCACCACGTGTATCACCATCCAATTTCGTTAATATAACACCTTCAAAATTCAAGATGTCATTAAAAGCCTTTGCTGTATTCACGGCATCTTGACCAGTCATTGAATCTACAACAAATAAGGTTTCCTGAGGCTTAACAGCTTTATGAATATTAGAGATTTCGGTCATCATCACCTCATCTACAGCTAAACGTCCAGCGGTATCAATGATCACCACATTGTATCCATTGGCCTTGGCGTGAGCAATTCCTGCCTGTGCAATAGCTACAGGATCATTATTGCCTTTATCACTATAAACCTCAACGTTGATTTGTTCTCCAACAATATGCAATTGATCGATTGCTGCAGGACGATAAACATCACAGGCAACTAAAAGTGGTTTTTTTGTTTTTTTGGTTTTAAGGTAATTGGCTAACTTTCCAGAAAAGGTTGTTTTACCAGACCCTTGTAAACCAGACATTAAAATGATGCTAGGAGTTTCGGAAAGATTGATGCCTGCAGCATCACCACCCATAAGTTGGGTTAATTCATCTTTAACGATTTTTACCATTAATTGCCCAGGTTGTAAAGTGGTCAATACATTTTGACCCAAGGCTTTTTCTTTAACCCTGTTGGTAAAATCCTTGGCGATTTTATAATTGACATCGGCGTCCAGTAATGCACGACGCACCTCCTTAAGCGTTTCTGCTACATTGACCTCTGTTATGCTTCCATGCCCTTTTAAAACATGTAAGGCCTTATCTAATTTCTCACTTAAATTATTGAACATAATTCTCTATCTCATATTAAGAAAGGCAAATTTAAGAATTTGATGTCTATAATTGCAATCTATTCTCATAAAAAAAAAGCCACCTCAATGAGGTAGCTTTTTATAAATCAACTTACTAAAAACAACTATAAGTAATTAAGCAATGGGACTTTTAATTACATTCTCGTTGAAGAATTATTTGATTGTCATTTGCATTATTTATCAGAACTAATTCTGTATTGCTACATTCCGCAACAAGCCATTCTCCAATAAATACTTGAAACTGACTGTTGAATCCACTAATAAGGATATAAACCCCATCTGGTGGATTTCCTGCAGTGTTCCATGTGCCTGTTTCTACCTCTCCGTTTCCTTCAATCACTAAATCCTGATTAGGACCAAAAGTCATATGTACGGTATTAAAATCATTACTTCCATTTACCGAAACTGGGATCCAATCACATTCCATTAGAATATTATTTACGTCTTGTTCAGTACAAGCATCTTGCCCGCAATCTTCAACGATTAGCTGGTGTTCATAGAGCTCAAAGACATTAGGATCGCCGGCCAGAGACACACGCGAGTAAATAGTTTGTGGATTAGATACGTTTGTATAAGGGCTCGATAATGGGTTCACTTGAGCTTCGGCGTCAGATATAGTCAAATAGAAATTATATTGAACATTATCTTCAGGACAATTAGCGAAAATTAAGTTTAAATCGAAGGCTGCAAATCCATCAATAACATCATCATCACAAACCGTTAAGGCATAATTTCCAAAGCACTCAAACGGATCATTATCTACTACACATTCACAATTCTCATTTAAAAACCCTGAAACCCCATTTGGATTTTCACATGGATCACCAACATTAGCTTGGTAATCTGGGCAATCAAATTGAGTGTCATCTTCCTGACATTCACAGTTTTCATTTACAAAACCAAGAGTACCGTTTGCCGTTTGGCAGTCATCACCAATATTGGCTTGAAGATCTGGACAATCGAATTGAGTATTATTTTCTTGACATTCACAATTCTCATTGATAAAACCAATGGTTCCATTTGCAGTTTCGCAGTCATCACCCACATTAGCCTGAAGATCTGGACAATCAAATTGAGTGTCATTTTCCTGACATTCACAATTCTCATTGATAAAGCCTATTGTCCCACTTGCGGTTTCACAATCGTCACCTACATTAGCTTGAAGGTCTGGACAATCGAATTCATTTTGGCATTCTTGTTCTAAAAGTAAATAGTTATCTCCACTGATCAAATGAAAGAAATGATCAGCACATTCAACGACTTTCCACTCATGATTAAGCACACTATAAGGCTCAGGAAGATCAAGAACTAAGAACACACCTGCATCAGTTAATACAACATCATACATGCCTGTATAGGTTTCATTCGAAGCGGTATTTGTTATGATCACTACACCATTAGTAGTAAAGGTAAAGTGCTCGGCAACGACATTGTTCAATAAATTAGTTCCATAATACCATACACATTCTTGAAGGTTATAGTTCACTTCTTGAGCGCTACATGGTAAATCATTTTCACATTCGCGTTCAATAACAACTTCTGCTATTGCTCCTGTTGTTTCTTGGATCAATTCAAAGCGATCATCATCACAATCTACAATAAGCCAATTACCGTTCAAGTCTTGCCAGTCTGTATCAAGTACAAGAACAAGGCCTGCATCGGTTTCATCTAATGACCAGTTGCCGTTGTATACAACGTTATTTCCAGCGATGATGGTTAACAGGCCATCTTCTCCAAAATACAATTCATAATCATCAAGGTTGTTATCATTATTATAGGCAGCAATTCTCCAAAAACAATCTGTTAAATACATGGCGACCTCATCGGCATGACATACGTCAACAATGTCGTCACATTCTACTTCGGCGGCATTTATAGCAGCTTCTAATTCTTGATTACTATTGACTTCAACGATATCACCGTTGGCATAAACCAAGCTTACTGGAAAGTTCAAACTTGCCAGGATCGCACCTCCGTTAGGATTATTTTCAAGTTCTTCTAAGAAATCATAAAGTGCTTCATCATTTTCAATGATTACGGTATCTATGATTTGAAAATCAGAATTATAAATAGAAAAGGAGATCGGGTAAACAAAATCCACACATTCAATAACGTCATTATCATCAGTACATTCGTCAATAAAATTCTGCAATTGCTCATAATTTTCTATGACTATTGGCGTATAATCATTCAAAATGATCGTAATTGGAAATAAAAATTCTAAGACATCTTCATCATCGCCATACTCATCAAATAGTTCCTGAATGATCTCAAGGTCTTCCAAAGTATTAATAGTAATTGTAATGTTGTTTACAATTATGGTCACTGGCAGATTAACTGAGATACAATTAGCCGAATCCAGAACGTCATCTACCGAACCATCATTAGAAGCTGTAGATCGCATCAAATTCGCTACCGCCGAATTTGGTGCAATAGTTTCTTCTGAATTATCAGTGACTTCAATGACTTCATTCTGGCATGAGGTGAAGGTAAAAAGGGCAAAAAGGGATAGGATTATTAAATGTTTGAAATAAGTTTTCATAAGTATAGGTTTTGTTTAAATGCAATTTTTATATATAAAACAAATAAAAAAGCAAAACTCCTACCATTAGGTTTAATTTTCTTGTTGAAGAAGTTGTAAAACATGTCTATACTGTTTCTGAAGGCTTTTCATTCTTCTTTTGGCAAGGCTTAGAGCTAATTTCAATACACAGTTTTTTGGTGACTTAGCTATTCGTTTTTTGAGATCTTCTATTCGAAGTAAAGTAAGAATGATCTGTTCTTTTTTTACACTAGCAAGTTGTTCTAATGAAGGGAAAATAAATACATTGGCTTCAGATTGAGTCAATAGATCTCCAATACTAATAACTTGTTCTTGATGAGGTTTCATAGTTCAAGGTTTATAGAGTTAAGACAATTATATCTACATTTACCCTACCATTGACTATTATTATCTTAATCTATTATAATGAAAAAGGACATTCGTAATAATATTTGTGAAGAATCATTGTTCTCATCGATCTTTTCAAAACATGCAAAGGACCTTCATGATTTTCTTTATTACAAATTTGGCGAAAGTTTGAATCCGCAAGATAAGGTTCAGGAAGCCTTTATTAAATTATGGGAGAACTGCGCTAAGGTTACACCTGCTAAGGCCAAGTCGTTTTTATTCACCGTTGCAAATAATTTAGCGCTCAATGCAACTGCGCATCAAAAGGTGATCTTAAAATATCAAAAGACCAAACCAAAAACATACACCCATGAAGATCCACAATTTTTAATGGAAAGTGATGAGTATATGCACAAGCTACAAAACGCTATTGCTAATTTAACCGAGGCTCAACGTGAAGCTTTTTTGTTAAATCGCGTTGAAGGCAAAAAACACCGTGAAATTGCCGAATTATTAGGAATTTCGAATAAAGCTGTCGAAAAGCGTATCTATGGTGCGCTAAAAAAATTAAGAAAGGATATTGAAGAAATTTAAGCAACAGGGTAGGAGTTTTTCCTAACTAACTGTTTTATACTTGAAATGACACGAGAAGAACTCATATTAAAATGGTTAGATAATGACCTTAGCCCTAATGAAATCGAAGCTTTTGAAGCACTCGACGACCATAAGGACCTGGTAAAACTATCTTATAATGTAAGACGCTTCAAAGCGCCTGACTTTAATGAGTCTGATACTTTGAATAAAGTATTATCTCAAATCAATACAGAAACTTCAGCTTCAAAAGTGCATTGGTTGTCATATATTGGTCGTATTGCTGCGGTCATTGCCATTGGCTTCAGTATTTACTTTTATACGACAACTCTAGATACGACCATTTCAACTGAAATAGCCCAAAAAACTATGGTTGATCTTCCAGACCAATCTGAAGTAACCTTAAACGCCAAATCAACCATTACATATAATAAAAAAGACTGGAACACTGTAAGAGATGTTAACTTAAATGGCGAGGCCTTTTTTAAGGTGGCTAAAGGGGAATCATTTCAAGTAAACACAACTTCAGGAAAGGTAACCGTATTAGGCACTCAATTTAATGTGAAACATCGCGATAATATATTTGAAGTGATCTGTTATGAAGGTTCAGTACAAGTGACACATAATGAAACTCAAAAAATTTTAAAACCAGGAGATAGCTTTCTAATTTTAGATGGGAAATATATTGCCAAAGAAAAAGAAACAAACACAAGTCCGTCATGGATGAACAATGAAAGCTATTTTCAAAGTATGCCTTTCGCTCAAGTTATAAGTGAGTTTGAAAGGCAATATGATATCACTATTAACTCACTTAATGTAGATCAGGGGCAGTTATTTACTGGAAGTTTTGTTCATAATAATAAAACTCTTGCACTTAAATCTATAACTTTACCTCTAAATTTAAAGTATCGCGAACTGAATGCGAATACTATAGTATTAGAACGTGAGTAACCCAAAATTTAGAATTTTTATCATTTGCTTTTTTTTCGGGATTTGTCAAGTTGTACCGCAAACTGATCCCGAAGAAAAGCAATCTCTTGTGTCGTTGTTGCAGTACATCGAATCGCAATACGACATTACATTTACTTACGCTGATGCCACTATAAAGGAAAGATTTATTACAAAACCACCATCTGATTATACATTAGATGAGTTACTGCTCTATTTAAATAATAAAACCGGACTGTTCTTTGAAAAATTGAGTATAAATAATATCATTATTCGAGCTCCATTTAGTGATGAAATTAATTCAACACAGTTTTTGGATGAGGTGCTTGTCATCAATTACCTTACTAAAGGTATCTCCTTAAAAAATGATGGTATCATAGGCATAAATCCGAAGCGATTCGGAATTTTACCTGGTTTGATCGAACCCGATGTTTTACAAACCATTCAGGCTCTTCCTGGTGTGACCAGCGTTGATGAACGTGTTTCTAATTTAAATGTTCGTGGCGGCACTCACGACCAAAATCTGATCTTATGGGATGGCATCAAAATGTATCAATCCGGTCATTTTTTCGGATTGATCTCTGCTTTCAATCCGTATTTAATCGAAAATGTCATCGTTTCAAAAAATGGAACAAGTGCTATGTACGGCGATGGGGTTTCCAGTATCATTGATATGCGAAATTCAAATACCCTTCAAAATAATACTTCTGGTGGCCTCGGCATTAACCTCATTAGCGTGGATGCTTTCGGAAAAATACCATTGAATACTAAATCAGAAATTCAAGTGGCTGCACGTCGATCAATTACTGATCTGCTTACTACACCAACCTACGACAACTACTTTAAACGTATTTTTCAGGATACCGATGTCATCAACCAAAATAATAATACAATTACGCAAAACGAGCGATTTTATTTCTATGATGCTTCATTAAAATTATTGTATAACCTCAGCGAAAAGGACAAACTAAGAATCAACGGATTAAATATCTATAACAATCTTGATTATGATGAAACCTCAACCATAAACGATGTTAATGAAGCCTTGAACAGTAAATTGACCCAAAAGAACCTCGCTGCTGGTATTGAATATGAGCGCACATGGGATTCAAAGCTTTCAACGTCAGCGCAAGTTCATGTGTCGCATTATGTATTAGATGCAACAAACTTTGATGTGATCAATGACCAACGCCTGATTCAAGAAAACGATGTGTTTGATTCTGGATTAAAGCTACATGTTAATTACGAATTGGATAAAAATCTGAACTACAAAGGCGGCTATCAATTTTCGGAAGTAGGCATCAGTAATTTGGAAGATGTGAATAATCCGGTATTTCGAAGATATATCAAAGAAGTGCTGCGAACACATTCTCTTTTTAACGAAGTTAAATTCTCATCAAATTCAAAGCATACAACGGCGAGAATTGGGCTGAGGACCAACTATATTGAAAAATTTAGTGAGTTCTATATTGAACCGAGAATTAGCATAAGTCAGAAGTTTCTAGATCATTTCCGATTAGAGATTTTAGGCGAGCTGAAAAGCCAGACCACATCGCAGATCATCGATTTACAAAATGATTTTTTAGGTATTGAAAAAAGACGATGGATACTTGCAAATAATACCACAATTCCGGTTATTGAAAGCAAGCAGTTCTCAACCGGAATTCATTACAACAAGAATCGCCTTCTCATTAGTTTAGAAGGATTCATTAAAGATGTTGACGGCATAACCGCACGGAGTCAAGGCTTTCAAAATCAATATCAATTTTTAAATACTATTGGCGGCTATAGGATAAAGGGATTTGATTTTTTGATCAATAAACAATTTGAAACCATTAGTACTTGGTTAAGTTATTCCTATAGTAAAAACAATTATTTGTTCGAGGATTTGAACTTTGGCAATGAATTCCCAAATAATTCTGATGTCAGGCATATCGTGACCTTTGCTGGAACGTATAGTCTCAATAATTTGAAAATCGCCTTGGGATTAAACTGGCGTACTGGAAAACCTTTTACAGCCCCAGATGCGGATAATCCTAATTCAAATAATTTTATAAATTATGGACCGCCTAATAGCAATAACCTAGAAGATTATTTAAGATTAGATCTGTCTGCAACCTATAATTTTAAACTGGGTAAGACTGCCGATGCAGTTGCTGGATTATCGCTTTGGAATATACTTGATAAATCTAATGTCATCAACACCTATTATGTGCTTGATGATTCAGATACAGTATCCAATATTGAAAATAGATCCTTGGGTTTAACGCCTAATGTTAGTTTTAGAATTCGGTTCTAGCGTTTGAAATTAATTCGATTTACCATAACTTCGAATTGACCAACCCATTTTAGAATGAAGTTTATCATATGCATTGCTATGCTTTTTTCAAGCATACCATTCCTGTTTTGTCAATCAGAATTGAACTCAAATGAATCCTTCTATGTCATTCCTGAATTTGTTTTAGGAAAAACACTTGAGGCTAATGATGGCTTCCCAAAAACGCAATTGCAGAAAGGTTTATTTGTGAATTTGGGACAATATAATTTTAACGAAAACAACATATGGGCTAGGCAATTAAATTATCCCAAAACCGGTGTTTCAATTGGTATTATCGATTTTGGGGAAACCGAAAAAATTGGAAGAGCCTATACATTTATTCCTTTTATTGAATATCAACTTTTTAAGCGATGGAACCTCCATGTAGGAATGGGTGGCTCATATATGGATACCTTATATGACGAAGAAAACAATCCGAGCAATAGGGCGATTACAACCCATTTAAATTGGTCTTTTCGCTCGTTCATGCACTATCGTCTACTCAATAATAAAGTTAATTGGCGATTTGGCCTTGGCTATATTCATCATTCAAATGGCCATACTAGACTGCCGAATCAGGGTTTAAATTCGCTGTTGGCAAGTTTTTCGGCAGTTATAGATACACAACCTGAGGCAATAAAGTCTTTTGAAAAAACGAAAAAAAAGAAGTCTGTTCAAACCTATTTTTCAGGTCGATTTGGTTATGGCGAAAATGTGCTATCCGAAATTTTCAATGAAAAAAAACCTGTGTATACTATGGCCTTTTCTGCAGGAAGAATTTACAATAAGACCTTTAAATTTGGTGGTGGTTTTTATTATCGTTTTTATCAGCACTACTATGACTATATAAAAAATGAAGAAGATTTAGTGATTCAAGAATATCCTATTTTTTTAGAAAATCCAACTGGATACGCCTCAAATTACGGTCTCTTCGCAACAGCAGAACTCCTATTAGGACATGTTGGCTTTGAATTCTCACTTGGCTTTAATATCCACAAACCATTTTATCCTATAGATTGGAAACTAAACGAAGGTTTTGATTATGTGAATCCCATGGGAGAAACCATCGATGTTCTTGGTGAATTAGATTGGTACTATGAGATAAAAAGATCGATCTCAAGCAGGTTAGGGCTAAATTTTTACTTGATCAACACCAATAAATCGCCTAAACACAATGTAGCCTTAGGACTTCATATAAATGGAAATCTAGGCCAGGCCGATTTTACTGATCTAAGCTTAATATATGTTTATCATTTAGATTTAATAAACAAAAAGTGATGTTTACATACGATCAGGAACCTCGATCCCAAGCAAACCAAAAGCCGTTTTTATGGTAGTCCCAACGGAACGCGATAAAGCCACACGAAACTCTTTTTCTTCCGTCGTTTCGGCGCCTAAAATAGATACATTTTGATAGAAAGAATTAAATTCTTTAACAAGATCATAGGTGTAATTTGCAATTAAGGCCGGACTATGTTGCTGTGCAGCATTTTGAATAATCTCAGGATAGATCTGCAGTTGCTTGATCAATTCTTTTTCTTTGGCATGCAAGGTTTTTTGCTCGCCACCTGAAATATTAAACGCCTCGGCTTTTCTTAATATCGCTTGAATTCGTGCATAAGTATATTGAATAAAAGGCCCTGTGTTTCCTTGAAAATCAACCGACTCTTTTGGATCAAAAAGAATTCTTTTTTTAGGATCTACTTTTAAAATAAAATATTTTAAAGCGCCTAATCCAATGATCTTGTAGATCTCCTTTTTTTCATTTTCAGTATAACCTTCCAATTTACCGAGGTCTTGGGATATCTCTTTTGCAGTTTCGGCCATTTCGATTATAAGATCATCGGCGTCAACCACTGTCCCTTCTCGACTTTTCATTTTTCCACTTGGCAAATCGACCATGCCATAACTCAAATGAAATAAATTATCGGCCCAATCAAATCCTAATTTTTTAAGAATGAGAAATAGCACCTTGAAGTGATAATCTTGTTCGTTTCCAACAGTATAGACCATACCTCCAATGTCAGGATGGTCTTTTATACGCTGGATTGCCGTTCCTATATCTTGCGTCATATAAACAGCAGTACCATCGGCACGAAGTACTATTTTTTCATCCAGGCCATCAGGTGTCAGGTCACACCACACCGAACCATCATCCTTTTTATAAAAGACGCCTTTCTTAAGTCCCTCTGCAATAAATTCTTTTCCTAATAAATAGGTGTCGCTTTCATAATAATAGCTATCAAAATCGACACCTAAATTCTTATAAGTTGCTTCAAAACCTTCATAAACCCAGGAATTCATTTTTTTCCATAAGGCCACAACATCATCATCTCCAGCTTCCCAAGCTAAAAGCATGTTTTGAGCTTCAATTAAAATTGGGGCCCCTTTTTTGGCTTCCTCTTCACTTTTTCCTTGAGCCATTAACTCTTTAATCTGAGTTTTATATTCTTGATCGAACTTGACGTAGTAATTACCAACCAATTTATCACCTTTCAATCCAGTAGATTCAGGCGTTTCACCATTTCCATAACGTTGCCATGCCAACATACTTTTACATATATGGATACCTCGGTCATTAATGATTTGGGTTTTATAAACCTTTTTCCCGGAAGCTTTTAAAATTTCGGCAACACTATAGCCTAACAGGTTATTTCTAATATGTCCTAAATGAAGTGGTTTATTGGTATTTGGCGAAGAATATTCAACCATGACGGCTTTCTCATCCACCTTTGGATTAAATCCAAATAAATCATTTGGACTCACATCATTTAAAAAAAAGGAAAGGTAATAGCCGTCAGAAATCACCAAATTTAAAAACCCTTTAACCACATTAAAGGATTCAACTTCTACAACTTGTTCTACCAAATACTGACCAATAGATTCACCTAGTTGAACAGGATTCATTTTAACCTGACGCAACATGGGGAAAATGACAACAGTAATATCGCCTTCAAAATCTTTACGGGTTGCTTGAAACTCGATATCTGACAACTCAGATTTATACAGATGACGGAATCCATTTTTAATATGATTAGATAAAATATCCTGTAAGGTCATTCGCATTAAATTGGCTGCAAATATAATCTTTTTTGAGCCCTTTTTTTAGTATACAATTGAAAAAAACAATCAAATTTATTATGAAAAAATTGATCAATAACTTTAATTAACATTTTTTGTAAAATTGTTAATAAGTCCTTGGTTTTCAACGATAAAAGTAAATAAATGTCGTTCGTCGATTTTTGTAGGAATCATTGTTCTTATTTCGTAATTTCATATACTCCCTTCTAATTATCGGTTAATAGCGAAGATTAAAGTCCTGTAGGTCCTCAAAACTACCACAGTTGACAGTGCTGCTTTAATATTTCAACCGATAGATGAGAAAAATTTACTTTTTCCTCATATGCACATTCTTGTTCATTCCTCAATTTTGTTTGAGTCAATCTGGCATATATGAAAATTACATGATTGTAAATAGTGGCTCAGGCACTACCTATTATGATTTATTACCGCCTACGCCTGCACCTGGGAATGACGATTTTGATGGCTGGGATTTCGGTACTTTCGCTCCTACCCAAACATTTACACTAGAAGGATTCCAGAATAAAACATATAAATGTGATACGGATAATGTCCTGAACGGAAGCCTATATTACCGTGTTTATCTCAGTACAGACCCTGCACCCGCTTTCATTGGTCCGATTACGACAACTACAGTTATTTATGAAGAGGATGATCCAAGTTGTTTTATTGGAACCGACCGAAGACAAACCTGGGAAGACAGTTCTCTGACAACTAATATTATAGGTGGGCTAGCAGATGGTCATTATTATTTTGAGGTATATACAACCGCAGAATATACTTTTGGTGCTGTTGGAACAGGCACTCATGTGTCTGATAATACCGGCTCCTATTATAGAGCCTCATTTATGATGTGTGATGATACGATCCCTCCTACAATTACCTGTCCGGCTAATATCAATATAAATAATGATGGGGGACTTTGTTCTGCAGTGGTAACCTATAGTGTTACCTCAACCGATAACTGTGCTGGAGAAACCATTTCTCAAACGGCGGGAATTGCCTCTGGTGGAACCTTCCCAGTAGGAACTACAACAAATACTTTCGTGGTCACTGATGCTGCTGGTAATACAGCAACCTGCTCTTTTGATGTGACTGTTAACGATACTGAAGATCCAACGATCTCTTGTCCTGCGGATGTGGTTGTAAGTACCGATGTCGGATCTTGTGATGTCACTGGTGTCGCTCTTGGTTCTCCAACAACATCGGATAACTGTCCGGGAGAAACTACAGCCAATGATGCGCCGGCTACTTTTCCTATCGGCCTGACCATTGTCACTTGGACGGTCACTGATGCAGCTGGAAATACA
>JABDMU010000056.1 GCA_013001285.1 Flavobacteriaceae bacterium
TATTAAGTATAGCGATTGGCAAACAGTGAAGGGTCTTGTTTTACCTAAGACTTTACAATGGTATAATTATGAAGATAATAAACCAACCACGCATCGCAATGACGTGAACTTTGTGAATTTGAAACTAGCAACAGAGGCACCTGACGACCAAATTTTTGCAGTTGCTGATGGGGCAACTTTAATTGATAAATAAAGAATAAATAATTTTTAATGCGGCATAATTCTTGTGCCCTTATTGGCTTAACCATTAACACTTACCACTATGAGAAAATTACTATTTCTTTCAATCCTTTGCCTAAGTCTATCCCATTGTGCTAAAGATGATGCACCAAATGAAATTGATTACTCCGAATTCTTTGCTGATGACAATGTTCGTATAGCAGGTGAATTCAACGGACAAGCCTTAAGTTGGGTTTATGGCGAAGATTATGGTAAAAATTTTGGTGGCTGTATTTATACTGAAACCAACATTGTTTACAATAAGAGTGGGATGAGAGAGATCAATAATGAAATTCCATCTGAAGATCGTAACCAGTTCCGAATTATTACACCGGAATATGATATTGATGATGAGAGCCAAAATGCCTCGGTCTTTGCTACAAGTCAGAAAGGCATGGGCGCATTATATGAAGGATTTCGTTTTACAATGACCATAAATGGGATTGAATATGAATCCTGTGATAATCCTACTGAATATGAATTGGAGGTTTTAAAGCGCAGTGAGAATCAGCCCTGGGGAGAAGATCATATATTTCAAGTTTGGTTTCGAATAGGGAATTTAATGCTGAATGAATGCGGGAATGAAACAAATGTCGCCGAATTGAAAAATGTTTTTTTTGTTGTAGATTTTACATGGCCAATTTTATAAGCATAAAAAAAGCGAGCCTTTCAGCTCGCTTTTTTCTTTTCTTCTATTTCTTTCCACCATTAATTTTCTGATCATAACGTTTCCATAGCGTTGTTTGATGACTTTCCAAACTGATCTCACGACCATTGATAAATGCATGACTCAAAATATTGGTTCGCATATCCAGAGCATCACCTTCACTTATAAATAGGGTAGCGTCCTTTCCAACCTCAAGCGTTCCTAAACGATCGTCTATGCCAAGAATTTTGGCATTGTTAGATGTGATCAATTTTAAAGCATCTTCTTTATCCATGCCATGAGCAGCAACCGTTCCGGCTTGAAATGGAAGGTTACGTGCATTGGCACGTTCCATGCCACCACTATTTTGAAGCCCTACCAAAACCCCTTTGTCAGTCAATAGTTTGGCTAACTTATACGGGTAATCGTAATCATGATCATCGCTGTTTGGCGTTCTATGGACACGCTGTGCCAATACCGGAATGTTGTTTGCTTTTAAAAGATCGGCTACTTTTAAAGCTTCATAACCACCTACGACAACCATTTTTTTAACAGCATTATTTTTCCCAAAATCAACGGCATCACGAATGCCCTTTTCATCATTTACATGAATATATAAGGTTTGTGAACCATCAAAAAGGCCTTGCATAGCGCCATACTCTAGATGTGTTGTTTTTTGATCACCTGAAAAATACGCTTTGCTCTCAGCGACGAACGCATTGATCTCATCTACATTTTTACTGTAATTTTTATTCACTTTTAGTCCAGGGTCTTCACCTAACCACCAGCGTCCTCGTGTAAAGGAGTTAGGCCAATTTAAATGGATACCCTCATCTACCTTTATTCCGGCATCTTCCCAATTCCAGGCATCAAATTGTACAATTGATGAGGTTCCCGAAATGGTGCCTCCACGAGGTGTGACCTGTCCGATAAGCACGCCATTAGGACGCATGCTTTCAACCACTTTAGATTCGGCATTGTATGCAATGATGCTTCGAATATGCGGATTCATTTGTCCAATTTCTCGCGTGTCATTCGTCGCTCTTACTGCACCAATTTCCTGTAAGCCTAAGGTTGTATTAGGTGCAATAAATCCTGGGTAAACGTGTTTCCCTTCGGCCTGAATGACCTTACCTTCAAGAGGCATTTTTGTAGGACCAGCAACGCAAGCTGTTATCTTCCCATCTTTTAAGACAATGGTACTGTTCTCAAAAACTTGTCCGTTACCAATATGTGCTGTCGCTCCTACTATGGTAATGGCTTCAGATTGAGCTGGCGCAGGCGTTTGCTGAGCATATACCGTAGCGTTTCCTACGATTAATAATGCAATTATATATTTAAGATATTTCATAGTTTCTAGTTATTATAATCAAGAGATTCACAATGTAAATGTTGCTTGTCTTTCTTCTTAATAGGTTGGGTTTTCATGCCTTTATTCTTCTCTTGCAACATCATGTTTATTAATTCGCTTTTTTCCTTTTTGATAGTTGCTCTCATTTGTTTATCGCGTTCAAGATCAAAATAAGTAGCCCCTTCAATTAAGGTTTTTTCTGCCTTGGTATAAATAGATAAAGGATGACCTGACCATAATACCACATCGGCATCCTTTCCAACCTTGATACTACCAACACGATCATCGATATGTAATAATTTAGTTGGATTTAAGGTGACGAACTTCCAGGCATCTTCTTCGCTTATGCCACCATATTTAACTGACTTGGCAGCTTCCTGGTTCAATCGACGAGACATTTCACCATCATCACTGTTAATGGCTGTTATCACTCCTGCACGATGCATAATGGCCGCATTATAAGGAATAGCGTCATTTACTTCGTATTTATAAGCCCACCAGTCACTAAAAGTAGAACCACCAACGCCATGTTCCTTCATTTTGTCGGCAACCTTATAACCCTCCAGAATATGCGTAAACGTATTGATATTGAAATTGAACTTTTCTGCAACTTTCATAAGCATATTGATCTCACTCTGTACATAAGAATGGCAACTTATAAAACGCTCTTTATTCAAGATCTCAGCAAGAACTTCCATTTCAATATCCTTTCTATAGGACTGTCCGCTTTTCTTCTTTGCATCATATTCTTTTGCACGTGTGAAATAATCAATATACAGTTGTTCAACTCCCATTCTTGATTGTGGAAAACGATTAAAACTCTGCCAATTAGATTGCTTTACATTTTCCCCTAATGCGAATTTTATAAATTTAGGCGCATTTCTATTAATGAGGTTATTTGCCGATGCGCCCCATTTTAATTTAATAATGGCCGATCGTCCTCCTATTGGGTTCGCCGAACCGTGTAAAATTTGAATGGACGTGACACCACCACCAAGATTCCTGTAAATATCAATATCTTCTGGATCGATCACATCTTCAATAGTGACCTCTGCCGATGAATTATGTCCACCTTCATTAATGCTTGCAGCCGCGATATGCGAATGCTCATCGATAATTCCCGCGGTCAAATGCTTTCCAGTAGCGTCAACCACCTTAGCACCAGCGGCACTTAAATTTTTTCCAATCGCTGAAATCTTTCCATCTTTTATCAGAACATCAGTATTTTCAAGGATACCCTCATCTTCATTGGTCCAAACGGTAGCATTTCTGAATAATGTGTTTTCGGCCTTTGGTAATTGAGAAAAACCGTAGGCACCATTTGGATAGGTAACCGGCATTACAGCAGGAGCCTCGTCGTTTTTCTTGTCTTTCATGTTATTATTGCCGGCTTTTTCACTTGATTTCTTTTTGGCGAAAAAAGTAGATTCATTACCATTTGAATAAATGACCTTGCCACTTAAATTATCGGTTTTATCAACCTTTGAAACCAACCTTATGAATTCCTGTTTTGTCGAATCCAATGTGGTCAATGTCATTTGAACCCAATCATCTTTATAGCTGATCTTTGATCCTAAGTTCATGTTGCCAGATTTAACCTTTGCACTAAGTTTTGATAATTTCCCTGAAATATTAAGATCATATGCTGTGTTCCCAATATTCATTGTATAGTCACCTCGAATATCTTTAATATTCATTGATTCTATCACAGTTTTATGGCCTTTCACCCAGTTTTCATGAAGGGTTGTATTGCTTTCGAAGATGTCTCCTGAAGTGATCAAAAAATTAGCGTGTGCACCGTTTTTTAAATTTCCAAGACTATTCGACTTGCCTAATATTTTTGCAGGTATCATGGTCAGCGCTTCAAGAGCCTTAGTTTTATCCAGTCCATATGAAATAGCCTTCATTAAATTCGATCGAAGATCAGTTGGTGATTTTAAACCATGAGAGGTAAATGCAAAATTGACGTTATTTTCAGCCAAGATCTTAGGATTAGCAGGCATTTGATTCCATTCTCTCATACTCTCAAGTTCAAGTGAATTTGCCAAAAACGGGTTTGCAACGTCATAAGCTTTTGGAAAGTCAATTGGGATAATGTAAGTCGCTTTTGTTCCCTTTATATCATTAATACGTTCGTATTCATCGCCACCACCAAGAATGACATACTGCACACCAAATTCATCGCCAATCTTATCAGCTCTAAGTGCATTAGCGCGACTTCCTGCCTGAAAAATTTGAACTAGATTTTTGTTTGCATTGAAGGCTTCTAAGGATCTATCTGAAACTTTAGAGCCCCCTTTTGCATACCAATTGGCGTCTAACTGAACTTGTCGTATCAATGCCATAGCACCCATGATCGATCCTGGATAAGATTGTCTTGATTTCAAGCTTTTACTGAATGATAAATATTGAGCCGAATTCGCATCAAGAATGCGCTCGGCATCACCACCTTCATTTGTTAAGGCAATCAATGATCCTGAGCCTCTTATGATACCATCTTGCATATGGGTATTCACGACTCCAAATCCTGCTTTAAGTAAAGCAGTAGCCGCTTTATTATCATATTTAAAATGGTCTATAGCATTTTGCTCTGGCATGATGTGATCATTCCAATAAAAGCCTTCGCGACTCGGGTCATATTGAGGTGATCGACCGCCACCTTGCCGTTCGGGTTTCTTTATACCGAAACTCGAGAATATATCAATAAACGACGGATAAATGGTTTTTCCAGACAGATCAATCGTGACTGAGTTTTTTGGAATGGTCACTGACGCTCCGGTCGCTATAACTTTACCATCTTTAATGAGTAAAGTTCCTTTTTCAATAATTTGGGTGGGCGTTACAAATATTTTTGCATTAGTCAATGCAGTGTAGTTTGTATTTTCTGATTTAACGCCATCATTTTTCGGAAAATGTTCCTGTGCAAACATCAAATAATTGCACAAGAGCATCATTACAATGAGATACTTTTTGATCATATATATTGGTTAGTAAGATTAGAACCCCTAATATACACAATAACAACTTTTTTTCAGATACTTAATATATTTTTAACTTTTTAAGCTGCTATTTTAAGTAATTGACCAATAAAGCCACCACGTAACTGTAACTCTCAATGCCTTTGTCTTGATTATTGGCCTTTAAAAATGTGTTAAACGTTGATTTGAAAATGGGCTCTAACGGATTTTGATACGATTCCCAAAAGAGGCGTTCTTCTTCGTAATTATTTAGAATACCTTGGTTGATCACGGCCTTCTTCTGTTCGAACAGTTCGGGATCTCTTCGCAATATTTCAACAAGACAATACTTAAGTCCGAAAATATAACCCGAGTACTGATAATATTCATTTTCATGTTTTGTTGCGGCAAGAAAACCAACAAAATTAGCTTCGTTTTCAGCAGCATAGCCAATTTGATGCGCAAGTTCATGGGAACTTGTAGAAGGGTACTTATGTAAGGGGATGAGTCCATCAATTTGAGCTTCATTCGTAAACGGGTTAAGGTAACCACTAAATCCCATGTAGGTGAGGGGTAAACTGTAAATTGAACGTTTCAAACTGATAGGGCTTGGATCTAATTGAGGAAATGTAGCTTTGACTTGATCATAACCTGAAGGGCTTGTTTTCAACAGCTCAACTTTTTCATAAGGCATGGTGATCTTCATCGAATCAGACGCGCTTATCTTGGCGTGTAATGTGTTGGAAATTAGGGTTAACTGATCTGTAACTTCAGCTAATTCTTCGGTGGAATAGTTATAATCTAGACCAAGAGATTCATGTAATGGCAATCGGTAGTAATTCATTCCCCATAGAATATGAAATGAAAAGTAAAGCAACGATACTGCTACTAAGATGTCTCGAAGCCAATATTTTGTGTCCTTTATAATACGTCTTCTGTTTAATAGAAACCATCGTATAACATAAATTGAAGCTATTGTATACAGGACATCGCCAACCGAAAAAGGTACCCATCCGAAAACAAATCTCATGGCCTTGGAAACCCAAAGGTATAGGCCGTTGCTATAGTAGTTTTCGATAAATGTTGGAAAGCGTGATAGTAGTTTTACAACCAGGATCTGAGGAATAATACTTAATGCAATAATGGTTTTTGTTCGACTGCGCATTTCTCAAAAATACACAATTGTTTTGTATTACATGAATAGGATTAATTACCTTTGAGTTCTAATTTTTTAATCCTATGAATACC
>JABDMU010000081.1 GCA_013001285.1 Flavobacteriaceae bacterium
TACAGTAAGTAATGACCCAGGCAACTGTTCGGCGGTGGTAACCTATTCTGTGACCTCTACCGATAACTGTGCTGGTCAGACCATCTCCCAAACAGCGGGAATCGCTTCTGGTGGAACCTTCCCTGTGGGAACAACAACAAATACATTTGTCGTCACTGATGCCTCTGGCAATACTGCCACCTGCTCATTTGATGTGACGGTTAACGATACTGAAGATCCGACGATCTCTTGTCCTGCGGATATAATCGTATCAAGCGACCCAGGTGATTGTGATGCGGTTGTAACCTATTCTGTTAGCTCTACTGATAACTGTCCTGGAGAAACCATCTCTCAAACAGCAGGTCTACCATCTGGTTCAGCTTTCCCTGTAGGAACAACTACAAATACATTTATAGTCACTGATGCTGCTGGTAATACAGCTACCTGCTCTTTTGATGTCACTGTAAACGATAATGAAGATCCAAAAATTGTTTGTCCATCTGATATCATTGTGTCAAATGATCCTGGTGATTGCGATGCGAACGTAACTTATTCAGTAACATCCTCTGATAACTGCCCCGGGGAGATCATCACACAAACAGCGGGTCTGCCTTCAGGTGCTGCTTTTCCAATTGGTACAACCACAAATACATTCGTAGTTACAGATGCTTCTGGAAATACATTTTCATGTTCGTTTGACGTCACAGTTAACGATATTGAGAATCCAACCATTTCTTGTCCGACGGATATTACGGTATCGAACGATCCTGGTGATTGTGATGCTAATGTGACCTATTTAGTAACATCTTCTGATAACTGTCCAGGAGAGATTATCACACAAACAGCAGGTCTACCTTCGGGTGCTGCCTTCCCAATAGGTACAACTACAAATTCATTTATAGTCACCGATGCCTCTGGTAACACAGCTACCTGCTCCTTTGATGTGACGGTAAACGATGATACACCTCCTAATGCAGTTTGTACTGATTTGACAATATCTTTAGATCCAGATGGCACACTAAATCTAGATCCAAATTTAATTGACAATGGCTCTAACGATAGTTGCGGTATACAACCTGTGACAATTTCACCGTCAAGTTTTGATTGCTCAAATATTGGACCGAATAGTGTAACTTTAACTGTTACCGACAACAATGGGAATACTTCAACATGTGTGGCCACTGTTACAATACAAGATGTTACACCTCCAGATGCCAGTTGTGGTAGCGTTACAATAACCTTAGATTCTCAAACCGGTGAAGCAACGATCACAGATATCAATGCATTGTATCTTGGATCAGGAGACACTTGTGGTTCAGTAAGTTTAAGTTTGGCTCAAACTGTTTTTGGATGCTCAGATATTGGTACTAATTCTGTAACATTAACCATTACAGATCCTAGCGGAAATGTCAGTACATGTTCGGTAAGTGTTACCGTTGAAGCTCCGATAATAACCAGTGGAACATTAACTGGAGAAGTTGTGGATCCTGTTCCTGATAATCCTGTACCACCGGATGACCTTATAGAAGTAACTGCTTGTCCGGGCGGAGTCTCAGAACCTAAAGATGTTGAATTAACGCTCAATCTTGATGCGAGCAGTACAATTGTACCCGCCAATATAAGTACCTGGCAAATTTCAACCGATAATGGACAAACATGGACCGACGTGGCTGGAACGGCAGGTTTGGTACAGCATACTTTAGTTGATCTAACAACAACAACTTTGGTGAGATTAGTCATCCAGTCTGGAAATTGTATCGAATTTTCACCGCTGGCCGTAATTCGATTTTTACCACCCGATGAACCTCCTGTTATTGTTAGTGTGAGTAATACAGATATATGCCTAGGAGATACGGTAACCGTTGTTGCAGAAAGTTATTTTAATACCCCAGGGGGAGGCCAATGGGGCGATGGAGGATTATTTAATAATGCACAACCCGAAGGCTGGCGTGTTGATGGTATAGATGGTTTTTTTCCTGCCAGTGGAAATAATCAATCAGAACCTACATGGAAAGAAACTAATGGACCAACTATTCAAGGTGGTATACGTTATGATACATCAGACAATACCAAATTTGCAGTCGCTTGGGGACCTTATGACACTACTATAGAAACACCAGTATTTCATACGGTTGGAATGTCGGCATCTGAAGCAATATTAGAATTTCATCAAGCCTATTATTTCTGTAATGGTGCCTATGGGGTTATTGAATTGTCATTGGATGGTGGTAATACCTATACTGTAACATTAAACACAGATCAAGGTCATGATCTTACAAATAATGTGACAGATCCTAGCACAACTGGAGTACAAGTCATTAATAATTCGAATAGTTGTGGAAATGGACCAAACGGACAAAAACCAACTTCTGATCCTTTTGAATTTTCATCTATTGATCTTTCTGCATATATAGATATGTCTAATTTACGCATACGGTTTTCTTATTTCGGAGCAGGCGTAGCACCATGTAACAACAGTTCCTTTCCACCTCATCCTGCAAATACATGTAATAACATCCCATCAAATTTCAATGTAAGAAGCGGTTGGGTCATTGATGACGTGGGCTTCCCATATGCCTATATTGATGAAGAGTTGGAATGGACTGATGAAGATGGCAATGTTGTTGCAACGGGTTCAACCGTAAATGTTACTCCAGTGACACCTGGAATTCGTGAATATGGTGTTACATCCTTAATAAACGGCTGTCGTGCAGATACAACCGATGGTACAGAATTTATAAATATCAATACCAGTTTAGCCTATGCAGGTCAAGATTTTGCCCCGTCTGGTGGAAATTGCGGACAATCGAGTATCACATTGAATGCCTATGATAATACTTTAACCTCGGTAGACAATTACAACAACGGAGCCTGGGAAACAGGTTTATATGTTGTGCCTGATTTGGGCGCAGGAGACACAAATTATCTTGGAACGGGAATGACCGGAACATGGTCTATTACGGCATCAAATACAGGAACCTGCGGGACCTCAGAAATCTTTTCAAGTAATACAAACCCAAGAGCCACTTTCACAGCAGAACCAGGCACCTATACCTTAAGATGGACCTTAGCTAATGGGTGTTTTGATGAAGTGGACGTCACGATCACCAGTTGTGATGAGATCGATTTTGATGGTGTAGATGATTTCGTCAATTTTAAAAATAACTACGACCTTAATACCAACTTTAGCTTAGAGGCCTGGGTAAAACCAAATAGTGTTGCTGGAAATCGCACGATAATATCTAAACGAAATATCAATACTTCAAATAATGGTTACGATTTCTCTATCGAGAATGGAACACTAAAGTTTAATTGGTATACTGCTGGAAGTACTGGATCGATAAGCTCTACTGTCCCTTTAACAACCAACCGCTGGTATCATGTAGCAGTAACCTATGATGGAGCCACCTATTTATTATATGTAGATGGTATAAGTCTTGGAACAATAAGCGGAACACTATCGGCTCCAGATGCCACCACGGGTGCTGAAGAATGTTTATTGGGTGCTGTTGATCAAAGTAATGCATCCAACAACATTGTAACCAATCATTTTAGCGGATGGATGGATGAAGTTAAAATATGGGATGTTGCTCTTACCGAAAATCAGATCAGAGAAATGATGAATCAAGAGATCAGTGATTTTGGTGCCGTAAGAGGCGTTGTTGTGCCATTGGATATCGCTGGATTAAATTGGGCAGATCTTGCTGGATATTATAGAATGGATGTGAATTGCGGCTATTTGCTGGCCTTTAAAGGAGTGCGTGGCCGATTAAGAAACATCAACAGCTCTCAGGAAGAAACTGCACCAATTCCATATACCTCAAGAGTTGATAATCAAGAATGGGCTACCGATAATACCTGGACCGAATTTGACGTTTGGGATCCTCCACATAGTAATGGATTAAATGGCACACCAATTACTTGGAACATAGCGCGTATTTCTCATAATATTAGATCTGGTGATAAGAACATCATAGTTCTTGGCTTGATTTCAGATACAGCAAGCAAAGAATTAACCATTGCCGATCCAGGAACTGCTATGGATGAAGCCAATGATGGACAAAGTTTAAGGGTAACTCATTATTTAAAATTAGATGGAGATATTGATTTAATAGGACATTCTCAGTTGCTACAGGACCAAAATAGTGTTCTAGATGTGACCAGCGCAGGAAAATTGCAGGTTGATCAGCAAGGAACGCCTAATTTTTATAATTATAACTATTGGAGCTCACCAGTAAGTCCTGTTAATATTACCGCAAATAACACTGATTATTCTGTGGGTACTGTCTTAAAAGATGGTACCACCTCATCAAATCCACAGACCATAAATTGGACTGCTAGTTATAGTCCTGCGGCGATAACATCACCTATAACGATAAGTAAACGTTGGATTTTTGCTTATGAAAATTATCCGAACTATGTAGATGTTGCGCAGTCATATGCCGATTGGCGCTATTTACAAGATACTGGTACTATAGCTACTGGTTTAGGCTTTACCATGAAAGGTAGCGGTGTTGGAGCTCTTGGATCGCCTCCATCAATGGGAGATCCAGCAACAGATTATAGGAATTATGTATTTGAGGGAAAACCAAATAACGGCACAATAACTTCACCTGTTAGTGGTGGTTATCAAGCTTTGTTAGGTAATCCATATGCATCTTCAATTGATGCCGAAGAATTTATTCGAGATAATATTCCCGGTGGTAACCCAGGTACTTCAAACAGTATTGATGGCACCGTATATTTCTGGGAACATTACACGTCAAATGCTAGTCATTATTTAGAACTTTATGAGGGTGGTTATGCCACTTATAATTTAACGGGCGGAAATGCCGCGATATCGCCTCCATTAATCAGTGGATTAGGATCGCCAACCAAATTTCCTGGTCGATATATTCCAGTTGGACAAGGATTCTTCGTAACAGCAACAGGCTCAGGTGGAAATGTCACGTTCCACAATGATCAACGCGTTTACGTTAAAGAAGCTGTGGGTACATCAGTTTTCATGGAGGCCAATAATAATTCTATGGATATTAGTGGCTATACCAGCGAAAGTGATGACGATGCGGATGCTGATCTCATTAAGCGCATTCGAATTAACGGAAAAACACCGGAAGGCGCAATTCGCCCTTTACTTCTTGGTTTTATCCCGAATGGTGAAGCAACAGATGGGGTTGATCTTGCTTATGATGCCGAAAACACAGATGATTTCCCAAATGACTTTTCTTGGGTCATTGGAGATAAACTTTATACTACACAAGGGGTTGGAGATTTTGATATAACTAAACAATATCCTATTGGTGTGGTTCTTACCAATCCTGGGGATATTGAAATTTCTCTATTGGAAATCGAAAATTTCAATCCAGATATAAAGGTTTATCTATATGACGCCCTGTTCGGGACGACTACATGCCTAAATTATGATGATTTTCAAATAGAACTTCATGCCAATACCTATATGGATCGATTCTATTTAGTATTTCAAGTGGATGAGGAAACTTTAGGTAATTCTGAAATCAACAATGATAATATCTTTGTAAAATATCTTAATGACTCTGACGAACTACTCATCAATATGCCTAACATTAATGATATTGAGGATGTTGCGCTTTATAATATGCTTGGTCAAGAGGTAATTGTATTTGATCCTGAAGATTTTGATTTTGCGAATATTACAGAATTGAGAATCCCAATTGAGTCTATTTCTGAAGCGACATACGTGGTTCGTGTTAAAACGAAAAATGGCGTCGCCAATAAGATGGTCTTAATAACATATTAGAGAAACTACATCAAAAATTTTGCTTAGGATTTATAATTTTTATGCATTTCGTCGTATTTTATTGCATTTCATGGGTTATTTGATATAATTTTTCTATATTGGCCAGACGAATTAATAGTTAATAGCCCCATTTTCTATGAAGACGACCTACAAGTACTTCATTATTTTATTGGTTCTAGTTTTTTCTAGTCCAAATCTATATGCGCAAAATGAAATTCAACGTGTTCGAATTGATTTTGAAACACCTATAGGTTTTGTTAGACATCTACTTCTCGGATTTACGCCAGATAATGCGGCTTCTGACGGATTTGATTATGGTTATGATGCACCAAATATTGAAAATCACCCAGATGACATGAACTGGATGATTGATGGAAATCGGTATGTGATTCAAGGCGTTGGCGCTTTTGATGAAAACAAGTATTATCCACTAGGAATGTTCTTAACAAATTCTGGTGATATAAAGATCTCTCTTTTTGCTTTAGAAAATTTTATCATTCCTATAAATGTATACGTATACGATGTTGTCACTGATGAATACACTCATATAAATTCAGAAGACTATACCAATACAATGAGCTCAGGAGAATACCTAGATCGATTTTACCTCACTTTCATGGAAGGTCACATGGACCCTTCTGTGCTTTCAATCTCAGAAAATAATTTTGAAGATTTCCAACTTAAGTACACTAAAGAAAGTAGAAGATTAACTATAAATTCTCAAAATTTAAACAGCATAGATAAAATTGAATTGTTCAGTGTTACTGGTCAGCAAATTCTTGAATTTCAAATGGAAAGAAATTCAGAAGAAGTTATTATTCTACCTGAGCTATCCGATCAATTTCTAGTGGTAGCCTTAAAACATTCAAAAGGCGTATTCTACAAGAAAATTGCAATTCAATTCTAAAGAAAATTACGTTTATTTCTTAGCTCCAAAATAACCAAGTGCTATGGCAACTAAACCAAGAGCCATGGTAATATAGGAATCGGTATTGTCCTGTGCTTCCATTTCTAATGGTCCAACACTTACTGAAGCTTCTGGAGCAATCATTGTATACACGCCATATCCTATTAATACCACGCCAACAATTATCAAGAGCATTTTTATAGTTTTATTCATAATTCAAGGGTTTTAGAACTTGAATATAATAAATTAATCCTCCAAAATAAAAATGTAAATCCTTATAAGTTAAATATTGGTGTTTATAAGTTTATAAAATAATTGTGCATTTCATCGACAAAAGTGTAGTTTTTCCATGATATTTACCTTTTATCGAAAAGTCTATTTGCGATTTAAAAATATGAGCCCTTTCGTCTAATATTTTGGTATTAAAACCCATAAATTAGGTGTTAATGACCCTTTTTGTAATTTTTGTTAATGCTATTAATCTCAATCTATTAATTATTAGCATAAAATTATAGTTGTTGAACCACGATCGGTTCAAAAGAGTATGCTTAATTTTCCTGTCCCTCAAGGTGAGTTTAAGTTGTATATAACGTTGTACCTTAAGCTAAGAAGCCAATGAAACAGTTATTTACTTTAACTGCCATATTTTTAACCGTCTTCTCTTCCTTTTCCCAAAACAAGGAACAGGATAGTCTTATTATTCAATTAGCTTTCCAAAAACAAGATTCTTCAAAAGTTTTAACTTCAATTGAGCTTATTAAACTGCTTTATAATGCTGAAGATTATCAAAAAGCATTGCAGTATGTTCAGCAATCTGAAGACCTTTCGGAAACATTACAATTTAATAGAGGAACAGCCGAAATAAAATATTATAAAGCACTGATCTACACACAACGTGAAGATTATTATAATGCCTTAGATAATTATAATAAATCCTTAAGTATATATTCACAATTAAGTGATTCTCTCGGAATTGCAAAGGTGAATAATAGTCTCGGCCTTGTGGAAATACGACGCGGTAATTACACAAAAGGCCTCCGACATTCGCTTTCAGCTATTGGAATATTTGAAAACAATAATCTTCGAAATGAATTAAGTTTAGCCTATAATAATTTAGCTGAAGCTTATTTTAATACGAGTCAATTTGATAAATCTCTCGAATATAACTTAAAAGCCTTAGATGTTAGGGAGATATTAAATGACATCAACGGATTAAAGATCACTAACAAAAATATAGCAAAACTTTATGCCATAAAAGGCGAACATCGTCGTGCCATAGAATTTTATGAGAAGGTGATCTTATTATTAGATCCAGATATTGATCGTGAATTGCGCGGTGAGATTTTACCTGATCTTGGAGAACAATATTTATTATTTCGTCAATTTGATAAGGCCGCTCCTTATTTATTAGAAGGTCTTCGTTATAACCGTCGCATCGATAATAAAAGAGGTTTGCTAAAATCGTTGAATAATTTAGCGCAATTAAACCTTATACAGCGTAATGTAAGAACTGCAGAAAATCAGCTTGATGAAGCTTATGCCATTACATTGGAAATTAGCGATGACACTGAATTGCTCAAACATTTTGAGTTACGTAAAACACTTGATTCAACTAAAGGAAACTTTAGAAGTGCCTTTAACTGGCAATCGCGTTACTTTGATCTTAAAGCTAAAATGGAGGAAGAAAATAAATCCAGTATAGCCATCGATGAACCTATTGAGGAAGAACCAGTGCTCACAAATCCGGTAACAACAGATTCAGCATTAACTGAACAATTAACAAAAAAGAACCAGAATCTTTGGTATTATATTTATGGATTAGCTGCTTTATTAGCTGCCGCTCTCATTTATTTGGTGGTTACCCTTATGAAGCGAAAAGATATAAATAGCCAAATGGAATTTCTGCAACATAAGAACCGCCAATACAAGCTTCAAAATGATGACATCCTTTCTCAAACCGCTCATCTCGAAGAAATGAATCATGTAAAGGATAGGCTCTTCTCTATTGTATCTCACGACCTTAAGGACTCTATTACTTCAATTAAAGCATTTTTAGATCTATTGAAGGAGAATAGTATCTCTGAACGTGAGTTTAATGAATTGATACCTGAACTCAGTGAAAACGCGGATAATGCTTCAGCCTTATTATTGAACTTATTAAATTGGTCAAAATCTCAATTACAAAATCTTGAGCCGAAACCTGAGACCTTTAATATTCAAGATATCTTTCAAGAAAAGATACAATTGGTTGATAAAAAAGTAAAGAAAAAACGAATTGTACTACTAGATGAATCTGTCAAGTCTGATGTTTACGCTGATAAGAGTATGGTAGAGATCGTCATCCAGAATTTATTAGCCAATGCTATCAAATTTTCTCGAGTTGGGGATGTGATCACCATATCAAATCGTGATAGAAACGGTAACTCGTTAATATGCATTGAAGATACTGGTGTTGGAATTTCAAAAGAAAATCAAGCTAAACTTTTTGGTGCCGGTGGTTTTACAACCAGAGGTACAAGCGATGAAAAAGGAACAGGTCTTGGCCTATCGATCTGTAAACAACTGGTTGAATTAAACCATGGTACGATATGGGTCGAAAGTGAAGTTGGCTTCGGAAGTAAGTTCTTCGTTGAATTACCAAAATCAAATCCAGATAATTAAGACATTACGCATCCTTAATCCTACCGTAAATTCGGTAATAATAAAATGCTGCTATACCTCCAACTAAAGAAAAGGCGGCCAACATCCAGAAAACATCTTTGTGACCTTCTATTCCTGGTGAGCTATCTAATAGATAACCGTAAGCCGGACCTGCAAAAATATCTGGCGTATATCCTATTATAGAAACGAGTCCAACAGCAGTACCGGTTAGTACCAAAGGAATTTGTCCTTTTTGCATGACGGCAAAATATAATGAGCGAATTCCATAGATCCCGGCAGCCACAATAAATATTGAAATAAGAAACATAATTGTGAGCGACTCAGTGACAAATCCTAAGGCAAATAATAATGATCCAATTAACGCAATTAAAAAGCTAAGCAGTAACAAAAGTGTGATACGTGATCTGTCTGCTACGATTCCAATTAGAACTCCAATAATGGGTCGAATATAAAGTAAAAATGTTCCAACTTTCGCTGACTCTACTTGATCATACAACATGACATCCGCAGCATATTGAGAGAAGACGTCAGTAATTTTATAACCAACATATCCGCACATAATAATTATCATTAACAGCCAAACTGATGGCAAACGCAATACATTTTTAATTTGGGAATACGTTATTTTCTCAAGTATGATTTGTCGTTCAATATCGCGATCTAATCTAAGGAAGAACCAGACTAGTATCCCAACCAAAATAACTACGATTGAACAAACAATGATCACTTGTTTAAATGCTATTCTACTTTCTGATGTCGTAGCTTCAGCAATTTCAGAAGATATAAATAAAGAAAAAACTAATAACCCTAAGGTTCCAAAAAGGGCACCAACCAATCCTCTACCGCCATCTAAAAATCCAAATGCTTTTCCTTGTGAACTATTCCCTCCCCATACTCTGGTTGCCTTTATCATTGGTGCCCAAAATAAAAAGATGGTTGTAAACCCCCAATATCCATAAAGTATTTTAAGTGTTAATAAATCTGGGAAAGTTGCAAATAAAAAACCCCCAATGCCTGTCATCCATAAAGCAAGCGCGATTAATTTTCTAGGTGGAAACTTATCAGCTAACGGTCCTCCAAAAAGATATGACAACAGGGCTACTATGCCATAAACAGAAAAACAAAGACCTAATTGTACATTAGTTAAATCGAAAACTTCAAGTACTGTAGGTCTAAATACGCGTGCAAGCACGAATGGAAGAATAAATACAGATTCTCCTGCTAAAATTAGCAATAAAAGAAAGTGCCAGGGAGCTTTTTTTTCGATCATCTTTTAATCGGTAAAAATACTTCAGCCATCATACATCTTGCGCTTCCACCACCACAAGCCTCAATGATCTTTAAGGAACTTGTAAAAATGTTACAATGCTTTTCTATCAATGCAATTTGTGCCGGACGCAAACTATCGTAGGCTGCTTGACTCATAACGCAATAGCGTTGATCACCTTTTCCAATTACCTGCAACATATTGCCAGCAAAATTTGTGACCTGCTCTTCAGAGATTCTAATAATTTCCTTATTAGTTTCATTTAGATGATGGATCACATTTTGTCTTTCTTTTTTATCATCAATACAATCCAAACAAATTACTGCAAAGGTCTCTGCCAAACACATCATAACATTGGTATGGTATATGGCTTCTCGTCGACCATTTACCGTTTGATTAGCTCTAAAAATAACTGGTAAATAGTCAAAATCTTCACAAAATTCAATCACCAATTCCTCATCTGCCCTTTGTGATAAGGCGCAATAAGCTTTTCTATTGACACGATCAAGTACCAAGCTACCTGTAGCCTCAAGAAAAAGGCCTTCTTCCTCAGCACCTGTATAATCCACTATATTTTCAATTTTAAATCCTTCAGATTCCAGTTGGAGAATGACGCCTTCCCTCCGTTCAAGTCGGCGATTTTCTGCAAACATCGGATACAATCCTACGGTAGCGTTTTCATGAAATGAGATCCAGTTATTGGGAAAATGTGCGTCTGGTGTATCTAAGTCATCGGTACTGCGATATACGATCACTTCTACCCCAATGCTTCTTAGGCCTTTCACAAAAGCATCAAATTCCTCAACTGCTCTTTCTTGCAAGGTTTCTTGAGAAATGCCAGTGAGTTCTTTTTGATAAAAATTATTAACGGCCGTTTGTTCGTTAGCTCTAAAGCTAGTTGGACGAACCATTAAAATAGTATTTGTGATTTGTTGCATGACACGATTATTAAACTATAAAATTAGCTGTTTTCGAAATCATTTTACTAACTAAAGAACATTTAATTTTTAATTAATCTATAGATCAAAATAGCTGTGCGTTTGGTCAATGCTTCTATTGTATTCAGGTTTACGGTCTCCTGAGGTGTATGAGCGCCATTACCCATAGTGCCTAACCCGTCAAGACAATCAACATAAGATGCTACAAACGAGACATCTGCTGCACCACGTCGTCCTGGATCATAAGCTTCAACCTCACCTTGCTTGAGGTCAAGGCTTACTTGATTCAATAATTTAAGGAGCTTATGATTTCCTTCGGTCGGCCCCATAGCTGGGTAACTATCAATAAAGGTGACCTCTGCAGAGGTTTGAGGCAAATTATTACTCGCAATTACTCTCATTTTTTCACGTGCTCTTTCTTTCTGTTCTTCAGAAATGAACCGGAGCCCACCATAAGCTAATGCGGTTTGAGCAACGACATTACTTTTTCCAAATACATCACCTCGACTTAAGGCTTGTTCATAGTTCATTTGTGTCCCTCCAAGAATAATACCCGGATTGAATGTTAAATATTCTTCGCCTTTGACCTCATTATAGAAGCCGTTCAAAATCCTTGACAATTCAAAGATCGCTCCGGCACCAATACGTTCATTAAAAATACCTGATGAATGAGCTCTGACACCTTTTACTTCAACTTTCCAATCTGAAGAACCACGTCGGGCAACTGTTGCATAATTGAAACCCGTAGAGGTCTCAAATCCTAGAGCGACATCACTTCGCTTTGCGGCCTCAATCAAGTCCTTTCTACTAATTGCTAATGGTTTCCCGGTTGCTTCTTCATCACCAGTAAATGCTGCAATGATCTGGGCATTCTTTAGGAGGCCATTTTCTTGTAATGCTTTTAAAGCATAGAGAATTATTACATTGCCACCTTTCATATCATTCCCTCCTGGAGCATGAGCAATACTATCATTGATCATTTTAAACTCCTGAAAAGGACTATCGGCTTCAAATACTGTATCTAAATGACCTATTAGTAGTAATCTTTTTCCTTTATGCCCAGAAGTTTCTGCAAATAAGTGTCCCGAACGATCAACAGCACTCATATCGAACCAATTGGTTTTAAAATTAATGTCTTCAAATGCTTTTTTAAAGACCATCCCCACCTGTTTTACCCCTTGGTGATTCATGGTTCCGCTATTGATGTTTACCACTTCTTTTAAAAATGAAATGGCTTCAACATTATTATTTTCAACAGATCTTAATATTTTCTTTTCTGCGCGAGAAAGTTTCTGAGCCTGTACATTTGATAATAAGAAGACGCTTAATAATACCAAATGTGTAATTCTGTTTATTTTCATCCTTTTAAATATTTAGTCTCTAATTAGAGGCATTGTTGAGCATCGAAGAAGCCCCTCTTGTTTCGCAATTTCAGCATATGGAACTTCTTCTACAGTAAATCCCTGATCTCTTAACCAGCTATTTAACCGTTTAAAGTTCTTTTCAGAAATAATAACCTCTTCAGAAATAGAAAAAATGTTACTATTCATGTCGTACATTTCCTGTTTTGTAATTTCAAAAATGTTCTCTTTCCCAAAGAAATTAACCAACCAATCATATTCACTTTCCACTAAAAATCCATTTTTGTGTAAAATAGCTTTATCTGTTCCTATAGGTTGAAAACAGCAATCTAAATGTAAAGCGTTTTCTTTTGGGTCTGTATTAGATTTCCGTAATTCAAAAGATTTTACTGTTTTATGAGGAAATAGTTCTTGAATAGCGATGACCGCATCCATATTGGTGCGTGCCGTTACATAATCTTCGTAATCTTCTCCAGAATAGGTTCCGATAAAAATATGATCCTTCCAAGGCATTATATCACCACCTTCAACATGACACTCTTCAGGTAAGATAATTCTATTTTTATCTTCAATTAAGTTCCAAACATATCGAACAGCTTCAATTTCACGATCTCTATCCGGTAGAATATTGGCTTTAATTATTTTATCGTCAATGACAAATGCGATATCACGAGAAAAGATCTGATTGCAATTTTCAATGACATTAGGTCTAAATACTTCAACATCATATTTTTTGAATACCTTAGCTACGGCCTCCATCTCTGGGATCATATCTTCTTCTTTTGGATAGGTGCCATTCAAAACATGTTGACGGCTTTTCGGATCGTAACAATCTTCGGGTTTAGGGGTAGGACCACAACTTTCTGCGGTACCTAATATAACAGCTCTTAATCTAGAGGTCTCGTCTTTAATGTTTAATTTCAAAAGGGGTAGTTATAAAAAAATGTCATTCTATAGTTTAAATAAGATAGTGATGGTTAAAAAAATCTCGAAAACTACGAAAATGACATTTATGATTTATCTTGATTAACGATTATTGATAGATTTAAAATCGCGCAATGTTTCACCAGTATAGATTTGCCTAGGGCGGCCAATTGGTTCTTTATTAAGTCGCATTTCACGCCATTGAGCAATCCATCCAGGCAAGCGTCCTAAAGCAAACATTACAGTAAACATCTCAATTGGAATACCCATAGCTCGATAAATAATTCCCGAATAAAAATCAACATTAGGATATAATTTTCGTTTTACAAAATAATCGTCACTAAGTGCTTCAGCTTCCAAGCCTTTTGCAATTTCTAAAATAGGATCTTCAATACCAAGATCAGCAAGAACATCATCTGCCGACTTCTTAATAATTCTAGCACGAGGATCGAAATTTTTGTAGACGCGATGTCCAAACCCCATCAAGCGAAAAGGGTCGGTCTTGTCTTTGGCCTTGGCCATATATTTATGAGTGTCTCCACCGTCCTCTTTAATAGCTTCCAACATTTCAATGACTGCTTGATTGGCTCCACCATGAAGTGGTCCCCAAAGCGCAGAAATTCCTGCAGAAAGAGAGGCAAATAATCCTGCATGGGACGAACCTACAATTCGCACTGTAGACGTTGAACAGTTCTGTTCATGATCGGCATGAAGAATAAGTAATTTATCTAAGGCATCAATAATGATTGGATTTTGAACGTAGTCTTGATTCGGTTTTTTAAACATCATCTGAAGCACGTTCTCTACATAACCTAGAGAATTATCGCCATAATCAAGAGGCAATCCTTGTTTCTTTCTCATGGTCCAAGCCACAAGCACCGGAAATTTTCCCAAAATTCGAACTACCGAATTGTACATATCTTCTTCAGAGTCTACGTTCACTGAAGATGGATTAAATGCTGTCAACGCACTCGTTAGGGAAGACAATACACCCATAGGATGGGCGGTTTTAGGAAACGCATCTATAATTTTTTTGACATCGTCATCAACAATAGATTGTCCTTTGATATCACTATGAAACTTTTCTAATTGGTCTTTAGTTGGCAATTCACCAAAGATTAATAAAAAGGCCACCTCAAGAAAATCGGCCTTGTCCGCAAGTTCTTCTATGGCATAACCTCGATATCTTAATATACCCTGTTCGCCATTTAAAAAGGTAATCCCACTTTCACAAGAGCCCGTATTTTTAAAACCAGGATCTAAGGTCACCACACCATTGGTAGCCGCCCGAAAGGTTTTTATATCAATACCTACTTCATTTTCAGTTCCTACAACTAGTGGAAACTCATGTTTTTCACCGTTAATTTCTAACGTAGCTTTATTAGACATAAATTTTGAATTTTGTTTTTTTTGCGGATTGCTAAGTTAAGAAATATCTAAGGATTTCTAAAGCAAGTAAATAAAGGATTTGTTGATATTTCAATTGGAAAAACCAATACAAATAAAAAAGCGATCATTCGTATGAATAATCGCTTGAAAATAGACTGTTTTTCAATGTCTAAATTTTAAAAGCCTTTTCCTGAGGATAGTAGGCTGTTGTTCCTAATTCCTCTTCTATTCGAAGTAATTGGTTGTATTTTGCCATGCGATCACTTCGTGAAGCTGAACCTGTTTTAATTTGACCAGTATTTAATGCAACGGCCAAATCTGCAATAGTGTTATCTTCAGTTTCTCCAGAACGGTGTGACATTACTGAGGTATACCCTGCATTATGAGCCATGGATACAGCAGCAATAGTTTCGGTTAAGGTACCAATTTGATTCACTTTGATCAAAATGGAATTGGCAGTATCGTTTTCAATTCCTCTTGAAAGTCGCTCGACATTAGTAACAAAAAGGTCATCACCAACGAGTTGCACCTTATCTCCAATTTTCTCTGTAAGATATTTCCAACCTTCCCAATCGTTCTCATCCATACCATCTTCAACAGAAATAATTGGATACTGACTACAGAGATGGGCCAAATAATCGGCTTGCTCTTTACTAGATCTTACTTCTCCTTTATCGCCTTCAAATTTAGTATAATCATATTTACCGTTGACATAAAACTCAGCTGCAGCGCAGTCTAATGCTACCATGATTTCATCGCCAAAAGCGTAACCGGCATTTTTAACCGCTTGAGCAATGGTGTCAAGCGCATCTTCAGTTCCTTTTAATGTTGGTGCAAATCCTCCTTCATCTCCAACAGCCGTGCTTAAATTCCGATCATGCAATACCTTCTTTAAATGGTGAAAAATTTCAGTTCCCATTTGAAGGGCATGCGTAAAGGTCTTTGCTTTTACCGGCATGATCATAAATTCTTGAAAAGCAATAGGAGCATCACTATGAGATCCACCATTGATAATATTCATCATAGGTACTGGAAGCGTATTTGCCGAAACACCACCAACATAGCGGTATAGTGGCATACCCATTTCATTGGCTGCTGCTTTCGCAACAGCAAGCGACACACCTAAAATGGCGTTTGCTCCTAAAACCGATTTGTTTGGTGTACCATCTAATTGGATCATGGTCTGATCTATCAAATTTTGTTGGAAAACGGAAGCGCCTAACAATTCTTGAGCTAAAATTGTGTTTACATTTTCAACTGCTTTTGCAACGCCTTTTCCCATATAAGCTTTTCCGCCATCTCTTAATTCAACAGCTTCATGTTCTCCTGTTGAAGCACCTGATGGTACTGCGGCTCTACCTAAAATGCCTGTCTCTGTTATGACGTCAACCTCAACCGTTGGGTTTCCCCTCGAATCAAAAATTTGTCTAGCGTGAATATCTACTATAATGCTCATGAAATTATTGGTTTTATATGGTTGCTTTCTTTGAAATTGATTGTTTTATATTTTCAATAAATTGATCGAATAAATATGACGAATCATGTGGCCCAGGGCTTGCCTCCGGATGGTACTGTACCGAAAAACAATTCTTGTTTTTTATAGCCATTCCTGCCACTGTATGATCATTTAAATGAAGGTGTGTGATTTCAAGATCTGAATGTGATTCAGTTTCTTCTCGGTTAATGGCAAATCCGTGATTTTGTGAGGTGATCTCACCTTTTCCTGTTATAAGATTTTTAACTGGATGGTTGATACCACGATGACCATTATGCATTTTATAAGTAGAAATACCATTTGCCAAAGCAATAACTTGGTGACCAAGACAAATTCCGAATAACGGATGGTCATGATTGATAATTTCCTTGGCAAGTGCTATAGCGTCTGTTAAAGGTTCAGGATCTCCAGGTCCGTTTGACAGAAAATAACCATCTGGGTTCCACAGGCTCATTTCTTGATAGGATGTATTGTATGGGAACACTTTAATGTAAGCATCTCGTTTTGCAAGATTTCTTAAAATATTCGTTTTGATACCAATATCTAATGCTGCAATTTTATAGGTTGCATTTTCATTTCCAAAATAATAAGGTTCAGTGGTCGAAACCTTTGAGGCCAATTCCAAGCCTTTCATACTCGGAATAGCTTCTAATTGTTTTTTTAATTCAGAACTATTATCTATTTCAGTAGAAATAACTGCGTTCATGGCACCGTGTTCTCTGATATAACTTACAAGTGCTCTTGTGTCTACATCCGAAATCGCAAATAAATTATGCTCATCAAAAAAAGCTTCAAGTGAACTATCAGCTGCATCGCGTGAAAAATTATAACTAAAATTTTTGCAGATTAGTCCTGATATTTTAATGCTTTTCGATTCATTATCATCATTGCTTATCCCATAATTTCCTATGTGCGCATTGGTAGTGACCATTAATTGACCAAAGTAAGAGGGATCAGTAAATACTTCTTGATAGCCGGTCATTCCGGTGTTAAAACAAACTTCGCCAAATGCACTTCCTTCTTTTCCTATGGCCTTACCATGAAAAATAGTGCCATCGGCAAGTAAAATAATTGCTTTTTTTCGAGACTGATATTTCATTAGATTTTAATAAAGTTTAGCAAAAATAAATTTTAGTTATCACATAGACATAAAAAAAGGCGTTATTTAATTAACGCCTTTTGAACAATGTTTTAAGATCAAAGCGAATTAAGGTAGGCAAATATCTCTTTTAGGTCTTTTTCCTTCTTATAAGAAAGTTTATTTGACTTTACAAAAACATCGATCTTCCCAGCTTGATCGGGTGATAAAAATTTTTTAAATCCAGATTTTTTTGGCGAAAAAGGGAGTAAGCCACCATTGATCATAACAAAGTAATTACTTCTTAATTGAATTTTATTTCTTGCTCTGTTCAACATCGGGTTTGTTGACCCTTGTGT
>JABDMU010000004.1 GCA_013001285.1 Flavobacteriaceae bacterium
GGATTTCTGCGAAAATAAGCAATAATTATTCATCGGAGCTTTTTTGGCCCATCATCATTAAGTATGCTTTTAGAAACTCTTCAATTTGTCCGTCCATGACAGCATCAACGTTGCCGGTCTCTTGGCCAGTACGCACGTCTTTCACTAATTTATAGGGATGCATCACATAATTACGAATTTGGCTTCCCCATTCAATTTTCATTTTACCAGCCTCTATGTCATCTCTGGCTTCTTGACGTTTTTTTAACTCGATCTCGTATAATTGCGATTTTAGCATTTGCATAGCACGATCGCGATTATCATGTTGAGAACGGGTTTCAGAACATGATATTTGTATGCCAGTGGGTTTATGGGTCAGTTGAACTTTGGTTTCGACCTTATTTACATTTTGGCCTCCCGCACCACTTGAACGCGCAGTCGTAATCTCTAGATCTGATGGATTGATATCGATCTCTATAGAATCATCAACCATTGGATAAACATAAACTGACGCAAAACTGGTATGACGTTTGGCATTACTATCAAATGGAGAAATTCGTACCAATCGATGTACACCATTTTCTCCTTTTAACCAACCAAATGCGAAATCACCTTCAATTTGTAGTGTGACGGTTTTAATTCCAGCAACATCACCTTCCTGATAGTTCAATTCTTTTACTTTGAAGCCGTTTTTTTCGGCATACATTAAATACATACGCATAAGCATTTGAGCCCAATCGCAACTTTCAGTGCCACCAGCACCTGCTGTGATTTGTAAAATCGCACTCAAACCATCACCTTCGTCAGATAGCATGTTTCTAAATTCAAGATCCTCGAGCCACGATGTGGCTTTATGAAATTGCTTTTCAACTTCAGCCATGGTTGTATCCCCTTCTTTATGAAAGTCATATAAGACTTCAAGATCTTCAATATAAGTTTTAGCTTGTTGGTAATCAGAGATCCACTTTTTATTCACCCTTAAGGCTTTCATAACTGTTTCAGCAGCTCGGGAATCATTCCAAAAATTGGGATCGAAGGTTTTTTCCTCCTCATTTTGTATTTCTATTAGTTTTGCATCTACGTCAAAGATATTCCCTTAACGCATCAAGGCGCTCAGCAAGGCTCCGTATTTGATCAGATGTAACCATAACAACAAATTTATTGCGAATGTAATTTTTTTAATGCTTTGAAAAAAACATAAAATAAGAATTTAGACAAGTTAAGAATTTACCAACTTAAAAAAGGTCGACTTAAAGGATTTGGAAATTGGCCGAAAAGACGTTGTTCTTCTGAAAAGGAACCACGTTTCATACCGCGTTTGAAATGGAATAAAGCCTGCACGATAGCAGCCTTTTAGCGAAGGTATATTCGAGCGGTCAACATATACCAAGATTTTCGAATACCCTAGTTTCATAGCCTCTTTATTAACCAAATCTAAGGCATATGGCATGATGCCTTTTCCTCTAAATTCGGGCTTGGTAAAAATACCTTCTACTAGGGCTTCTCCCTTTTTAAGGCTTGGAAATAAATCGCCAAAATAATTTTTTAACTGTTCATTTTGTTCGAATCCAATGAGCCATTGTCGGTAGCAGGGTGTATGGTCAGCCATTTCACCAATATAACATTGAGGAATGCCTTCCTTGACAAGGCGTAGGTGTCTATGGCCTTCATCAAGTGTATCAATATCATCAGTATTAAAATATCGGATCTTTAGATAAATATCATTGGGTACATTAACCACAAATTTTGAATTCAAATCGCGTACGAGTCCAAATGATAATTTTCGTGAGTATAGTCTAACCGTGAGACTTTTAAATAAAGTCTTAAGGTCTCCTTTTACAAGTAAAGAAAAGGCAATAGCTATTCTTTCAACAAGTGTTTTAATTCTTAGGGATGTATTAAAAACATGTCTTTTTATTAAGACATGCGAATCACTGGTTGGTTACAATTTAATCATTTCTTTTTTAATCTCAATTTTCTAAATACAATATGACAAAAAATCGCCTTCTAAATTGAAGTGATGTGGCAAATTTGAACTAATTTATGTAGTTTTATAAACTTATAATTTAATTATGAAAAAATCCAACCTCACCCTCGTATTCTTATTATTTATTTTCATTACACATGCCCAAGTTCTAAAAGACAAAAAGCTATCTAATTATAGTGGCTATTTTGACTTCTTCTATGAAGAGGCTCAGGATAAGATCTATTTGCAAGTTAAAGATCTCGATAAAGAATTTCTTTATGTAAACTCCCTTGCAAGTGGTATTGGAAGTAATGATATTGGATTAGATCGAGGACAATTAGGGAATGAACGTATTGTTAAATTTAAAAAGGCAGGGAATAAATTATTACTTATCCAGCCTAATCAAAATTATCGAGCCATTACAAACAATGAACTTGAACGAAAGAGCATAGAGCAAGCTTTTGCAAAATCTGTTTTGTTCGGATTTAAAATAATGGAAACTAATGACAACGGGTATTTGATCGATTTGACCCCTTTCCTAATGCAGGATACTCATGGTGTTGCTAATAGATTAAAACAATCTAAAGAAGGCACCTACAAATTGGATGCTAGTAAGAGCGCCTTATATTTAGAGCGCACGAAGGCCTTTCCAAAAAATGTTGAATTTGAAGCCATGTTGACGTTTTCAGGTCAGCCCACCGGTCGAAATTTGAGGACTGTTACACCAACTTCTTCTTTGGTTACGGTGAATCAACACCATTCATTTATCGAACTTCCAGATAATAATTACAAACCAAGAGTTTTTGATGTTCGCAGTGGCGCCATCCCTATGACTTATATGGATTATGCAACACCAGTGCAAGAGCAAATAAAAAAACGTTTTGTCATTCGACATCGCCTAGAAAAAAAAGATCCAAATGCTGCATCAAGTGAAGCTAAAGAACCCATTATTTATTATTTAGATCCAGGCACTCCTGAGCCAGTAAGATCGGCCTTATTAGATGGTGCCCGATGGTGGAATCAAGCTTACGAAGCTATCGGATTTAAAAATGCCTTTCAGGTAAAAATGCTACCTGCAGATGCTGACCCCTTAGATTGCAGATATAATGTAATTCAATGGGTGCATCGCTCTACACGAGGATGGAGCTATGGTGCGAGCGTTGTAGACCCCAGAACAGGGGAGATCATTAAGGGTCATGTGAGTTTAGGAAGTTTAAGAATCCGACAAGATTTTATGATCGCTCAGGCATTAATGAACAAACCCTTTGCTGAAAGCGATGAGAATTATAAACCCATGTTAGATATGGCTGTAGCCCGTATCAGACAACTTAGTGCCCATGAAGTTGGACATACTATAGGTTTCGCTCATAATTTCGCGGCTAGTACCAACAATAGAGCATCGGTTATGGATTATCCACATCCGTTGGTATCATTAAACAGCTCTGGGGCGATAGATTTGAAGAATGCTTACGACACAAAAATAGGAGCATGGGATAAAGTAACTGTGGCCTATAGTTATTCGGAATTTCCAGAAGGATCAAATGAGACTGAAGAATTGAATAAGATTTTAAATAAAGCGAATCAAGACGGATTGCGTTTTATTACCGATAGTGATGCCAGAGCTCAGGGAGGTGCACATGCCTTAGCACATTTATGGGATAATGGAAAGAATGCAAGTCAAGAGCTGTTAAACGTTTTAAAAGTTCGCGAAAAGGCAATTCGTAATTTTTCGAAAGATAATATAAGAAGCAATGAGCCTTTTACGGTTTTAGAAGATGTTTTTGTTCCACTATATTTCTTTCATCGGTATCAAACAGAAGCAGCTGTGAAATTAATAGGAGGTTTGGATTATAATTATGCAGTAAAAGGAGATGGCCAACTTACTACAAAATCAATTTCATATCGTGATCAAATAAATGCCATGGACGCCTTAGTCCAAAGCATATCGGCAGGTACATTAGCCATACCTCAAAACAAACTAACTTTATTTCCACCCAGAGCTTTCTCATATGGTAGAACCCGAGAATCTTTTAAAGGAAAAACTGGCGTTGCATTTGACCCATTTAGTGCTGCTTCAACTGCAAGCGACATGACCCTTAAATTATTGTTACATCCTGAACGTGCAAATCGTTTAATACAGCAAAAAAGCTTAGACAATAGTCAATTGGCCTTAGAAGATGTATTCAAAACGATCATAGATAATTCGTTTAAAAAGACTCATAATGATTCGTATTTAAATGAAATACAACATATGGTGAATCAGAATGTTTTAAAATATGTTATGCATTTGGCAACTTCAGATAAGGCCTTTTTGCAAGTAAATGCAAAAGCATATCGAGCATTGGATTATATTAAAAGTACATTGGAGACAGATGATTACAGCCTACAATACAAATTAATTATAGAGCGATTTAACAAAAAACCAGATGACTTTAAACTACCTGATGCACCAAAAATTCCAGATGGTTCACCAATAGGAAGCGATAATTGTAGTTATATGTCAATTGAAGAATAATAATGATCGATTTAAGAAGTGATACAGTCACCAAGCCAACTGCGGGTATGCTGGATGCTATGCTGAAAGCTGAGGTTGGGGATGATGTTTATAAGGAGGACCCAACAGTTAATGCCTTAGAAGAGCGGGTTGCTGAGATGTTTGGAAAGCCAAAAGCTTTGTTTTTTCCTTCGGGTAGTATGGCTAATCAGGCCGCCTTGAAATTACATACCAATCCTGGGGAACAAGTGATATGTGATAAATATGCTCATATTTACAATTATGAAGGAGGAGGAGCTTCATTTAATAGCGGAATTTCCTGTAAACTTATTGATGGTGATCGTGGTATGTTTACTGCGGAACAAGTTGCAGAAGCTATTAATCCACCCGATTTTTATCATAGTCCGTTGACCAGTTTGGTCGCCGTTGAAAACACCACAAATAAAGGAGGTGGTGCATGTTGGGATTTCTTCGAATTAAAGAAACTCAGAGAAACCTGTAATGCTCATAATTTAGGCTATCACTTAGATGGCGCAAGAATTTGGAATGCAGTTGTCAAGAAAGAAGAGAAAGCGGTTCAATATGGAAGACTTTTTGATACCATTTCTGTTTGCTTTAGTAAAGGCTTGGGATGTCCTGTAGGCTCAGTTTTAATTGGAGACGAATCCCTCATGAAAGGTGCTATTCGGATTAGAAAAATATTAGGAGGTGGCATGCGACAAGTCGGATATTTGGCAGCTGCAGGCTTATATGCTCTAGATAATCATTTAGAACGTTTAGAAGAAGACCATAAAAAAGCTCAGGAACTTGGCAGTGTATTATCAACGCTTTCCTGCGTTAAGGTTGTTGAACCAGTTGAAACCAATATCGTTATCTTCGAATTAAATGATATGATCTCTGAAACTAAATTTCAACAGAAATTAATCGCAAAGAATATACATATCATCGGAATGGGTGGTGGAAAACTAAGAATGGTGACACATCTTGACTATTCAGATGCTATGCACACAAAAGTATTACAGACAATACAAGACATGTAATTCGCTATTTGAACAAATCCATTCCCGGAATATTTGGCATGCCTTCTTTTGCAACCGCAGCTAATTCGGTTTCATTTATCTTTGTAGCTTCTTGTATCGCCTTATTTAAGGTAAGCACTAAATAATCCTCCAATTGTTCTTTATCGGCTAATAAGGTATCATCAATCGCAACAGATTTGATTTCGCGATTTGCCGTAATTGTGACTTTTACAAGATCATCCTGACTAGATTCATCGATATAAACGGAGTCGAGACGTTTTTTAGTTTCTTCAACTTTTTTTTGAGTTTCTTTTAATTTGCCCATCATTCCCATGAGATCACCAAACATATCTAAAAATTTAATTTTTTGAATTACAAAATTACTAAATTGTCAGACATTTAATCCAATAAAAAATGAAAACTAAGTTTAATCTTTTGTTGTTCATGCTCATCGCGACATGCTCCTGTAAAAATGATAAAAAAATGACCCATAATAAAGAAGTGCCCAAAGCAAAAAAAATAGAAAAAAAATTAGAGATCCATAATGATACACGGATTGATAATTACTTCTGGCTTAATGATCGGGAAGACCCTGAAGTCATTGATTATTTAAATCAGGAAAACGCCTACCTCAAGAAAAATCTAGAGCATACAGAATCATTTCAAAAGACTTTATTTGAAGAACTGAAAGCTCGAATCAAACAAGATGACGCCTCGGTCCCTTATAAATACAATGGCTATTGGTATATCACCAAATTTGAAACAGGTAACGACTATCCCATTTATACCCGAAAAAAAGAAAGTTTAGATGCCGAAGAAGAATTGATAGTTGATTGCAATGAACTCGCAAAGGGACATAGTTATTTTAGTTTAACTGGACTTAATGTGAGTCCTGATAATAATCTGGTAGCCTTCGGAATTGATACGGTTAGCCGTAGAAAGTATAACATTCAAATTAAAGATCTAAGAACTGGAGAAGTACACCCAGAGAAATTAGAGAATACCACAGGAAGTTCTACATGGGCAAATGACAATAAAACCTTATTCTATACAAGAAAAGATGAAGAGACCTTAAGGTCAGATAAGATATTTAAGCACAAGTTAGGAGCTGACCCTCAAAATGATGACTTGGTGTATTTTGAAGAAGACGAAACTTTTTATAGTTATATCTATAAAACAAAATCGCGTAAATTTCTCATCATTGCGAGCAGCAGTACGCTTACAGATGAATATCGCATCCTTAATGCTGATACCCCAGACGGTGATTTTAGAATATTTTCAGAAAGAGAACAAGGTTTGGAACACAATATTTATCATCATGAAGATCAGTTTTATATAGTTACCAACAGTGATGGAGCCAAAAATTTCAAACTCATGAGAACCCCAGAAAACAGAACTTCTAAAGTAAATTGGGTTGAGGTGATTCCGCATCGAAAACATGTTTTATTACAAGATATCGATACATTTAATGATTATTTAGTTGTAAGTGAACGGCGTGATGGTCTTACCAGAATTCATGTCACACCATTTGATGTGTCTAAAGAAAGCTATTACATTCCTTTTGATAGCGAAACCTATACGGCTTATACCACTACAAATGTTGAATTTGACACTGAGATCCTGAGATATAACTTTACTTCAATGGCAAAACCAGCGACGGTCATCGATTTTAATATGCGTGATAAAACCCACGTGGTGAGAAAGGTTAGTGAAGTTCCAGATGGAAAGTTTGACGCCAATAATTATGAAGAACAACGTGTTTGGGCTACAGCAAGTGATGGTAAAAAAATTGCTATTTCAATGATATATAAGAAAGGCATGGAACGCAATGGGAAAAATCCCTTACTATTATATGCTTATGGCTCCTATGGATCGACAGTAAACCCTGCATTTCGTAGAAATTATTTGAGTTTGATTGATCGTGGATTCATTTTCGCAATCGCACATATTAGAGGCAGTCAATATTTGGGCAGAGAATGGTATGATGATGGAAAATTGTTCAATAAAATGAACACATTTACAGATTTTATTGATTGCTCACAATTTTTAATTCAAGAGAACTACACGTCTCCGAAACATCATTATGCCGCAGGTGGAAGTGCCGGGGGTCTCTTAATGGGAGCTGTTGTGAATATGGCTCCTGAACTTTATAATGGTGTTTTAGCTGCAGTACCTTTTGTAGATGTGGTCACAACCATGTTAGATGATAGTATTCCTTTAACAACTTTTGAGTATGATGAATGGGGTAATCCTAATGATGAGGCCTATTATAAGTATATGTTGTCTTATTCGCCATATGATCAGGTAAAAGCTCAAAATTACCCCAATATGTTAGTTACAACAGGGCTTCATGACTCTCAGGTTCAGTATTGGGAACCTGCCAAATGGGTAGCGAAGTTAAGGGATATGAAAACCGATACTAATGTATTACTACTTCGAACCGACATGAAAACGGGTCATGGTGGGGCTTCAGGGCGTTTTGAGTCTCTTAAGGAAGATGCACAAGAATTTGCCTTTTTATTAGATTTAGAAGGGATAACCCAGTAATTCTAAAAAATTCTGTTATTTTTGCCAAGTTTTAGGTTACATTTTATAAATTCGTAACTCATAGTAGCATTTATGAAACAAAATAAGCAAGTAATTGATAGCGTGCTGGACCTTATTGGAAAAACACCGCTCATCAAATTAAATAAAATGACCTCTGACTTTGAAGGGGAGTATCTAGCAAAGGTAGAAGCATTTAACCCAGGTCACTCGACAAAAGACCGTATAGCACTTTACATTATAGAAGAAGCCGAAAGGAGAGGTATCTTATCACCTGGTGATACGATTATAGAAACAACCTCAGGAAATACAGGCTTCAGTATTGCAATGGTAAGTGTAATAAAAGGGTACGAATGTATTTTAGCTGTTAGTTCTAAATCATCGTCTGATAAGATAGATATGCTGAAGGCCTTAGGTGCCAAAGTATATGTTTGTCCTGCTCACGTAAGTGCAGACGATAAAAGATCCTATTATCAGGTTGCTAAACGTTTACATGAAGAAATAAAAGGCTCTGTTTATATAAATCAATACTTCAATGAGTTGAATATTGAAGCACATTATAAAACAACTGGACCAGAGATTTGGGATCAAACAAATGGTGAAATAACCCATTTGGTCGCTTGTAGCGGAACAGGAGGTACGATCTCCGGAACGGCTAAGTTTTTGAAGGAAAAGAATCCTAACATTAAGATCTATGGTGTTGATGCTTATGGTTCGGTATTGAAAAAATATCACGAAACTCGTGAATTTGATGCTAATGAGATTTATCCTTATAGAATTGAAGGCCTTGGAAAGAATTTAATTCCAACGGCTACAGACTTCGATGTCATAGATACCTTCGTAAAAGTAACCGATGAAGAAAGTGCGCATACGACGAGAGAAATAGCTAAAACAGAAGGCTTATTTGTTGGTTATACAAGTGGTGCTGCCATGCAAGGCGTAAAACAGCTATATGCTGAAGGTGCTTTCGATAAAGATGCAAAAGTTGTTATTATTTTTCCTGATCATGGATCGCGATACATGAGCAAGGTATTTAGTGATCAATGGATGGAAGAACAAGGCTTCTTCGATAGTAAAAATGAAGCTACTGTTAAGACCATTCAGTATATAAAATAAGAAACCTATATAAAGTACGGCCTATAACGCTAATCTTGTGTTATAGGCTTTTTTTATGGGAAAATCTTATAAACAGTTGTTGAATAATTAATTATGTTGTGAGAATTAATTTTTCTAATTTTGCTGAAAACTAACTAAGACTAATTTTTTTGATGAAAGATTTATTTGAAAAGATCTATAGAGATAAAGGTCCTTTAGGAAAATGGGCGTCTCATGCTGAGGGCTATTTCGTTTTTCCAAAGCTAGAAGGACAAATCTCAAATAGAATGAAGTTTCAAGGAAAAGACGTTATTACCTGGAGTATTAATGACTATCTAGGACTAGCCAACCATCCTGAAGTGCGTAAAGTAGATGCCGAAGCTGCCAAACTACACGGATCAGCATATCCAATGGGCGCTCGTATGATGTCTGGACACACCAGTTTACATGAACAACTTCAAAATGAACTGGCGGCTTTTGTCAATAAAGAAGCGGCTTACCTTCTAAATTTTGGTTATCAAGGTATGGTATCCACGATAGATGCTTTGGTTTCAAAAGACGATATTATTGTATATGATGTCGATTCACATGCGTGTATTATTGATGGAGTAAGACTCCATATGGGTAAACGATTTACCTATAAGCATAATGATGTGGAAAGCCTTGAAAAGAACCTTGAACGCGCTACCAAATTAGCAGAACAAACAGGAGGAGGGATCTTAGTCATTTCCGAAGGTGTTTTTGGTATGAGAGGTGAACAAGGTATATTAAAAGATATTGTTGCGCTTAAAAAGAAATTTAACTTTAGATTTCTAGTTGATGATGCCCACGGTTTTGGTACATTAGGTAAAACGGGTGCTGGTGCAGGAGAAGAACAAGGTGTACAAGATGATATCGATGTTTATTTTGCAACCTTTGCCAAATCAATGGCAAGCACAGGTGCTTTTATTGCAGCCGATAAGGAGATCATTGATTACTTAAAATATAACTTGCGTTCGCAAATGTTCGCCAAATCTCTGCAAATGCAGTTGGTTGTTGGTGCACTTAAACGCCTTGATATGTTGCGTACAATGCCTGAAATGAAAGAAAACCTTTGGAATATTGTAAATGCGCTTCAAAGTGGACTTAAGGATCGTGGTTTTGATATTGGAACAACTCAAAGTTGTGTGACGCCAGTATACTTGAAAGGAAGTATTCCAGAAGCAATGGCCCTTGTTAAAGATTTACGCGAGAATTACGGTATATTTTGCTCTATTGTAGTGTATCCTGTGATTCCAAAGGGATTGATTTTGTTAAGAATGATTCCAACAGCTACACATACACTGGAAGATGTTGAACAAACACTAAATGCGTTTTCAAATATTAGAGAACGACTTCATAATGGGACATACAAGCGCTTATCTGCAGCGGTTTCTGCTGCCATGGGCGAATAATATTAAGATATATAGATATAGAAAAGCCGCTTTTTTAAGCGGCTTTTTTTATAAGGATTTTTTAAAGGTTTTTCTTCTTTTGTAAACGATTGGATCAAAATGTTTCCAGATTTGATGAATCGCATAATTATCTTCAAGTTCTGGTGTTCTATAGCAAGTCAAAATTCCTTTTTCAGTGAAAGTGTTATAATATTCATTAAAGATAACGGCATGTACACCTTTGTTTTGATACTCTGGATGAATCCCGATCAAATAAAAAACCACCTCTTTACTGTTCTTTTTTGCGTTTAAAATATGTTTAAATCCGAATGGCAGCAGTCTGCCATTTGCTTTTTGTAAAGCCTTATAAAAAGCCGGCATCACAATAGCAAAACCAATGAGGTCATCATTCTTATCGACTACAAATTTGATGTACTCCGGATTTACGAAACTGATAAATTTCTTCTTAAAATATGCTTTCTGAATATCAGTAATAGCTACAAACGAAGATAATGAAGCATAACTTTCATTAAACAAATCGAACATCTTATCAACATAAGGCATAACCTCACTCGTTTTTGTGAATTTAAGTGCTCGTAATTGATAACGCCTTTTTATAAGTTCTTGTGCCTTCGCAAAGGTTTCTGGTTTAACATTTGCAAATGGAAATTTACTTTCCAAATAATGTTTTTCAGGCTGACATCCATAAGCCTCGTAATGTTTGACATAATAAGGATGATTATACCATGTGATCATTGGTGCCACTTCATCATAACCTTCGGTAATAACACCAACCTTATCCAAATTTGAGAACCCCACGGGGCCTTCAATATAGTCAAGGTCATGTTGTTTACCTATAGATTCTACCTTATCTAAGAGTGCTTTTGAGACTTCGAGATCATCGATAAAATCAAACCAACCAAAACGCATTTTTTTAATATTCTGATGCTTCACTTCTAACCAATTCAGAATAGCTGCAACCCTACCGACAATTTCCCCATCCTTATAAGCAAGAAAAAGTATGGCTTCAGCATCGTTAAATACGGGATTGAGCTTTTTGTTAAAAGTTTTTAATTCTTGGCTAATTATAGGAGGGACCCAATATTTGGAGTCCTTATAAAGACTGAAAGGAAATTTAACAAAGGCCTTTAAATCCTTTTTAGATGTAACTTCTTTTATTGTAATCATTGGTTATAGCCCACCATCGTCGGTGAAATCTTCATCTTTCTTTTTATTCTTTTTCCTTTTCTTTTTCTTATTGCCTTTTTTTCTAGATTTTCTCGCCGCTTCATCTTCAGCTGAAGTACCATTATCTTCTTTATCTTTATGGAAATCCAAACGATATGAAGCCCCAAAATTCACACTAAAAACAGATGGTGTGTCCTTAGTATTAAAAGTAAGTGCAGTATCTAGTTGAAAGTTTTGACTCCATAAATATGCGCCACCAAATCGAAATAAATTATCAGCATAAAAATCACTGTTGATGCCTTGAGCCTCACCAAAGACAGCCCATTGTTGACCAACCGATTTGGTTAAGGTGAGAATATATTGAAAATCGGAAAATTCACTTCCAATCCTGTCTTTTAAAAAATTCATAACAAATACCCAGCCACCAGTAAAATTATGCTGCGTAGCGATCATGACCTTAGGACTTATGCCTTCAACATCTGGCGCTAGATAAGGATTGTTCTTTACATCATAATTTATGCCAGCATATACAGAAACAGCAGGAATTAAAAACTTCCACTGGAAACCGCGATTCGCATGATAGCTATAGAGATTAGGCTTTTCTTCCTCTGCATTTTTATAAGGATCATAAACTAAGTATTTCGCTCCAAAAGTGAAGTTCTTGAAATTACTCCGTTTAAAATCAGAAGAGATGTTTGATCGATTATCAGTAAATGTGTCATTTTGATATGTGCCTTCCAGATTAACCTCAAGTTGCTCAAAAAACAAACCATATCGAATTGAAAAATCAGCCCCAAATCCAGATACTTCATACTGCAATGGTGTATGCTCCTCCTTAACTATATAAGGACCCGCTTCAAACTGAAGCACATTTGTTCCTACAGAAAAGGCACTCCTCGAAACTCCAGGTCGATTTGAATTGATCAGATCGGTATATTGACCGTAAGCTTGAAAGGAGAAAATGAAGGAGAGGATTAATAACGAATAGGCTTTGATAGATTTCATGTCGTTCTGTTATACTTCAAATATATAATTTTATTACTTTTTTATGATACTAAAACGATTTTTAAGTTGTAAGAATTGTATTTTTGAATAAAATTCATTTCATGACCCAGTATGCGTCCTTTGTAGGTTTTGTGAGAACCGTTTTGATCATCTTATTGATTTATTATGGACTCAAAATACTGATGCGCATTTTAGCGCCTTATTTGATGCGTTATATTTCGAAAAAAGCCGAAAAGCGATTCGGCCAACAATTTGGGAATTATCAAAAACCACCACAGCCCAAACACAAAGAAGGTGAAACTGTAATTGACAAAATGCCGAATGTCGATAAATCTTCTAACAAAGGTGTTGGTGAATATGTAGATTACGAAGAAATTGATTAATTTTCTGAAATAATTCTACAAAACCTTCAATGAAATTTTCATTAAAATCAATTTTACCTCATCTTATTGTCATTCTTGGGTTCATTATCATTGCATTGGCCTATTTCTATCCAGTTTTACAAGGCAAGCAAATTAGACAAAGTGATATCGTTCAATATACTGGAATGGCCAAGCAGCAAAATGATTTCCGACTGCAGACGGGTGAAGAAACCTATTGGACCAATAGCGCATTTGGAGGTATGCCAACTTATCAACTTGGAGCTCAATATCCACACAACTATATTAAAGAATTAGATCGAACACTCCGATTTTTACCGAGACCGGCTGATTATTTATTTCTTTACTTACTTGGGTTTTACATTCTTCTAATTGTTTTAAAAGTAGATTATAAACTTGCAGCAATAGGGGCAATTGCCTTTGGTTTTTCAACCTATTTAATCACTTTTTTAGGGGTTGGACATAATAGTAAGGCACACGCAATAGCTTACATGCCTTTAGTTTTAAGCGGCATAATACTTGCCTTTCGGAAAAAATATGTGCTCGGATTCATCGTAACAGCTTTGGCTATGGCTCTAGAGTTATCCGCCAATCATTTTCAAATGACCTATTATTTAATGTTATTGGTCATCGTATTAGGTGTGAGTTACCTCATAGATGCGTATAGAAAAAAACTATTACCGCATTTTTTTAAAACTGTAGGTCTGCTCATTCTAGCTGTTATTCTCGCTATTGGGTTGAATGCAACCAACATAATGGCCACTCAGGAATATGTAAAAGAAAGTACCAGAAGTCAAAGCGAATTAAGTATAAATGCCGATGGCACTCCGAAGGAAGCCAGCTCGGGATTGACCAAAGAATATATCACAGAATACAGTAATGGCTTTCTAGACACATTTAGCCTGTTCATACCGCGTTTTCTTGGTGGCGGAAGCTATGAAGATTTGGGAAAAGAATCGAAGACCTATGACGCCTTTAGGAAATTAGGCGCATCTCCAATTCAAGCATTGCAAGAATCTCAACGTGCACCAACCTATTGGGGACAATTGCCAATTATTGAAGCTCCAGCTTACATTGGAGCTGTAATCATTTTTCTGTTTGTCCTTTCCTTATTTTTGGTAAAAGGTAGATTGAAATGGTGGCTCTTAGGTGGAACCATCTTATCATTACTCTTGTCTTATGGAAAGAACCTCGATTTTCTAACCGATTTCTTTATCGACTATGTTCCACTCTATAATAAATTTAGAGCCGTAAGCTCAATTCAAGTCATTCTTGAACTTTGTGTGCCTGTACTGGCCATTTTTGGCGTTTCTCGATTGCTAAATGATTTTGAAAAAGAGGATGTTAAAATGAAAGCCTTGATCTATGCTACTGGAATTACTGGTGGATTAGCATTTATATTTTTAGTGTTCAAGGGAACACTTTTCGATTTTTCTGGAACAAATGATAATGCCTATATTCAGGCCTATGGGGCAGACTTTATAGAGGCAGTAAGGGCAGACCGGATGTCTATTTTCACAAAAGACACCTTACGGTCTCTAGTACTTGTTGTACTGGCTGCTGGGGTTGTTTGGTCTTTTTTAAAGAACAAACTGACTGAGGTTATGGTCGTGGTCTTTTTGGGAATTCTAATAACCTTCGATCTTGTTACTGTAGATAAACGCTATGTAAGTGCCGATGATTTTGTTTCCGCTATTCAGGTTCAGAAACCATTTCAACCAACTCAGGCCGATCAAGAAATATTGCGTGATGATGGTCACTTTAGAGTATTCGATATGACCACAGGATCAACTCGTCCTTCATATTTTCACAATTCATTAAATGGTTATCATGCTGCAAAAATGAGGCGCTATAATGAACTTTTCGACTTTCATATTGTAAAGCAAAATCTAGAAGTTCTAAATATGTTAAACACGAAATATATCATTGGTGAAGACGAAAACAGAAAGGAAGTTGCCTATGGCAACCCAGATGCTAATGGTAATGCATGGTTTATTGAAGACTTAAAAATTGTTGATTCTCCAGATCAAGAAATTCGAGCATTAGACAGTATCAATACCAAAACAACTGCAGTTATTTTAAAGGAACATCTCCCTTCCGATTTAAATAAAACAACGTTTGAAGTAGATAGTTCAGATACCATTTCACTCAGTGAATACCGTCCAAATTATCTTAAGTATATTTCAAAAAAACGAAATGATGGATTTGCTGTATTTTCTGAGAATTACTATAAACATGGATGGATCGCATTCATCGATGGTGAATCAGCAGAACATGTTTTGGTTAATTACGTTTTGAGAGGTATGGAAGTACCATCAGGAGAACATATTATAGAATTTAAATTTGAACCACAGGTTGTGGACTCTGGAGCCAAAGTTGCCCTAGGAAGTTCATTGATCATGTTATTAATTATTTTTGGCGGAATTTATATGGAATTCAGAAATAAAACATGAAAAAAACCCTCGTTATATCCTACTATTGGCCACCAGCAGGAGGCCCAGGTGTGCAACGCTGGTTGAAGTTTGTGAAATACCTCCCAGAATTTGGGGTCGACCCCATAGTTTACGTTCCTGAAAACCCTAATTATCCTGTGATAGATGAGAGCCTTTTAGATGAAATTTCAGAAACGATAACCATTCTGAAGCAGCCCATCAAGGAGCCCTATAGAATGGCTAGCGTAGTTTCAAAAAATGCTGCACAAAATATAAGTAAAGGACTGATACCTACTGAACGTAAACAGAGTCTTATTCAAAAGTTGATGCTTTACATTCGCGGCAATTTTTTTATACCAGATGCAAGAAAAAATTGGGTGAAACCATCAGTCACTTTTCTTTCAGATTATATAAACGAGCATCAGATTCAAACGGTGATCACAACAGGTCCACCTCATAGTTTACACCTTATCGGAATGCAATTAAAGGCTTTACACGACCTAAAATGGATTGCCGATTTTCGCGATCCGTGGACCACTATAGGTTATCATAAAAAGCTAAGGTTAAATGCCATTTCAAAACAAAAACATAAGAACCTGGAGAAAAAAGTATTACAATCTGCAGACGAAATTATTGTAACTAGTTTTATTACTAAGGCCGAGTTCGAGGATATTACACAAAAACCCGTCCATGTTATTACAAATGGATATGACCACAACGTTGAAAACGATATAAAACTTGATGGTAGATTTACCTTGTCACATATTGGATCATTACTCACTGATCGCAACCCAGAAGTGCTTTGGAAGGTTCTTCATGAATTAGCACGAGAAAATAATTCGTTTAAATCGATGCTTCAAATCAATTTAATTGGAAATGTGAGTAAGGAGGTGCTTTTAAGTCTTGAGGAATTTGAGCTCAACCGGCATTTAAACTTTAAAGGATATGTTTCGCATGAAAAAGCTATTGAATACCAATGTAAATCACAAGTTTTACTTCTTTTAGAGATCGATTCGGAAGAAACGCGTTGTATCATTCCAGGTAAACTTTTTGAGTATATGGTGTCAGGACGACCAATCATTGCCATTGGTCCTCATGATTCTGATGTAGAACAAATATTAACTGAAACCAACACGGGCACCTATTTTTTAGGCGACCAAGAAAAGGAACTTAGAGCAACAATTTTAGATCATTTTGAGGCGTTTATGCATAACAACTTGAAAAGTAAGGCTATTGGTCTACAACAATACAGTAGAAAAGCCCTTACCAAGAAACTTTCTCATTTAATTCTGAATTGATCTATGGGAATAGTACGAAACCAATCGTTTAAAAATACGCTGACTACCTATTTAGGTTTCGGGATTGGCGCTATCAATATTCTCTTCTTATATACCAATTTTTTAACAGATGAGTATCACGGCTTGGTGGCATTTGTACTTTCCACGGCCAACATCATGATGCCCTTATTTGCATTGGGAACACATAACACATTAATAAAATATTATTCTTCTTTCAAAACCAGAAATAACATCAATAGCTTTCTCACCTTAATGTTGCTTATGCCATTATGTATCATTGTTCCTATTGGATTAATTGGATTATTAGCATTTGAAAGTATTACCGATTTACTTTCAGCGAAAAATGCGATAATTAAAGACTATGTCTGGATGATTTTCGTTGCTGCGATCTGTTTTTCATATTTTGAAATATTCTATTCTTGGGCGAAGGTTCAAATGCAAAGTGTGTTCGGTAATTTTATGAAAGAGGTTTTCCATCGCGTTGGCATTTTGATGCTATTTGGCTTGATCTACTTAGATTACGTCAATGTTCAGCAGTTTATATATGGTGTTATTCTCATTTATATCATACGATTGGTGGTCATGATGGTTTATGCCTTTGGGGTAAAACGTCCAGTTTTTAGATTAGGAAAAATCCCAAATTTATTGAGCATCATTAAGTATTCTTTATTAATTATAATTGCAGGCTCGGTTGCAACCATTATTTTAGAAATTGATAAATTTATGATAGGGGAGCTGCTTATTATTGAGAATGTAGCGTATTACGGCGTTGCCATATATATAGCTACAGTAATTGGTGTTCCGGCACGTTCAATGTATCAAATTACAAACCCCATTACAGCCAAACTTTTAAATGAGAAAGATCATGATGGACTTGAAAGACTTTATAAGAAAAGTTCATTGAACTTATTTATAATAAGCGGATTGATCTTTCTGCTCATCATATTAAATATTAACCAGCTATATGAAGTGATCCCAGAAAAATTTGGAGGGGCTTTGTTAGTTGTGTTTTTGGTAAGTATAGCTAAGTTGACCGATAATATAATTGGGAATAATAACGCCATACTATTCAATAGCAAACATTATAAAGCGGTCTTAATTCTGGGTGTTTTATTGGCTTTAACGGCCATTGGACTGAACCTTTGGTTTATTCCACTGTATGGCGTAAATGGAGCAGCCTTCGCAACTGTAATTTCTATTTTTGCCTATAATGCATCAAAATTGATCTTCGTTTATGTAAAGTTTAAAATCTCACCATTTACCAGTAATACCGTGAAGACCTTTCTGTTGATTTTGGTTTTAATTTTAGTATTCTATTTTTGGGAATTCCCTTTTCATCCTTTGATCAATATTGCCTTAAAATCAATATTGATAACATTTTGCTATGCGCTGATCGTTTACAGCTTAAATTTCTCTGAGGACATTTCTAAAATATTGGATAAAGTATTTCGCAACTAAAAATGCGAAAATCCCGTGAGGTGCTTTGAGGCATACTACTCGCGAGATTTTCTAACTAACCAACCAAAAAAATTATTGTCTACTTCGTCTAGGACTAGTAGAGGATCTTTGTTTGTTTGAGCGCGATCCGGACGCTCTAGATTTAGTTTTTGTTGATTTCGAACGCTGTGCTACTGAAGAGTTACTTCTTTTAGAACGCTGCGAAACCGTATTTGTTTTGCGTTTATTTTGAGTGCTAACTTGACGACTTTGTGTGTTGCTCTGTGGTCGTCTGTTTGTAGCTACACGCTTATCTTTTTTTCTAGACTCAGTTCTTGAAGTAGAAACCGCTGGTCTTGTACGAGCGTTACTCCTAGGTTTTGTCTTTTCATTTCTATGACCTGAATTGGTCACTACTGGTCGCGAACGACTTGTAACCCTAGGCTTAGTTTTCTCAGATCCATCGGAGCGGTTAGAAACAACTGGTCTTGTATTTTGGCCATCTCTTGGTCTCACACGATCATTTCTACCTGTACGATCTGAACGTGATTGTGTAGTGCTAGATTCATCTCTTCTAGGAGTACCTCTTTCTGTTCTCTCAGTTCTCTGATTTGAGGCATAAGAATCATCACGTCTTGAACTATTATCTTGTCTGTATATATTATCACGTCTTGCAGTGTTTCTCGCTACAGATGTACGTCTGCCATTAGTATAACTCACCTGCGAACGCGGGCGCGCATTATTTCTATATGGACTGTAGTAGTTGTAGCGCACTGGATTATAATACTGACGATAAGGTCTGTTATATACGACACAGTAATTTCTCACTGGAATGACGTAATAGGTATGCCAAGGTCTGTACACATAATGTCTGTTATATACATTGATAAACCCAGAGCAGTGTGAAAAACGATTGTATCGATTATAGTGTACATAAAGTCCACCGACGCTATAAATGCGCCCAAAACTGTTATAGCTTATTCGCACATTTCCAGCTTGAATAATACGGCCATAATAATCGTAATAAATTGGAATGTTTTCAATTTGAATTACAGCTCCATAATCATCATATTGAACATAGGCATCATATGAATACCCAGTGTTAAAACTGATGCTTACGTTTCCGAAGTCAACATGGGCACCAAAATTAGGTCCATAACTATTCACGTTGAAATCAAATTGTCCATCTGGAAAAACAGCGAATTCAATCCCTTGCTCAACGAATATGAAAGAATTTCCATAACCTCTGTAGGCACGATTTAAATTTTCTGTAGTCTCGGTTGTGGTGGTTGAAGCAAACGCAGTTCCGCCACTTAGGAGAAAAGCTGCAAAGATTAAAAGTAAGTTTTTCATAACTGTTCGTTTAAAAGATTGATACATACACTCTATAACAAACAGCGTGCCAAAAAAATACAGCAACTTAAAACATATTGATATTCAAATAGTTATAAATAAATAGTTTGTGTTTGCCTATTTTCATTGCACATTTAATGATTCCAAAAAAACTGAATTGCTCAGCTTTATAATATTGATCCAGAACCGATACCATAAAAAAATCCCACAAACTAAAATTGTCTGTGGGATTTAAAACACTAAAAAATATATAAATCGAATTTAATCGTCAAATTTGAATTTTTTACGCTTTTTACGTTTCTTCTTTTTACCATTCTTCTTGTAGTAATAGAAGTCATCATCAAAGTCTCCATAATCATCATCATACCAATCATCATTATGACCTTGACCAAAATGATCCATCGTACAACCATGAACATTACATAGGCCACATAACTGGGCATGAGGCTTGACAAAGCCGTGTAATCCAATCATATCGCCCCAGCGATTGTATTGAATGGTCAATCCGCCAACTTGTTTAAGTCTACCATGACGATATTTCATATAAACTGATCCAACTCTTTTTACGCGACCTCGTGAATCGTAATTAATAAATACGTTTCCAATACGTCTAACTTTTCCATAACGATCATGTAGTATTAAAACGCCTTGTGGTCGAGAATATCTGATTCTTTTTCCCGGAGCACTCAAAGTGACATTGACTGAACTTCGTCTGGAATTATTCTGTCTGAAGTAATTCTCGTCGTTAAACGGACCATCTACGATTTCCGTATTAAAATCGAAATCACCATTTGGAAAGATCAAGAATTCTACACCACGCTCCACGAACATAATAGGTTGCGTATAACGATAGCGTTTCGTAATTCTTAAATCTTTACCATCATTTGCAGAGCTCATCTCTGCCGCTGTTGCTGATACCAATCCAATTAGCATCGTTGCAATAATTAATGTTACTTTTTTCATAGTAAACTATTTAAGATAATGCCTACTCATTTTTAGCTTTTCGGCTTACGCTATTTGTTTAGAGGCTTTCATTTATCATGCCAAAAATCTTAAATCATTGTAAATCAGATGTATAATCCAAGTTCATGCTAGCATAAATTTTCTTAATTTTATCTAAACCAACCATTTCAATGGAAGAGCAAAAAGATCTAAGCCAGATTCCTAAAAAGGATGACCAGGTTGATTTAAATTTAGAACCGAATCAAACAGCATGCAAAAATTGTTCTAAGACCTTTGAGCTCGGATTTCAATTTTGCCCACATTGTGGTCAAAAGGCAAAGGACGATCTTACAATTGGTGTCCTGTTCTATAATACCATAAGTAATTACTTTTCATTTGATGCGCGGTTTTTTAGAAGTTTTATTCCGCTCATGTTCAGGCCTGGATATGTAGCCAGACAATTTGTATTAGGGAAACGCTTACAATATTTACATCCTGCGCAATACTATTTATTTGTTTCAGTAGTCTTTTTCTTTTTATTTTCAATAGAGGCACGAGAACATACCCAAGCCGTTGATCAAGCACTGCAGAAGGGCTTTCAGGACGAAATTAGCACGGATTCGATCCCTGTTAAACCGCTAGATTCAGTTTCAAAAGCAAAGATTTCTGAAAATATAAAAAGGAATCAGAAGTTATTCGAGCTGACTGATCAAGACGCTAAAGATTTAGATTCTATTCTTACCAATGTAGATACAAACGCAACTCCAAATCTTACCTTTAGTTATGATCGTAAAAAGGTAGATTCCCTCATTGCTGTTGGCGCACCAGAAATGGAACAGTTGAAAGCTATGGGTATGAATGAAAATGCCGGGTTTTTCACAAAACGATTTTATCAGCAATTATTGAAGTTTCAAAAACAGAAGGGTGGTGGCATTTTGCAAGCTTTTTACGATAGTATTCCAATCGCCTTATTTTTCCTCTTACCAATATTCGCAATTATCTTAAAAGTATTTTATTGGCGAAAGGGACGATTCGCTCACCATTTGGTATTCAGTTTCTACTATTTTTCTTATTTGTTTGCTTTGATGAGTATTGTTCTAGCCATTAATTATTTCTGGGATATGCCAGATTGGTTAGATATCATCATTATCCTCTCTACTTTTATTTATTTATGGCTTGCGGTCAGGCATTTTTATAAACAAGGTTTTTTATTGAGTCTGATCAAATCTGGATTGGTCACTTTTGTCTATTTTATCTTTGTGATACCTATTGCAATTGTAGTGATGGTTGTGGGGTCCTTTTTATTTTACTAATAACTTTTCTTTCAGGTAGTGTCCAGTATAGGAGTCTTTGTTTTTTACAAGTTCTTCGGGAGTTCCAAAGCCTAGAAGGTGTCCACCATTTTCACCGCCATCAGGACCTAGATCGATAATATGATCTGCACATTTGATAAGCTCAATATTGTGTTCAATGACAATTATAGAATGTCCTTTCTCTATTAATGCATAAAACGACTGTAATAGTTTTTTAATATCATGAAAATGCAAGCCCGTTGTGGGTTCATCAAAAATGAAAAGACCATGATCAAATTTTGAGCCTTTTCCTAAAAATGAAGCAAGTTTGATACGCTGCGCTTCCCCACCAGATAATGTAGATGAGCTCTGGCCCAAAGTGACGTAACCCAATCCCACATCTTGAAGTGGTTGTAATTTATTTTTAATTTTCGATTGTTTATGTGAATCAAAGAAGTCAATGGCGTCATCAATGGTCATATTTAAAACATCGGCTATTGATTTTTTTTCGAATGTAACTTCCAAAACTTCTTTTTTAAAGCGCTTTCCATTACAAGTTTCGCATTCCAGGTGAACATCGGCCATAAACTGCATTTCAATAGTCACTTCGCCTTCACCTTTGCAGGTATCACAACGACCACCATCAACATTAAAAGAAAAATGCTTCGCTTGATAACCTCTTATTAAGCTTACTTTTTGTTTCGCAAATAATGCACGAATATCATCATAGGCTTTAATATAGGTCACTGGATTTGACCGAGATGAGCGTCCAATTGGATTTTGATCGACGAATTCAATATGTTTTACATTACTAAAGTTTCCTTCAATTGCTGTAAATTCTCCTGCTTTATCACCATAGCTGCCTATTTCCTTGAGCAAAGCCGGATACATGATCTTTTTAACCAAGGTACTTTTTCCACTCCCTGAAACCCCGGTAACCACAGTTAGCATGCCTAATGGAAAGCTCACATCTATATTTTTTAAATTATGTTCTCTAGCACCTTTAATAGTAACTTGATATTTTGATTTACGTCTTTGTTTTGGATATTCAATTTTTAGCGACCCTCTTAGATATTGACCTGTAAGTGAATCTGAGGTTAAAATATCTTGGTAATTTCCTGTCGCTACTATCTTTCCACCATATGTGCCTGCTTCTGGACCAATATCGATAATCTCATCAGCCGCAGCCATTATATCTTCATCGTGTTCTACAACAACAACCGTATTGCCTAGGTCTCTTAAGGCTTTAAGAACGGAGATCAATCGCTCCGTATCTCTTGGATGAAGACCGATACTGGGTTCATCTAAAATATACATCGAACCTACAAGACTACTTCCTAAGGATGTGGCTAGATTTATGCGTTGGCTTTCTCCGCCCGATAGGGTATTCGATTTTCTATTCAAGGTTAAATAGGATAGGCCAACATTGGTTAGAAATGAAATTCGTGTGCTAATTTCCTTCAATAATCGCTTAGCAATCTTAGAATCATTATCATTTAGCTCAAGATGACTAAAGAAGGCAGCTAAACGGTCGAGTGGTAGTTCTACAAGATCGGTTATAGTTGTGTTACCAACCTTGACATAATTGGCTTCCTCACGTAAACGCTTGCCATGACAAACATTACATTTAGTCTTACCACGATAACGCGATAACATAACTCGATTTTGGATCTTATAGGCTTTGGCTTCTAATTCGGTAAAAAAACTGTTCAAGCCTTCAAAATGTTCATTTCCTTCCCAAATAAGCTGCTTTTGTGAATCACTTAATTCAAAATAAGGTTTATGTATAGGAAAATCAAATTGATGCGAATTGTTTACCAATTGATCTCTGTACCAGCTCATACTTTCACCACGCCACGGAAAAATCGCATTTTCATAGACTGAAAGTGCAGTATTTGGAACTACCAGGTTCTTATCAATTCCTATCACATCACCATACCCTTCACAATTAGGGCAGGCACCATAAGGGTTATTGAAGCTGAACAAATGCACATTTGGTTCAAGGAACTGAATACCATCAAGTTCAAATTTATTGCTAAAGTGTCTGATTTTTTTACTTTCAATCACTTCAAGAAAACATTCTCCTTTTCCTTCAAAAAAGGCAATTTGAGTGGCATCGGCTAATCGATTATAAAAATCTTCCTCGTGTCTGACTATGATACGATCTACTACCAGATGAATATTTTTAATAGATTTCGAATAGGTTTCGGCCTCTTCAATTCGAATGACTTCATCATTTATTTTGATACGGGCGTAGCCTTGTTGAAGTAAAACTTTTAGTTTGTCTTCCATTGCGCGACCTTTCTCTAGATGGATGGGAGCGAGGAGCAATAGTTTTTCACCTTCTTTTTGCTTTTTTATAAAATTGATAGCGTCAGAAACACTGTCTTTCTTGACTTCATCACCAGATTTAGGCGAATAGGTTTTTCCTATACGAGCAAATAAAAGTTTGAGATAATCGTAGATTTCGGTGCTTGTTCCTACGGTTGAACGTGGGTTCGTAGAATTCACTTTCTGCTCAATCGCAATTGCTGGAGCTATACCTTTTATATAATCGACTTTGGGTTTATGCAGTCTACCCAAAAATTGCCTGGCATAACTAGAAAGACTTTCTACATAACGCCTTTGGCCTTCGGCGTAAAGCGTATCAAAAGCTAGACTTGATTTCCCAGATCCAGATAATCCTGTAATAACAACGAGCTTATTTCGAGGAATAATGACATCAATATTTTTTAAATTGTGCAGTTTTGCACCCTTAATAATGATGTTTTTTTTTGGATCTACCTTTGAAATGTCCGTTATCATACGTTTTTTGAGAGAATAATTTTGCAAAGATAAGGCTTCTAATTCAGCTTTAAAAATGAATTAAAAGTGTATATTTTTGTTAAAAAAGAATTTTATTTTGCTTTTTAGGAATGATTGTTGTTATATTTGGGTTGTATTAAACAGTATTTTAAACTATTAGCCTATAACATAACATTACTTTTAAAATTAACAAACCCCAAGCATAGACCGCGTTTATGCATTAAAAGTAATGATTATGAAACGAGAACTTATCACAGATGCTGTATTAGTTTCCAACTACATTGAAGGAAGCGAAAATGCTCTAGCCACTTTAATAGAGCGACACAAACAAAAAATTTACAGTTTTATTTATTCCAAGGTTTATGACCGTGATGTTACCGAGGATATATTTCAGGATACATTCATAAAGGTTATTCGCACCTTAAAACTAGGTAAGTACAACGAAGAGGGTAAATTTCTGCCTTGGGTCATGCGTATTGCACATAATTTGGTGATTGATCACTTTAGAAAAAGTAATCGCATGCCTAAATTTGATAATACAGACGAGTTTAATATTTTTTCGGTGATAAGTGATTCTTCATTAAATGCAGAAAAGACTCTCATAAAAAATCAGGTTGAAAATGATGTTAAACGCTTAATTGAAGAACTTCCTGAAGATCAAAAACAAGTATTAGTGATGCGTATGTATAAGGATATGAGCTTTAAAGAAATATCTGAAAACACTGGGGTGAGCATCAATACAGCCTTAGGACGAATGCGATATGCTTTGATAAATTTGCGTAAAGTCATTGAAAAACATAATATTATTTTAACAAATTGATACAATAATTGCAATTTAGCTACGTTATTGAAGTAATAAACCAATAATTTATGCTACATGGCAAAACTTTACACTAAGAATTATAAACATTCTAAAAACCTAAAACCGAGTGAAGAAACGGTTAATTTTCTTCTAAGTTACTCTCAGGCTTTAAGTGTTATAAATTGTAATAAATTAAAGTTTGAAGCGCTTCTAAACTAAACTTTGGCAAAAAGCTCTGATGAAAATCAGAGCTTTTTTTTAGCCTTAATTTCTTTAAGAACCGATTTTCTTCCTATGGTTCTTGTAATAATGTCTTTATTAATATCCCAACCGCGTGCTGGAGAATACTGTCGGCCATACCAAATGATTTGCAAATGTAGCTCGTTCCATAGGTCTTTCGGAAATAAACGCTTAGCATCTTTTTCGGTTTGTACAACATTTTTTCCGTTACTCAATCCCCATCTATACATGAGTCGATGAATATGCGTATCAACTGGAAATGCTGGAATACCAAAGGCTTGTGACATGACCACACTAGCTGTTTTATGTCCAACTGCAGGTAATTCCTCAAGGCCTTCAAAACTTTTTGGAACTTCACCATTATACTTTTTAATTAAGATTTCCGACAGTCCGTGAATTCCTTTACTTTTCATTGGTGAAAGCCCAACAGGTTTTATTATTTCTCGGATCTCTTCCACAGATAATTTCACCATATCAAAGGGATTATCAGCACGTTTAAATAATATTGGCGTGATTTGATTGACTTTTACATCTGTACTTTGTGCAGAAAGAAGGACAGCTATTAATAAAGTATACGGATCCTTATGATCAAGGGGAATAGGAAGGGATGGATAAAGTTCCTTTAAAGTTTTGATTACAAATTCGACTTTTTCAGCTTTTGTCATTACTTTTGAAGAGATTTTTTCAAAAATAATAATATCATTAAACTAATTACCATGAATACTTTAAAAGTAGGGGATGCCATTCCAAATATTACTGTAAACGATGAGGCTGGGAATGCCATCTCATTATCCAATTACAAAGGCAAAAAATTGGCAGTTTTTTTCTATCCGAAAGCGAGCACGCCAGGATGTACCGCTGAAGCTTGTAATTTAAGAGACCATTATAAGGAATTGCAGTCGAAAGGCTATGAAATACTTGGCGTAAGCGCAGATTCTGAAAAAAGACAATCTAATTTTAAGAATAAGTACAAATTTCCGTTTCCATTGTTGGCTGATGAGGATAAAAAAGTGATCAATGCTTTTGGTGTTTGGGGTCAAAAGAAATTTATGGGACGTACCTATGATGGTATACATCGAATGACATTCGTTTTTAATGAAGATGGCCTAGTTGAGCGTGTTATAGATAAGGTTAAAACCAAAGATCATGCTGCCCAGATCTTAGAGGCCTAAAAAAAAGCAACTTTATAAAGTTGCTTTTTTTTTATTCATCTTTATGTAAGACTTCTTCGGTTTCACAGCCAAAGAGACTTTGTTTCTTAATGATTTCGGCGGTTCCAGGTGGTAAATATTCTTGCCATCCTTCTTTGCCTTCGTTAATCATGGTCAAAACATTTCGTGAAAAGATATTCAATATTCCTGGATTGAAATCAGCGATATCAACTACTTTTCCATTGTATTTGAAGAATTTATACAATTCTTTCATACGAGGATGAACTTTCAAGTTTTCGCTGTTGGTAATGCTGCCATCCTCATTTTGCATAGGATATAAATAAACGCGTAGATCTTTAAAGAATAGTTTACCAAAGGCCTCAAGAATACCACCACTTAAGTGTCTGTAATACTTTTCGTCAAAAATTTCGATTAGATTATTCACACCCATTGACAATCCCATTCGGCTTTTAGAGTATTGTGAAAAATATTCAACGAGTTTATAATATTCTTTAAAATTAGAGATCAACACCGTTTGCCCAAGTGAACACAATAATTTAGCACGATCCATAAAATCCTGCTCATCAATTTCACCTTCCGCTCTAAGGTTCGATAAGGTGATTTCGAAAATAACTTGGGTTTTCTCTGGATTTACACGGTTTTCCTTTTTGAACATCTCGAAGGACTTCTCATACATGTCCATATTCACCTTTGTTACAGGTCGAAAACTTCCTCGTAAGGCCAGTATATTTTTTTTATATAAAACACGAGCAGGCAGCACATTATTCCCATCAGGAGCGAACATTACCGCATCGGTCATGCCATTTTTAACAAGTTGTAGACTCATTAAACGGTTATCGACCTCCTCATAAAGTGGGCCTGAGAAATTTATAGTATCAATTTCTAACTGATCTTGATCAAGGTGATCATATAAGTAGCGTAACAGCTTTTTAGGCTCATTGTATTTGTAAAAAGCACCATAAATTAAATTGGTTCCAAGAATCCCTAAGGTTTCCTGTTGTAATCTTGCGTCATTTTCTTTAAATCGAAGATGAAGAATAATGTCATTATATTCTTGATACGGTTCGATTTGATATCGAATGCCTACCCATCCATGTCCTTTATAACGCTTGGCAAAATCAATAGTAGTTACTGTATTGGCATAAGTAAAAAAGATCTTATCTGGATGTTTTAAACGCGTAATTCGTTCTTCTATGAGATTGATCTCATGATCCAACATTTTCTTCAAACGTGCTTCAGTCACATAACGGCCATCATTTTCATGTCCGTAAATGGCATCACTAAAGTCTTTATCATAAGCTGACATTGCTTTTGCAATAGTACCAGAGGCACCACCAGCTCTAAAAAATTGACGAACAGTTTCTTGTCCAGCTCCGATCTCTGCGAAGGTACCGTAGATATCATCGTTCAGGTTAACACGTAGGGCTTTTTGTTTTAACGACGGTATGTTATCAAATTCTTTATCCCCTTTCAGCTTAATTTCCATGCGTAAGAATTGGTTACATAATATTAAACAAAGGTATTAAATTAGTGACTTAAAGAAAAAAATAACCTTATTTTTGTTTTAAAATTCGCACGATTGAAAATCACCTTTTTAGGAACAGGGACATCTCAGGGTATTCCCGTTATTGGCAGTACTCACCCCGTATGCTTGAGTCAAGACAAGAAAGATAAACGTTTGCGGGTATCTGTTCTTGTTGAATGGAATGACTATAGCTATGTCATTGACTGTGGTCCGGATTTTAGATATCAGATGTTACGATCAAAATGTAATAAGATCGACGGCATCTTATTTACCCACGAACACTCCGATCATGTTGCTGGCTTAGATGATATCAGACCGTTCGTATTTCGCCAAGGGGATCTGCCTATTTATGGACATAAACGGGTGCTAGAAGCTATTAGAACGCGTTTTGCCTATGTATTTGAAACAGAAAATAAATACCCAGGAGCGCCTTCTGTTCATGAAATCGAAATAAAAAATGCACCCTTCCAACTGGGAGATATAAAAGTAATTCCCATTGATGTTAATCATAATTATGTCCAGGTTTTTGGGTTTCGATTTAAAGATTTCGCCTATATCACTGATGCCAAAACAATTTCAGATGAGGAAATAAAAAAATTAAAAGAATTAAAAGTTTTGGTTATAAATGCATTAAGGCAAAAGCCACATCATTCTCATTTCAACCTTGAGGAGGCTTTAAATTTTATTGATTTGGTGAAACCAGAAAGGGCCTATCTTACGCATATTAGTCACCATCTTGGATTTCATGAAGAAGTGCAACAAAGCTTACCAAATAACGTTTTTTTAGCATACGATAATCTTGAAATAACTATTTAGATGAAAAAAAATATATATCTCTATCTTTTTGTATTTGCATTATTACTAGCCATTTTTATGTATGTCAATTCGAAAAATATCGTCGACAAATATGAAACCGATATTTCAACCTTGAAAGAGAAGGATTTAGAAAACAAGTCCATAATCACGAAATTAGAAGATGAAAATCTAGATCTGCTTTATTTTAACCTAGAACATAATGATGACGCCTTAAGTTATTTAGAAAGAGATGGCTATGATACAGACGAATTTATTCCTTTTTTAAAAGACGAATTATACAGTTTAAATGAGGTAGAGGGAGATCACCCGATGGTACCTTATGCTTCGATGAGTGGCAATAAAATGTTGATCAATAAAATTAGATTACTCAATCATAAGTGGATCATTGCCGATTTTTCTGATGGCGAATACTGGGGTGAAATGTTACTCACCTATGAAATCACTGAAAATAAAGAGTTGAAGTTTAAACTGGTAGAATCACTCTTATATCCACCACAATAGTATTAAAGCCTTTCGACGAGCCAATTTTTAAAATCATAGAAGTTTTGTGGTGCAACACCATGGCCAACTGGAAATTCATTGTAAACATGCTTTATGTTTAAACCATTGAGAAATTCTGGTGTTTTTCGTGCCCAAAGCACTGGAATAACCTGATCTGAACTGCCGTGTGAACAGTAAAAATCAAGGTGCGAATAGGCCTTTTGGTCCTCATGAATGCTTATTATTTCTGGGCTTACATAGCCACTTAAAGCAATAACATTTTTTACTTTATCAGGATAACTTAGGGCCACCGCAATACTTAAAATTGTGCCTTGGCTAAAACCTAATAGCGTAACCCTACTGTTATCAACCTCATAAGCACTGCAAGCTTCATCTAAGAATTTGGCTATTTTATCACGCGATTCAATGGCCTGTTCGTTGTCGTTCCATTTTCCTTGTGGTGCATCAAAATGAATAGTATACCATGCGTTTCCAAAGGGTTGCATCGGGAAAGGAGCACGAATAGAGATGATAAAAAGTTCCAGAGGCAATTCTGAAGCGAATGAAAACAAATCGTTTTCATCACTGCCATAGCCATGTAACATAAATAAAACAGGCGGGTTTACCTTTAGACTTGATGGCCTAATAATATGATGAAGTGATAGCTCTTTTGATGTCATTTACCTAGTCCCGAAAAAAGATTCTGATAAATTTTTCCAACCAATGGTGCAGCATCTGCACGTCCTGTCACAGCGGTCATAAGGCTAAATAGGAAAAGGACTCCAAAAAATATATAAAAGGAGAGCCTAACGATCCAAAAATCTAAAGTCGAAACTACGATGCCCACAGCAAAAAACGAAAGCCATAATCCAATGGATTGTCTCAGGTGAAAACTTGCAAACGGGTTTTTTTTATCATTGTTCATAAAATAACCAACAATAAATCCAATAATTGTTAGATAACCAATAATAGCGGGAATCTTACCTTCTTCAATAATATCTTCGGTCATATCAATAAAATTTAATGTATCAATTTGTTATTATGAATGATGCCATATACTTCTCCTTTCAATTTATGTCCTTCAAAAATAGCATTTTTCGATTTAGAAAGAATATCATTTTTTGTAAATGTCGACTTTGAATCAGGGTTAAATAAAGTACAATTTAAAACATGTCCAGGATTGATCGGAGTTTCGCTTAATCCAAAACGATCCTTACCTCGCGTGAGGTATTTAATTACTGATTTTATGGGAAGAAAAGAATTCAATGCTCCAAAAGCACTTTCTAGCCCAATAGTACCAAATGCCGCAAAATCAAATTCGATCTTTTTGAGTTCGATATCTAAAGGGTTATGATCACTTGTTACCATATCGATGGTACCATCCTTTAGTCCATTTAAAAGTGCTTCAATATCGTGTTGTGTTCGTAGTGGTGGACTTACTTTAAAATGAGTATTGAAGGTATTAAGATCGTCATCGGAAAACACCAAATTATGAATGGCCACTGAACAACTGACATCCAAATTTTTTGCCTTGGCATCCCTGATAAGTTTAACTGAACCTGCCGTTGAAATTGTTGGTATATGAAGTTTACCTCCTGTATATTCTAATATAAATAGATCTCTTGCAATTTGTAATTCTTCAGCTAATCCCGGTATGCCTTTTAATCCTAGTTTTGTGCTAACCGCGTCTTCATTCATGACCCCGTTTCCTGCAATGGCATCGTCTTGTGGAAATGAACACACCAAAGCATCAAATCCGCTCGCGTACTGAAGCGCTATTTTCATAAGATTAGGATTTACAATCGATGATTTATAGTCACCAAACGCAACTGCTCCTGCATTTTTCATGTCATATAATTCGGCCAAAGCTTCACCCTTACCATCACGAGTCAATGCGCCAATTGGCAACAAATCTACCGCATGTTGCTCTGCTTTTGAGATCAAAAAAGAAACGTCTGTACTTGTAGAAATAATCGGATTTGTATTGGCGTTTAAAGCTACTGCAGTAAAACCTGATCGCGCGGCTGTCTTTAAGCCGTTTTCAAGTGTTTCACGCTCTTCATAACCAGGTTCTCCAAATGAAACACTACTGTCAAACCAACCTTGCGATATATGAAGGTTGTCAAGTTTAATCTGTTTGTAATTTTTTGGATTACTTATTCTGGATGCCATTTTAGTAATAATGCCTTTCTCAACTAAAATATCCTGCGTTTTGTTGTTAAAATCGCTTTTGGGATCAATAATAGTTGCTGACTTTATTAGTACATTCATCTAATATATTTTAGAATAAGCATTTCTATGATCAAGAAAATCAGGGCAAAAATAACAAACCATTTCCATAAGGCGTTAATATTTGTAGCACTTTTTATCTCTGACATAACCTGAGGTATGGAATCTACCGATCTTAGATACGGATAATTCGCCAAATCATAGTAAATTAAGTTACTTTCTGATCTGGCATAGTTATAGCTAACACGTTCAATTACAGTTCCATTTGAATTAACCGAATAAATTCCAGCTTCTGAAGGCGATTCAAGGGTAGTGACCACAACTTTATTGGTCAAGCTGCGTTGCTGTGGAATGACCTCTGAAGTGGCCGATTTTAGCTTTAATATGTCATCTTGTTGTAGCGAAGTATTCACGTTAAAGGTATTTTCCTTCCCGACGGTGTAGTACAATTTAGGTAGTTTAAAACTTTGATTAGCGATATTATATAGTGTAGGAACGATCAAAGGGGAATTTATAACATTGGAATTTTCAAGGTTTAAAGGCGCTGTAAACAAAAATATATTGGCATTTTGAATTAAAAAAGGGTGATTGTCCTCAAAGGAAAGGATACTTCCAGAACGCGAATTAATCTCGTAAAAATGGTTCACTTTAGGATACTGAAAATTTGATACTTTTTTATCGAATACATCGGCAAATAAAGGGTGTTCATAATTTATATTTGTCACCTTTTTTTCCTGTTCTTTTTTGGAAACAAAGGCTGTATTTGAATTTAATGTAATAAATTGATTATAAGAATTTAAAACAATATTATCTGAAGGAATAATTAATACATAACCATCATTTTCTAAAAAGGCATTTAAAGCGTTGATCAAGGCTTGTGGGAACGCTTCTATTTCATTTAAAATGATCAGGTTTTGATCGTTAATATCGTTATAATTCAACTGATTAAATGCAACTGATTTAAAATCGAATTCATCATCGGTAAAAATGCGAAATAAGAAGTCGGCATTATTCGAATTGATACTAAGTACATTTATCTTTTTACGCTCATTGATGTTAAAGTAAAAACTATTATCAAATTGAAGCATGGCGTCTTCAACTGTGACCTTTCCATTAATTTCACCTTTATTTGGCAAGGAAAAAACCGCTTGGTTTGAACCTTCAGCTACAGCAGTTTTTGAAATCAACTCCTCGTTATCAAACATTGAAATTGGTACGTTCTCTAAACTAGACTCTTGATAATTAATGACCACATTCAAGTTCATTGAACTCGCCGAAGCTCCCGAAACATAAACACTATCGATACTGATGTTATTTGTGTTAACCGATCTTAGCTGAGTCCAAAATGTGTTGACCAGACTATCAGTTTGCTTTGGAAGGGCAGATCCCTGCTGAAAATCGGAAATCACCACTAAATTTCTGACCACATCGCCTGAATTCCTAAAATAGTTTTTTCCTTTTAATAAAACTGACTCATAATCAAGTTGTGAATTCGTATACGGCAATTGAAGCAGTTCATTGCGAACAGATTTGATAGTAACATTTCTAAAAACCTGATCGTTTGTAAAGATCGTTAGCTCCTCATTTTCGTTAACCGAACTCAATAGATCCTGCAACGCGCGTTTCATCAGTTCTCCTTTTTCGCCCTTGGCTTGCATACTAAAAGAATTGTCTAAATAAATGACGGTTTCATTTTTTGAATTCAGGCTTTTATTCTGCGATGTGAAAGGCTGGGCAAATGCCAGAATAATTGCACTTAAGATCAATAAGCGAGTTAAAAGGGTGAGCCATTTCTTAAGTTGTTGACTCTTACGCGTTTGAATCGTTACATTCTTTAAAAACTCAACATTGGTAAAGGGAACTTTTTGAAATCGGCGTAACTGAAAAAGATGAACAATTATCGGAATGATGAGCAGGAGTAAGGCGTAAAGAATTTCAGGGTTTTTAAATTGCATTCTGTGATAAGTTCTAGGTCAAAGATAGTAAATGATATCTTAAAGAAATCAAAAAAATAGCCATTGGAAATGTTTGGAAATAAGACTTAGCAAAAAAAGAAATAATCGGTCATGGGCATCATTTTTTCTGCATGTAAAAAAGATTTGATCTCCTTCTGGGCCTGAACATTAGCAACAGTAATGATGCTTTGCGGATTTTTTAAATCCGAAAGACATTTGAATTCAAGCAGTTTCTGATTATAAATGTCCTTTCCAATTTTTTTCGGATTATCACAAATCCAGTAGAAGGGGACTTTCTTATCAATTAAGATCCTAGCGACATTTTTACCTTTAGATCCAGCACCCCAAATAACCAATGGTCGTTTAGCATTGTAATTCAATTTAATAAAATAATGAACTTTTAGGTCTAAAAAGTAATTTTGTTCATAATGCGGATCCGTTCTTGATGTACGTGTAGGGTAATCGCGCCAGTAGTGAAGTATGTCTGTACTCGGAATACATTTGTAATTGGCTTCATAAAAACGAAAGGCCAAATCATAATCTTCAGGGTATCTGTTGACATCAAAAGCTCCGCAATTAATTAAATCATCGCGATGTAGTAACCAACAAGGTGAGGGGATTACACATTCTTTATATATCTCAGTATAATTGATCCCCGTTCTCGTGAGTTTATTAAGCCATTTCTCATAGTTTGTGTAGCCTTCTCCAAGACCTGATTCAGAAAAATATTTCACCAAGCCCAAGGCCAGGTGACCTTTACCATACTTTAGTAAATCGTTAATCATGACCTCGAGTTTGATATCAGCCATAAGATCATCGCTATCCATTCTAGTAATTAATTCTCCATTGCTTTTTGAAAACGCTAAACGTAAGGCTTCAATAATGCCTTTGCCTGTGTTATTATAGACTTTAATACGTTGATCCTGCTTAGTATATGCCTCAACTAGTGAGAAAGACGTATCGGTTGAATGGTCATTGATCATGATCAGTTCCCAATTGTCGTAGCTTTGCGCTAGAATGGAATCGATACATGCATTCAGATAAGGTGATGTATTTTTAAAAGGAATGAGAATACTTACCAGAGGTTTTTCCATGGCACGAAGATAGACTTTCATCAATTTAACAAAAACTTATGTTAATAATAATAATGAGATATTATTTTTGTGCGAGAACATTTAAAATTATACTCCTTTAAACTATGAAAAAGTTAACAGTCTTACTCAGTATCACTTTCTTAATATTTTCTTGTGGCACGAAATCATCTATTAATGATCTGGCAACAAATAATCCAATTAAAACAGCAATTGATTTAACCTTGGTTGTGGATGACAAAGTACCTGTTACGGTCGATCCGGGAAGATTTACTGTTGAAACTGTAACCTATAGATTACCTAAAGTGGTTCAGGGTACCTATTCAGTAAGTGATTTTGGAAGTTTTGTCGACGATTTTAAAGCCTACGATTATAATGGCAATGAATTGACAGTAAGCAAATTGGATGACAATTCTTGGACGATATCTAGTGCAACAAATTTAGATAAGATCAGCTATTATGTCAATGATACTTATGATATTGAAGGCGGTAGCCAACCAACCCCATTTTCACCTTCTGGAACTAATATTGATAACGATGTATATGTATTGAATCTTCATGGTTTTATTGGCTATTTCGATAGTTTGAAGAATGGACAATACAGTTTAGATGTTACAGCACCTGCTAGTTTTAAGAAAACGTCTGCGATTCAAGAGACGAATACTCTGCTCACCAACGACAATAAAATGATCACAAGTTATTTTGCGCCGCGATATTTTGATATAACCGATAATCCGATGATGTATGGTAATCTTGATGTTGAAGAATTCAAAGTTGGGGATATTACTATTGTTTTAAGTGTGTATTCGCCTAATAAAATACATTCAGCTGCGAGTTTAAAAGAGACCATGTTCACCATGATGCAAGCTCAAAAAGCATACCTAGGAGATATTGATAGTACACCGCGATATGACATTTATTTGTATTTGGCCGACATGACCAACGCCTCATCTCCAAAAGGCTTTGGTGCCTTAGAACACCATACATCTACTGTTGTTGTTTTACCCGAACAAAGTTCTAAAGAAGAATTAGACGCCTCAATGATTGATGTCGTAGCGCATGAATTCTTTCATATTGTAACGCCATTAAATGTTCATTCTGAAGACGTTCATTATTTCGATTATAACGCACCAACCTTTTCAAAACATCTTTGGATGTACGAGGGTGTTACCGAATATTTTGCACAACATTTTCAGATCTATGAAGGCCTTATTGAGGAAGATGCGTTTTATAATACAATCTTATCTAAGATCAATACATCTAAACAAATGAATGACAGCATGAGTTTCACTCAAATGAGCGAAAATGTACTGGAACAACCTTATGCTAGTAATTATTATAATGTCTATATGAAAGGCGCTCTTATTGGAATGTGTATGGATATCTTATTAAGAGAGGAAAGTAATGGTAACAGAAGTATGTTGTCGCTTATGAAGGAATTGTCACTCAAATATGGAAAAAACAAACCCTTTGAAGATGATAATATCATATCTGAAATTACAGCAATGACTTATCCATCAATTGGTGATTTTCTAAAAACACATGTAGAAGGTGAAACGCCAATTGATTATGAGCTATTTTTTAATAAAGTTGGATTGATACTTGAAGAAGGACTGGTTGAAACGACATATATACAAAATGATGGCACCTTGATCTTATCAGGGAATCCGGCGGATGGGACTATCTTTTTTACCGAATTGGTTAAGGACAACAGTTTTTGGAATGACAATGGTGCACAGCCAAATGATGTTATCAAAGAAGTAGATGGTACAGTTGTAACACTTCAAAATGCGAATCAAGTTTTTACAGCTGTTTTTGGTTGGGAACCTGGTAGAGATATTGAAGTAAAACTTGATAGAAAAGGCGAGGAGATCCTTATCAAAACAAAGACAACTCAGTCGTATACCATGGGTAAAAAGCTAATAGTTTCACCAAACGCTACATCAAAGCAAAATGCCTTACGAAAAGCATGGCTGAAAGGTTAATTATTTGCTCAAAATAGCCGTATTTATTTTTGCTGATTTTACTTTAAGCTGAGTACCAACTTCAGTCCAAGTTATATAAAGGTAATCATCCTTTAGGATCATTCTTGGAAATCCGCTAGATCTTTCCTCCGAAACATCTGACACAGTGAAGGCTGCACTTTTTTGACCTGATCTATCAACGACTTGTAGCATTATTTTTGAGCGTTCATTAGAATTATCCATCCAGGAAACAACTGCCTGATCAGCATTTAAAATTTCGATATCAACACGTCCCAATGGATTTACATAATTTAAGTCAATTGGTTCTGAGAATTCACCTGATGAGGCTAAAAATGCCATTTTCACCTTTTGCAATTGATTGGAAACCGTGTACCAAGATATTGCTGTTAATGAATTAGATGAAGCAATGGCTGGTCCATTGACTGGACATCCTGGAATATACCAGTTGTCATTATTGACTACTTTAGGCACTGACCAATTTTCGTTTTTATAAATTGAAAAATAAATATCACGTATCTCTTTGTCAGAGCGATCACGATAAACTACCATTGGACCCTGAGAAGTCATTGTAATATCGGTTTGGCAGCAATCACATACACGATCATCAATAACATGTTCCTTTAAAATCTCTCCCTTAGAATTAATAATAGCAGACCTTAAGGTCATTTCCTTTGTCAACGTACTGTCTTTTGCAGCATAAGCATATTGTCTGCCATCTAACCAAACGCTCATAAACCGATCATTTGAAATATCAAGTTTACTCACGAAACCATGTTCTGTATTGGTTTGGTCATCATGAGGTGAAAAGGACGAATTCCATGATTTGCCTTCGTCATTACTAATGGTTAATTTAACATCGTATGCATAAGTGTCGGCTGCGCTTTTTTCAAGATAATGCGCTACCATGTTGTTTTGTCCAAAGGCAGTCAATGATGGAAAATCAGCCCAATTTACAAACCAATTTTTCCCACCTGCAATCGTATTAGGCTCAGACCAGGTATCGTCATCCGTCAATTTTGAAAACCGCAATTGACTTAAGCCTGAACTGTCGGTTTCAATCCAACTCAAATAAAGTGAGTGGTCAGAGCTTAGCATAAGACTTGGCTCAGAACTTTTAACTTCTGTAGGAACATCAATATATTGGACCTTATTGGCCTCAGAATTGGAACATCCTGCAATAAAGCTCAATAGGCATACAAATACAAAACATTTAATTATTGAATCTTTAATATTTTGCACTTCCATTTGCTGTTGATTTTTTTATGAATTCACGCAGATCCTCATTAGCAGAAATTAAATCCTCCTGACGTAAATACATCATATGCCCGCTTCTGTAACCTTTGAAGGAAAAACGATCTTTCATTTTTCCACTGGGATCTATTTGTGACAAGGTATATTTGGCAGCAAAATAAGTTGTGGCGCCATCGTAATAACCAGATTGATTAAGTACATGTAAATACGGATTTTGTGCCATAGCTTGTCTTAAATTATCTCTGACGTTGTTGTTATCATTATTCCATGGTCTTACAGGACCAAACATATTATACTTAATGTCTGTTTTAAATTTTAAATGTTCTCTTAGATAATAATTAATTGCTGGCGTAAAACTATGCAGCCAGGAGGTCAATTCGGCGCTATAATCTGGTCCATCACCTGCCTCAATTTTATCTAGTCCGAGATAACGTGAATCTAATCTACCAATAGTTTGTCCTGTTTTGTCACGAAGGAGTTCTTTCCAGAAAAATTGAGTAGGAACATCAAGATTGTGTTGTAGAATTACCTTTTTACTTAGTCCCGAATAGTAGGACATTTTTTCTGCGATACT
>JABDMU010000014.1 GCA_013001285.1 Flavobacteriaceae bacterium
TCCGGGAAAGATCCTGCCCATTGATCTTACTGAATTTCGTGGAAAATTTATTTGTCAAAAAGATGCATTTCTATGTGCTGCTAAAGGTGTAAGCGTAGGTATTGAGTTTTCAAAAAAACTAGGCCGCGGACTCTTCGGAGGCGAAGGCTTTATCATGCAAAAGTTGGAAGGTGATGGCATGGCCTTTGTTCATGCTGGTGGCACCATGGCCAAAAAAGTATTGCAAGCTGGAGAAACCTTACGAGTAGATACGGGTTGTATTATTGGGTTTACGCAAGATATTGATTATGATATTGAATTTGTAGGAGGCATAAAAAACACAGTCTTTGGCGGTGAAGGTCTTTTCTTTGCAAAATTGGAAGGCCCAGGAACGGTTTATATTCAGTCGTTACCATTTAGCAGACTTGCCGGACGCGTATTGGCCACAGCGCCACGAGGTGGAGGCAAGGATAGAGGAGAAGGCAGTATCCTTGGAGGCATTGGAGATATTTTAGATGGCGACAACCGCTTTTAGTTTAATCTCAAATTAAATCCCTGTAAATCAGTACAATAATCTATTTTTTTGTGTTAAATATTTGCCTAAAAGTCGAATGAATCCAATTTTTTTCTAAATTTAGAGTTGAATAATTAAAACACAGAAAGCCTATAAAGCACTTTTACTTTTTTATATTTGTTCAACTAAACCCTAAAGAGCTTATGGCTAGAGCAATGTTTGAGTACACTAAAACTGTACTTAATAAAGTAAGCTTCGATGCTGCTTTGTTCTGTAAAGAGGTTCAAAAAGCGATGCAACGCTTATTACCTTACGAAATTGAGGAACTGCGTATTTTTATTCAGTCTTTAATTCGGCAGAATCCCGATCTTCAACAATGTTTGATTTATTTAAAAACATAAAGTAAAGGCGACCAATTGGTCGCCTTTTTTATTTGGCTATCGGACTGACGATCTCAACATTTTGAAATGCTATTGCGCCTCTAATGATGCCAGAGATGACACTTTGCAGGGCTTCAATGATTTGCATTTTCAATTCACTGTTGTGATAAATAATACTGACTTCACGAGCAGGAGATGGCTCGTTAAAATGATGTAAGTTCGATTTTTCTTTTTCACTAATGTCTAAGGTATGAAGATAGGGCAGCAGTGTCATCCCAAGGCCTTCATTAGATAACTTGACCAACATTTCAATACTACCGCTTTCCAATTGGAAATTATCGTCCTCATGATTTTTAAAAGCTTTACATAAATTGATCACGCCATCTCGAAAACAATGCCCATCTTCAAGTAATAACATATCCTCGATCTCTAGATCGCTGATATCAATATTCTTTTTTGAATGTAATCGATGATGCTCTGGAACATAAGCAACAAAGGGTTCGAAATAGAGAACACGCTCTTTTATATTTTCATTTTCGAGAGGTGTTGATGCTATAGCAGCATCTAAATGGCCGTCATTAATACGCTGAATGATCTCATCGGTATTCAATTCTTCAATCTTCAGTTTTACCTTCGGAAAACGCTTAATAAATGTTTTTAAGAACATAGGTAAAAGGGTTGGCATAATGGTGGGGATAATCCCTAGTTTAAATTCACCGCCAATAAATCCTTTTTGCTGATCAACGATGTCCTGAATGCGATCGGCTTCATTGACAATATTTTTAGCTTGATTCACAATTTTACGACCAACTTCGGTGAGCTCAATTGGTTTTTTACTGCGGTCGAAAATACGAATGTCTAGCTGATCTTCAAGTTTTTGAATTTGCATACTTAATGTAGGCTGAGTTACAAAACATTTTTGTGCCGCCTTGGTAAAATTCTGATGTTCTGCCACTGCTAGAACGTATGAAAGTTGAGTAATTGTCATAACTATTAGATTAGACTATAAAAATATAAAAACTATCGATAAAATTTATAATAAATAGTGTTAATGATAGATTAAATTTGTAGTGAAAGTAAAAAATATAAGATTATGACACTCAATAGTATAGGATTAGATTTAAAAAAAGCTGAAGCATTGGCTGGAGAATTAAATGTTCTTTTGGCAAATTTTCAGATCTATTACCAGAATCTAAGAGGGATTCACTGGAACATTAAGGGCAAGCGTTTTTTTGAACTTCATGTAAAGTTTGAAGAGCTTTATAATGACGCCAACATAAAGGTTGATCTTATTGCTGAACGTATATTAACTCTAGGATTTACGCCATTACATACATTTGATGATTATAGTAAAAAAGCAAGTATTCCAGTTGGGCAGGATATTTCTGTTGATGAAAATGCTGTTGGACTTATAGAAGAATCGCTTACAGGATTGTTAAAAATTGAACGTTCCATTTTGGAAAATTCAGGTACCATAAATGATGAAGGCACTAACGCTATGATGAGCGATTTTATCGCAGAGCAAGAAAAAACCATCTGGATGCTAAAAGCCTGGATGAATGAAACAGTATAATTATTAGTTTTAAGTTAAGTTGATTGATAGTAAAGAAAGAGCGACATAAGTGTCGCTCTTCTTTTATTCTAAAATCTAATATTTAAATGAATATTTTCAGAAGCCATCTCAAATTTGGCGTTTGTAAATTTTGGCGGACCATAATGCGTTGGATTATTAGACATCCCATAACTTTCTTTTGGCAGGCCGTCGTCATAGAAATCCATGCGGTTGTTTTCGTTCTTGTCATGCAGAACCATAATGGCATAGGTGCCTGGATCAACATCCTTAAAAGTTACCGTTACTTTCCCGTCTACAATTTTGGATTCTAAATTTTGAATTCCAGCCCCGTTCATAAAAGTCATGTTGGTATGTAAAGAAAAAATGACCTTCCCTTCAGTACTGGATACATTATCAACAGTAACAGTTAGATCTTGCGCTTGGCTTATCAAGGTGCCAACTAAAAAAGTAATTAATAGTGAAATAGTTTTCATGAGTTTATGTTTTTTGATTAACAGTGTAAACTTCTGAAGAAAAAAAACGAGGGCACAAAAGGATTGACCCAATTGTAATTTTTTAAGGATGAACTGATTAAAGTAATCCTCTGGCCTTTATTTCAAGGTATTTATTTATGGTATCAATAGTGAGGTCTTCTGGAGTAGTTAATATAGAATAGATCCCGTATTTTTTAAGTTCATTAACGATCAGACGCTTTTCAAACGCGAATTTTTCGGCAATGACCTTGTCGTATACTTGTTGAATGGTTTCAGCCTTATTTGAAATCAAGGCATTCAACTCTGTGTTTTTAAAAAAGATCACCACTAACAAATGATTCTTTGCTATGCCTTTTAAGTAAGGTAGTTGTCGAAATAAACTATCGAGTGTTTCAAAATTGGTATACAGTAATATCAAACTGCGTTGTGTCAAATTACGCTTAACATCGCCGTATAGACGACCGAAGTCACTTTCGAAAAAATCTGTATTTATATTGTACAGATTTTCCATAATGAGGTTCATTTGAGATGTTCGACGTTCGGCAACGACAATATTTTCTACCCGTTTTGAAAACGATAGTATTCCGGCTTTATCCTGCTTTTTCAGGGCAACATTGGAAATTACCAGCGCAGCATTAATAGCATAATCCAGAAGTGTCAGCCCTTCAAAAGGCATTTTCATTACTCGACCTTTATCTATTACTGAGTATACAGGTTGGGATTTTTCGTCCTGAAATTGATTAACCATAATTTGATTTGCCTTTGCTGTGGCTTTCCAATTTATCGTACGAAGGTCATCACCAAGGACATAGTCTTTGATCTGTTCAAACTCCATGGTATGACCAATTCGCCTTATTTTTTTAATCCCATATTGGTGTAAATTATTACTAATGGCTAGAAGATTATATTTCCGAAGCTGTATAAAACTTGGATAGGTAGGTACCATGGCCGCATCATTAAATGAAAAGCGTCTGGCAATTAGTCCAAAAACAGAGGAAACATAAACATTCAGTTTACCAAAATGATATTCACCACGTTCTACTGGTCTCAACTCATATTGAAATTTCGATGAACTGGAAGCTTGAATTTTTCTATCTATTTTAAAATCTCTTAATTGAAATTGTTCAGGGATCTCATCAATTATTCTAATATAAATTGGGAAGGTATAGTAGTTTTCAATTTCAATTTGAATTGGGTTTAAATCTCCATTACTTAGTTTTTCAGGTAAGATCCTTGAGGCATTAATGCCGCGTTTCGCAAAAAACAAAATTAGAATATCCAATACGACAAAAGCCATAAAGGCTAGTAATATCAATTTTACAATATTAAACCATCTAGGAAACACAAAACTGACCACAAAAAGTACGATGATACCAAGGCTGATATAAAAAAATCTGTTTTGTATATAAAAGGGTCTTATGTGTTTCAAACTTATCTTGGTATTTCTACGGCTTCAATGATCTGATTGATTATTTGCTTGGTTGTTACACCTTCCATTTCGCGTTCTGGCGTAACTATAACGCGATGTTGCAACACTGGAATGGCTGCTTTTTTAATATCCTCTGGCGTAACAAAATCGCGATTATCTATAGCGGCAAAGGCTTTACTTGCTTTTAAAATTGCAATCGAAGCTCTTGGAGAAGCACCTAAATATAAAAATGGATTATTTCTTGTATTTACAATGATATCAGCTATATATTTCACCAAATGTGGTTCGATTATAATTTCATTGACGAGACCCTGAAATTTCGCGATCTGAGCTCTTGAAATATGCGATTCAACCTTATTTATTTTGAGGTCACCTTTAAGGGCTTGCTCACGATTAATGATCTCGACTTCTTCGTCTACATTTGGATAATCAATATCAATTTTAAATAAAAATCGATCTAATTGCGCTTCAGGTAATCGGTAAGTGCCTTCTTGTTCAATAGGATTTTGTGTCGCAAGAACAATAAACGGTAATTCCATTTCATATTTATGTCCGTCCATAGTAATTTGTCGTTCTTCCATCACCTCAAAAAGTGCGGCTTGGGTTTTAGCTGGAGCACGATTGATCTCATCAATAAGGATCATGTTCGAGAAAATAGGGCCTTTTTTAAATTCGAATTCCGAGGTTTTTATATCAAATACCGAAGTTCCTAAAATATCGCTTGGCATAAGGTCAGGAGTGAATTGAATTCGACTGAAACCAATATCTAAGGACTTTGCTAAAAGCTTTGCAGAAATGGTTTTAGCAACGCCAGGAACGCCTTCAATTAAAGAATGTCCGTTAGCCAATATAGATGCAATAAGCATATCGATCATATATTTCTGACCGACAATAACTTTGCTTATCTCGCCTTTGATCAAACCAATTCCTTGTTGCAGTTCAGAAAGATCGATCCGACTTTCAAAACTTAAATTTTCTTCGTCTTTTTCAGGTCGATTAGCTGCGTTGTCATCAGGATTAGTTGATTGTCCGTTTGGATCTAGATTTTCGTTCATGTTGTCTTCTGTAGTGTCCATAGTTTAATTGTTATGAAAGTCTTCAATTGCACGATTCAAATTAAGCAAATCATCTTCATTGCAATCCGATTTTGCTCTTAAATGCGCAACAAGGTTAATTAATTTTTGAGTGGCTCCTAAAGGTCGCCCAGATTTCAAAGCCAAATGCTTTGTAAATTTTTCGTCTAGTAATTGCGTATCGAGAAAATAAACACGTCTAATATATTCTAAAAAATAAGTGATCTTCTTCTCAATGACGTTATTATGATCTTTAGTTTCGTAATATAAATTACCAATGGTCTTGGTAAATGCAACGGTTGTGTTTTCGTTTGGCTTTATGATTTTCACTATACGCTGCTTTCTTTTTGCATTGAAAATGACAAAAACAAGCAATGAAATTAAAGCTAAAAACCATGCCCATTTTAATGCTGGATTGCTTAAAATGAAGCGCATGGGAGAGTCGCTCATGGCATTTCGTTTCTTATTTCGGCTATCAAAATAAATGGTATCATCCTTTAAATAGGAACTGACCCCCGCAGTGTATTTTTGATGGTCGTTCTTTAGTAAATTATAATTTGTAAAAACGATAGGTTGAAGATGCAAGAAAAATGCACCTTGGCCATAATCCACCTTGATAAAATTGATCTTGTCTTCAAAATTAAATCGTTGATACCCTAGAACGGTCGTATGTATTGAGTCCAATTCTGAAAAATAAATCGTATTTAATCCGCGATCTAAGGAAATAGAGTCGTTTGCAAATCTTTTATTGGCAAATGAGAAACTGCCATTTCCAGAGAAGTTATATTCGACATCAGTGGAAATTCCCAAGGAATCCTGAATGGTTTCAGGTAGAGATGTACTGGAAATAAAAATGCTATTTCCTTCGGAAGCGAAATTAAGTAACTCCCCGGCAGAGACTTCATCAATTAACATCACCTCGTCAATATACATGTAAGTACCGCTGATCTCATATTGGTCGTTTTCCCAATCATAGCGCTCATCAAAATATTCATACGGTGTGATGCCCAATTGTTCCACCGTGCTATTTGGAAATAAGTTTTCTAATTCAGAAAAATAAATAAACATACCAAATGGAATTTTATGGGTCTCATTATAGGTTCGGGACCAATTGATAGGTTTTGGTTTTGAATATTCGATTGCAATCGCTCCAAAAAACAATAACAGCAATATGAACAGATATGTTTTTATGGTTTTAGTCATACCTTCACTTTATTTAAAAAATTAATGAATGCATGTTTGGCCTTCGCAAATTCTTCTTTATCTACATCAAACTGTCCATACCAGATATAATTATATAGGTATGAGGTATAGGCGAAATCTTCCTTTATCTCATCCGAGGACAACTCGTTATAATAATCACTATTGGTTTTTTCAACATCGTATTCAATCAATTCGGCAGCCGTCAGATCCTTTAAAAGCCACAGGTAAAAATACCGTACTGCAAGACGATAATTATGTTCTTTTTCGGCCGAAGTTATCAGGGAATTGAAATCGACAGCGTGAATATTGTTTTCAATATCTGTTATTGGAATAATAGATTTATCGGAAGATTTTCCAAATACCCAATTGCCTTCTTTATTAAGGATGGCTCTAAAAATAAAGTACAGTGCAAATAAAAAGAGTAAAATACCAGCAATTTTAATGGCAACATCGGCGGCCTTGGCCGCATCTTCTTTATTTTTAAAATTGAATAGATTTCTAAATTTCTCACTGAGCCAATTCTTAAAACGGGTCCACCAACCAGAAGTTTCTAAGCTACGTTCGTAAATGAATTCGTCATCGGCATATTTCTCTTTTAAATTATCGAATGACCGTGGTGTGATGTCACTGTCGTCAATTTTAAGGCTATCTTGAACTATAGGTGCCTCAAAATGATCCAGTGCATTTCCAGAGGCTGATAGTGTAAAGCAACAGACCATGAGTATAATATGTATATAGGTCGCTTTAATCACCTGTTCCAATTTGATCTATGGCACTTTTGGTATTGATGTTTTCATGTTCTTCCTTCAAGCTATAAAAGACAATGCCTTGATTTAATAGAACCACATTATTTAGAAAGGCACCAAGTAAGATACCAGCAATAAAAACAACAATCATTACAATTGACAATGAGCTCATTACTGCTGAAGGATCAGGATTGCTTTGATCAAGTACTGTAAAAAATTTAATAAACCCAAAAATATAAGCGATGACCCCAACGATGTTCTGTATCAAATAACTCATTAAATAAAACAGGCCTACGCTTCCAACTGCAGGCCAAAACTTAGATGACATGAGTTTCCAAGAGTAGCCAAAACTGTCCCAAATACCTCTTTTGTTTTCAAGATATTCCATAAGTGCCATGACATAAAATAAGGCGAAAGCCCCAATCACGATCGGTATCAGTAACAAACCAATAATGGTAATAAATAAGACGAATATTAAAATACCCAGAATAAATAGTAGAGGAATAGCAATAAGGATCCCAGAAAACAAATAGGTAAACAGTTTTCCAATGTTTGACTTATATGAATTAATTAGGTCTTTTGTACCGAAATCTTTTCCGTTATGCACTATATATAGCTTAAGATAAAGTGCAGGATAAACATACATGATCAAACTAAAAATCAATGCCACCAATGTAAAAATGATAATGACCAGAATAAATAACCCACCATGTTCATCGATATATCTATCCATGGCATTTGGATCATTTTGAAGCATACTACCAAAAACAACCTCAGTATAGAATTCCATAAAAAAATACCCGAAGATCATAAGCACCAATAAAAACCCACCATTTATGATGAAAAAGTGCTTGAAAAAGTGCTTTCCATTATGTTTGATAAAGGCAAAGGTGTCCTGAAAAAAGGCACTGAAATTCCTAGATTGATAGAGCTGCATATTCCTTCTTTAATTTTTTATTAAGTACAAATGGGTAGATCAAATAATAATAAGATATGATAGACAAGGTCACCAATATGATACCAACCGACGCCCAATTTGGCATGGCATTGCTATATCGGGTGACATAGCCTTCTAAAAAACCAGCTGCAAATGTAAAAGGGAAGGTGCTAATTAAAATTTTAACACCATCACGAAACCCCATTTTAAATGAATTGAACCTGGAATAGGTTTTTGGAAATAAGATACTTGCACCCAGAAGTAATCCTGCTGAACCTTCAATAACAATGGCAAAGATCTCCATTGAACCATGGATCCAAATACCCCTAACACTTTCCCAAAATACGTCCTGCTGATAAAAAAAATATTGAAATGCTCCAATCATGATCCCATTTCTTAGTAACACATAACCCGTTCCGAAGCCACCAAAAACCCCATAGATAAAGGAGAGAATCCCAACGTAAAGATTATTTAGGGTTATGGCAATAAATCCGCCCCAATTACTACCACTTTTATAAACGGCAACCGGATCGCCCTTGTCAATATTCTCTAAGGTCATATTCACATAGTGATCACCAAGAATAAGCCGTACAAATGCATCATCATTTGCAGCAGACAACGCACCAATGGCAATAAAAGTTCCAAAAAGTAGGAAGGCATAAAGTACATAGCGACGATATTGGTAAACGATCATCGGGACTTCAATCTTCCAAAAATGAACAAAACGGTTAGTATCTTCGCGTTTGGTTTTATAAATTTTTTGAAAAGCCTTTGCTGCTAGGTTGTTTAAATAAAGAATTGTTTTACTTTTGGGATAGTAAGTTTGAGCGTAAGAAAGGTCATTTATTAAATGCACATAAAGCGAGGCTAATTCGTCGGGTTTTTTTAGGGTTTTTCCAAAAATTGCTTTTTCAAAATCTAACCATTTTTCTTTGTTTTGCTTAATAAATGCAACTTCTCTCATAGACATTCAAAATAACGCATTTAATGGTAGAGTTACAAATAAACACAACTCAAAATGTAAACATAAATTTTATTGCTGCCAGCGTTGGTGAACGCATTCTGGCCTATGTTATAGACTGGTTAATTAAGATTGCTTACGGGGTCGTGATTTTTCAAATTATGTTTAATGTCATTGGGATGGAAGAGTGGTTTGAAAACCTAGATGACTGGAGCATTATTGCGATCATTTTACTTTTTTATCTTCCGGTTATTTTTTACACACTTATCTTTGAGACCTTGCTTGATGGTCAAACCATTGGCAAGCGTATTTTAAAAATAAAAGTGGTAAAAATAGACGGTTATCAAGCATCCTTAGCTGATTTTGTTATTCGATGGTTTTTTAGGATCGTTGACCTTAATATCATGAGTGGGATCGTAGCATTGATCGCAATTGTAACTAGTCCGAGAAATCAACGCCTTGGTGATATGACAGCAGGAACTTCTGTTATAACATTAAAAAACAATGTGAATATTAATCATACGATTCTGGAAGATATAAAAGACGACTATAAGCCCACATATCCTAATGTCATTCGATTAAGCGATAATGACGCTCGAATAATCAAAGACACATTCACTATAGCTCGTAAAACAAAGGATTATAAGACCCTTATAAAACTAAGAAACAAAATTATTGAGGTTGTTGAGATAAAAGAAGTCGCCCAAAGTAACGATGTTGAATTTATCGACACCATTTTAAAGGATTATAATTACTTTACACAAAATATGTAAGTACTATCTGTAAATTAAAAAAGCCACGTAACGACGTGGCTTTTTTTAATTATAATTTGTTTTATTCTGGAATTGGAAACCCGCGATCTCTCATCAAGGCCTCAATTTTGGCATCTCGACCTCTAAATAAACGATAAGCTTCAGCTGGATCCATTGAATTTCTTGGTGCGAATAAATAGTTCACCAGTTTTTCGGCGACAGCTTCATCATAAAATCCTCCAGGAGCCTCTTGAAATGCTTCAGAGGCATCAGCAGTTAAAACATCTGCCCACATATAGCCGTAATAAGCTGTAGCATACCCTTCGCCAGAGAATACATGTCCGAAATGCGGCGTTCTATGACGCATAGGTAATTCTTTCGGCATTTTGAGTTCGGCAAGAGTTTCTCTTTCAAATTTATCGACGTCTATATTTTCAGGATCAGCCAAATGGATTTTCATATCAATTAATGCCGAAGCTAAATATTCAGTAGTACCAAAACCTTGATTAAAGGTTGATGCTTTTTTAATTTTTTCAACCAACGAAGCTGGAATAGGTTCTCCCGTTTCATGATGCACTAAGAATTGATTGATCACTTCATCAGTTGACAACCAACGCTCTAATAATTGCGATTGAAATTCGGTGTAATCTCTAACACCACCATTAAGAGTTGGATATCTCACATTCGCTGAAAAGAAGTGTAATGCATGTCCGAATTCATGGAAAAAAGTTGTGGCATCATCCCATGAAACCAAGACCGCTTCTCCGGGAGCAGGCTTTACGAAGTTTGAATTGTTTGAAGCGAGCACTGATTTTTCACCATCAAATGAAGAATAGCTTCTATAGGTCGTTGCCCAAGCACCAGAACGTTTCCCAGGACGTGCATAAGGATCTAAGTACCAAAGTCCGATAAGATCACCAGAATCTTTATCGGTGACTTCCCAAACCTTGACATCTTCATGAAAAACTGGAACTTTTCCATCAGGCAAGGCCTTAAATTCATAATTAAACAAACGCCCTGCAACGTAAAACATGGCTTCGGTGAGTTTATCTAATTGTAAATATTGTTTAACTTCATCAGAATCCAGATCATATTTTGCTTGGCGTACCTTTTCAGCATAATAGCGATAGTCCCAAGGTTCTATGGTAATATTATCGCCATTAGCATCGGCAACGGCTTGCATATCGGCAACTTCTTCTGCAACACGCGCAATAGCTGCTGGCCATACTGCTTCCATCAGTTCCATGGCATTTTCAGGTGTTTTCGCCATTCGATCTTGTAAACGCCATTCCGCATAATTTTTATGACCGAGAAGTTCAACTCGCTCACGTCGTAATTTTAAAATTGTGGCGATGATCTCATTGTTATCGTATTCGTCGCCATTATCACCTCTTGAATAATAATTGGTCCATACTTGCTTTCTCAATTCCCGTTCTGTAGAATAGGTTAAGAATGGATCCATAGACGATCTTGTATTGGTAATGGCATACTTGCCATCTTGTCCATTATCACTTGCTATTTTCGCAGCCGATTTAATAAAACCTTCAGATAGGCCACCAAGTTGGTCCTCGGTCAAATAAGTGATGTAATTTTCTTCATCATGCAAAACATTGTTTGAGAATTTTGTATATAATGAAGACAATTCTTTATTGATCTCAGCATAACGTTTTTTCTTTGCTTCATCAAGTTCTGCACCATTCATGGCGAAACCTTTATAGGTGAGATCTACAACGCGTTGTTGATCGGCTTCTAATGGTGTTTTTTGAGAAGCTTCGTAAACGGCCTTAACGCGATTAAACAATTTTTCATTTTGATTGATCTTTGAAGAGTATTCAGATAATTTTGGTGCCAATTCTGTTTGGATCTCACGGAATTCAGGAGACGACATATTCGAACTTAGGATACCATAATATGAAAACACACGGTTGAGGTCTTCACCAGACCGTTCCATTTCTTCAATTGTATTTTCAAAAGTAGGATCCTCCGAATTATTTGCAATGATGTCAATTTCCTCAAGGCTCAGTGCCATACCTTTTTCAACAGCAGCTTTTACATCTTCAACTTTCATCTTGTCAAAAGCAGGAACGCCTCCATAAGGACCTGTCCATTCTTGTAATAATATATTATCGGTCATAGCAATATCTTTGTTGTCACCAGTTTCGGCATCTTTTTTACAATTAGTAAATGTGAATAACACAGCCAACCCATAAATGTAAAATGTTTTTAATTTTAGCGTTTTGATCATAATTAGTTGTTTTTATGTGAATGAATTTCATTTTTAGGGGGCCTACAAGGTATTAAAAATTCATGGATGAAATTGATAATGACTACCATATTTTTAGTCAATAATTTCGGCTTTAAGAATGTAGATATTTTTTAATGGCCACCCTGCTTTATCGGTTTCAACCGAAGCGATTTTATCAACCACATCCATTCCATTGATAACTTTTCCAAAAATTGTATAATCACCATCTAATCTTGCTTCACCTTTCGGATTTTGAATGATGAAAAACTCATAGGGCGAAGCCAATTTGTGCGGATTTTCAATATCGCTGCTGGGCATTGAAACCGTGCCTCGCGAATGGGTATAGCCGCGTTTGGTATCTTTAGGCAATAAATATTTACCAATAATACGTCGTTTGCGTTTTACCTTTCGGTCATCAGTATTTCCTGCTTGGATCATAAAATTATTGATCACACGATAGAATTGTGTATTATCAAAATAGCCACGCTTGGTCAAGTAAATAAAATTAGCGCGATGAAATTTGGTTTTTGGATACAGTAATATGTCTATCTCCCCAAAAGAAGTCGTTAATCGCACCTTATTTTCAAGATGTTCCTTTTGATATTCTAAAAAGAAATCCATAGCATTAGCTTCGGTTAATACCGGGAAATTGGGAGAAGTCTTCTCAATTGGTATTGGTTGCTGAATTGAATCCTTAATAGCCGAAGTTTGTACCTTGGTCTCGAATGATTGTTGAGGAGTTTTTTTATCTTCACAGTTGAACAAAAATAGAAGCAAACAATAAAGCACGGCTCTCATATATGAATTTTGAATATTTTTTAGAATCGATACCAAAAATAAAAAATATACCTCTTCCTGCCGAAACTTCTCAGTTTAAAATGTCTCCTCCATTCCGATTAGAACTGGTTAAACGGCATAAGGAGCAGATGATCTATGCCAAACGAGCTGGTGTCATGGCCTTATTTTACCCAGATGAGCAATTAAAAACTAGAATCGCTTTGATCTTGAGAAAGACCTATAAAGGTGTACATTCGGCGCAAATTGGATTTCCAGGAGGGAAAATAGAACCCGAAGATCCGGATTTAGAGACAGCTGCTATTCGTGAAACCTATGAAGAAGTTGGAGTTCATAACTCACAAATTGAGGTAATCAAAGAATTAACACAAGTCTATATTCCAGTAAGTAACTTTTATGTACAACCCTTTATCGGGATAAGTCGGGGAACACCAAATTTCATAAAACAAGACGATGAAGTAGAAGATATAGTTGAGGTTCTCTTAGAGCATTTGCTTGATGATGAAATAGTTACTACCCAATACGTGCCTACAACCTATAAAGTCGAAGTTGAGGTTCCAGCCTATCTTTTAAACGGTCATGTGGTCTGGGGTGCGACTGCTATGATGTTAAGCGAAATAAAAGACTTGTTAAAACTATCTCTCTAATGTGTTTGTTTTTTTACATTTGTTAATCCTAACCAACTTGCTAAACATTACAAATGGGGTTATTTAAACAAAATCCTTTCGGTCATTATTTGTTCTTAAAGAAGTGGCTCATCAGAATTTTGGGAGCACTTACTCATAGAAGATTTAGAGGCTTTAATGAACTTCAAATTGATGGCTCTGAGATTATTAAAGACCTTCCTGATACGAACGTATTATTCATTTCTAATCATCAAACATATTTCGCCGATGTAGTTGCCATGTTTCATGTTTTTAATGCTAGTTTGAGCGGAAGAAACGATTCTATAAAAAATGTGGGGTATCTGTGGCGGCCTAAATTGAATATTTATTTTGTTGCTGCGAAGGAAACCATGAAGGCTGGATTATTGCCTAAAATATTGGCATATGCGGGATCAATCAGTATTGAACGCACCTGGCGAGCTGAAGGAAAAGATGTGAACCGACAAGTAAAAATGAGTGATATTTCTAATATTCGAAAAGCACTGGATGATGGTTGGGTGATCACATTTCCTCAAGGCACAACAACGCCGTTTAAACCTATTCGAAAAGGAACAGCACATATCATAAAGCAATATAAACCTATTGTGGTACCAATAGTTATTGATGGATTTAGACGTTCATTCGACAAAAAAGGCATTCGTGTCAAAAAGAAAAATATCCTTCAGACCATAGAGATAAAAAAACCTTTGGAAATTGACTATGAAAATGAAACTATTCAAGATATTGTTGAAAAGATTGAATTTGCTATTGAGCAACATCCATCTTTTTTAAAGGTTATTCCTCAAGATGAACTTATTGCTCAGGAAGAATTGAATAAAAAACGTCAATGGTAATTATCGATTATGGAAGTTTTCCGAATCTTCTGTTTCAGATTTGTTAATTTTATTTAAGGCATTATAGACCAACAGGATCCCGATAACGATAAATACATTATGAAAGTTCAGGAGCTTCGTTCCAAGAATGAGAGCGATCCCAATAATAAAAAGGTCATTTTTCGAAACATTCATTAGTTCTCCAATTTTTTAAGTTCGCTATAATTACTGTTCAAACGTTTTAATAAAATTCCATAAATAAGATAATAGAACCCTAAAATTAAGCCTATTGCAATTGCCAATGCGAATAATGTAACTAATATGGTCGTTGCATAGAGTTTAAATAATTCTCCATTTGCGGATGCCTTATCGATTATCTCAGAAAAATTTTCATCCCGATCAAATAAAATACCGAGAGCAACAAAGGTACTGATGAATAAATATATCAGGTTAAAACCTACATATTGCTTCACCGTTCTTCGGGTTTTAAGAATGTTTTCCATGAGTTTTTTGGCACTATCAGTGGCAGAAATGGTTTTATAATTCGTGTAAAATCGATAAAAGAAATAGATCAAAATAAGGTATCCAAGTATGGTCATTGGGATCATAATATTCTCTGCATGATATTCCTTAAATCTTACTATAGAATCGGCATCCTTAAATGCGAAAGATATCACTGCCCAAAATGCAAATTCCAGTAAACTAATGATGAAGATCCATTTTACGATTGAGGAAGACTTTTTTAAGATCATTTTATAGATCTCATTATAGCTCAGTTTAGGATAAGTATCCTCCTGATTTTTCCAATCCTTTTTCAATCTTTCTAATTCATCCATGCGGCTTAGGGATTTAAAATAGTTCTAAGTTTGGTTTTTATACGATTCATTTTCACTCTCGCATTCACTTCACTAATTCCCATTGTTTCACTAATTTCTTTATAATTTTTATCTTCCAAATAAAGGAAAACAAGTGCCTTTTCAATATCATTTAACTGATGTACCGCACTGTACAATAATTTCAATTGTTGTTCTTCGGTATCATCATAGGTCTCTGCCTTTATTTTAAACTGAACACCTTCAAAATCTTGAGTGTTGATACGACGCTTATTTTTCCTATATAAGGTTATAGCCGTATTTAATCCAACGCGATACATCCAGGTACTGAACTTGGCATCACCACGAAATTTTGGATAGGCTTTCCACAATTGAATAGTGATCTCCTGAAACAGATCATTGTGAGCATCTTGATTATTGGTATATAATCTACAGACCTTATGCACAATATTCTGGTGTTTTTCCAGTAACTCGACAAAACTATGTTCTAGTTCTTTATTCAATCTAATTGGTTAGTTAAATATATTAGTAGCTTAATAATTTAAAATGTTACACGACTATTTATACAATGTTATAAATAGGCATTCGAATGACAAATCCTTATCTTTGTTTGAGACCTTATTGAGTTCGATTATATGAACATACCCAACTCCAAATATCCAAGAATCATAATTGTTGGCGGCGGTTTTGCTGGCGTAAATTTAGCAAAAACCTTGGCAAATAAACCGTTTCAAATAGTTTTACTTGACCAACACAATTATCATACATTTCAACCCTTACTTTATCAGGTATCATCAGCAGGCTTAGAGCCCGATTCTATTGCCTATCCACTAAGAAAGATCATAAAGAATCATAAGCATTCATTTTTTAGAATGGCTGAGGTTGAACGAATTATTTCGGAAGAAAATAAAATTGTCACCTCCATAGGACCGTTGACATATGATCATCTGGTTATTGCTACAGGAACCAAAACTAATTTTTTTGGTAATAAATCAATTGAGGTGCATAGTATGCCAATGAAAAAAGTACCGCAAGCACTTGATATAAGAAGTTTAATTCTTCAAAATTTAGAAGCGGCTACAATTGCAGAATCAAAAACCGAACGTCAATCCTTCTTAGATTTTGTAATTGTAGGTGGCGGACCAACAGGGGTTGAACTTGCTGGCGCGATCGCAGAACTAAAAAACCACATTGTACCGCGCGATTATCCTGATCTAGATGCTTCAGATATGTCTATTCATCTCATTGAGGGAAGTTCGAGATTACTGGCAAATATGAGTGAAAATGCTTCCCATAAAGCCAAACAGTTTTTAATAGAATTAGGCGTTCAAATTCATCTGTCAGTACAAGTTAAAAATTATGATGGACTTAAAGTTGAAACAAATTCTGACCTTATTATAAATTCGGAAACCTTGATCTGGGCCGCAGGGGTTACAGGAAATCCGGTTCATGGCCTAGATGCAAAAGTGTTTTCCTCAAGAGGACAACGCTATGAAGTGAATCAATTTAACCAGGTAGATGGCTATTCTAATATTTATGCATTAGGCGATATCGCTTTAATGAGAACAACTAATTTTCCTGAAGGTCATCCTCAAGTTGCACAACCTGCCATACAACAAGGAAAACTTCTTGGAAAGAACCTTTTGAGAAGCTTAAAGGGCAAGGCCATGAAGCCGTTTGTTTATAAAGATAAAGGGTCGATGGCCACCATTGGAAGAAATAAAGCTGTTGTTGATATGAAGCATTTTAAATTTTCAGGTTTTTTTGCATGGTTTGTATGGATGTTCATTCATTTAATGGCCTTAGTTGGATTTAGAAATCGGGTTATTGTATTTTTTAATTGGACCTACAATTATATAAATTTTGATAAAGCAGCTCGACTAATAATTAGACCTTTTAAAAAATAAAATTAAGCTAGTGTTCTAAGGCTTCGAAAAGGCTGATAATTTTATTGCCTGTTTTTTATATGCAAGAGCTTAGGCGATGTCAGCAAGATGTGAAATTTATTGTGGTAATTTTCACATGACAAATATCATAATTATTGAATGAGATAATAATTAATTTCATAGTATTAAAATTCAATGTCATGGAGTTAAAGAAAAATCCAAAGCTGGAAATTGGGTCCAATAGCAGTTTGTATTTTGCAATTGGATTAAATATCATGCTTTTTTTTACATATAGTGCTTTGGAGTATAAGACCTATGAAAAAACTGATATAGGGCAAGATATTCTAATGCTAGAACAGGAATTTGAAGATGATATTCCCATTACTGAACAAATTCAAACCCCGCCACCTCCTCCTCCTCAAGCGACACCTGAGGTCATTACCATAGTTGAAGACGTTCAAGAAATTGAAGAAACAGTGATTGAAAGTACCGAAATGAGCCAAGAAGAAGCCATTGAAGATGTTATTGAGGTAGAAGATGTTGAGATCGAAGAAATTGAAGAAGACGTTGCCGTTTCATTTGCCGTGGTAGAAAAGGTTCCTATTTTCCCTGGTTGCACAGGTAATTCGAATGCAGATCTTAAAGCCTGTTTTCAACAAAAAATGCAAGAACATCTGTTAAAAAACTTTAACTATCCTGAAACGGCTATGGAGTTAGGAATTCACGGAAAGGTTTTCGTGCTTTTCGAAATAAACAAGGATGGAGTTGTTTCAGGAATTCAAACACGTGGACCGGATAAATTATTAGAAAAGGAGGCTGCTCGTATTATTGGCTTGTTGCCAAAAATGATCCCAGGAAAACAACGTGGGAGAGCAGTGAGAGTGCCATACAGCATTCCAATTAACTTTAGAATAGAACAATAGAAGAATTAGTTATCCTTTAGCACAAATTGACCTTTGGTCAACCATGAGATCCCAAAAGCCCACAGGGCAATGACTTCAAACCAAAACACAAGATTAAGCTGAGCAAGTTCCGGAAAGTTATCTATTAAAACGAAATGATATAAGGCAATGGCGAAAACGCAAAAAACCATTACATAACCACACACCTTAAAAACAAAATTTCGTTTTCTTTTGGCTTCAGGAAGTGCTACACTGCGTTTTCGAGGTTCCCTAAATAAAAACAAAGAAAAGTAGATCAAAACACTAAAGAATAAGGCAGCTGAAGTGAAATGCACTATTTTTATCCATTCCCCATAAGTGATACAATTTTCCGCACAATCTGTAGTACATAATGAGCTGGCATCGACACTCGTTGGAAAAAAAGCAACACCCAGTGCAAAAAAACAAGCCAAGTTCCCAGCAATAGCATCGCGTTTATCATATCCTTTATAAGTAAACATGAATAAGGCAACTGCGCAAAGGATCCCTACAAAGATATTACGCATTTCGGTATGATAATAATCGCTAATTGAACCTTGAATGGTTTGGCAATTTGAAGCAAAAGCACCAAAAACTAAAATTATTGGAAGCAAAATGCCCAAGCAACCAATTAACTTTCTTAAAAGCATATAGGAAATCAACATTTGGGGTTTTTGATCACTCATGGTATATTATTCTTTAATGGCAATTTTTTCTCCGGCTTCAAGTTTAAATGGAAGATTATTCTGCTGAGGTGGATAAAGACAAGTTGTAAATTTTGAAAATGAGCAAGGCGGATTATAAAGCTTATTAAAATCGATGTGAACCTCACCATCGGTTTCTGGAAGATCTAAGTAAATGTAACGTCCACCACCATAGGTTTCATCACCAGTTGTAAGATCTCTAACCATTGTGAATCCGCTGTTTCCAACATCAAGTTGATGCGTTTCCCCATCGTAATTAAAGGTCACTTGTCCTATAAATTTTGTGCTGGCATTTACACCTAATTGCGAATGAACTTCTTCGGTTTTTTCTTCTTCAAAATATTTAAATGCCCCAGTTATAATAAAGTTTGGATTCAAATCATAAGATTCAAATCCCTTAAAAGCTGCTATCATGGGGTTTTCGGTGTCCCATACACGTAAATAATAGCGTCCTGATCTTAATATGACCTGCCAGTTAATGCGATTAAAATAAAGCCTTGGCGCTTCTGAGATGCTATCCAACATCATGGAATTACTTTTCAATGGTAATTCATCCTTAGTGAATACATCAGCAGAATCAGCTGCATTAAATTGTATTGAATTATTTGATAGCGAAAATGTTCCGATGATCTCAGGAAGCTCCTCAATATCTAAAACCATAGTGTTGGTTGCTGATCTTCCAAAGGTGTTTTCACCAATTTTTAATGGAAAAAGTCCCCTTAGCTGTAAATAATTTTTTCTATTCTCGAGAAGCTCACCTTTGTAAGTTTCAATTTCTGTTTTATAATCGTCGTCTAAAGGTATTTGGCTTTCTTCATGTTTACATGAAATGAGCATCATAGTGAGTAAAATTAAGATTACAGCTCTTATCATAAATGCATTTGTTTTATGACAAGTTAAGATTTTTCTCATTATTTCTTGAATTTAACAGATCATCCTATTTAAATAACAATTCGGTAAATCCAATTTTAATCTCAGGTGGTTCTGATAGATATTTGTTCTGTAATCAAAAAACAAACCGTTATGCAAAAAATAGCACTCATCATTTCCATTTTGCAAGTATTTGAACAAGCTCTTGGTCTTTTTGCTAACTTTAAACCTGAAAGTGAATTTAACCCAAAATAGAGCAAAGAACGCACAGAGCAGCTTTTATCTAGTTGCACATGTAGTAAAAATGCATTGTCATGAATAGAACAGTTAAAAACCTTATTGTTACCGCTTTAATCGGAATCTTAATATTTATTATCGGAAATATTATCTCTGGCGGCTTCGATTTTAAGAGCGTTAATGATTTTCTTATTGATTTTGCCTTTTATCAATTATACACCTTTGTACTTGCTTATAGTAACATGTATTTTTTTAATTATTTGGAAAAAATAAAATGGACAAATTACTTAGGAATAAAGCGTATTGTTATTGGTCTTTCCGGTTCAGTAATAATCACATTAATTGGCTTGATCTTTCTTGATGCATTAACTGCAATGCTTTTTAAAAAGGATTCTTTTGAAGAATTTATGGCGAACATAAGTTTTGATAGGTATCAATTTGGCTTATGGATAACATTGATAATTATGGTGGTCTTTCATGCTATCTATTTCTATAACCATTATCAGCAAAAAAAGATAAAGGAGCAAAAGGTGATTGCCGGAACAGCGAGCGCAAAATTTGATGCCTTAAAAAATCAACTTGATCCTCATTTTTTATTTAATAGCTTAAATGTCCTTACCAGTCTTATTGATGAGAATCCTAAAAGCGCTCAAAAGTTTACCACAGCTTTATCAAAGGTTTATCGCTATGTACTGGAGCAAAAGAACAAGGATCTCGTAACTGTAGATGAGGAGCTCGATTTTGCTAAGACCTATATGTCTTTACTAAAAATGCGATTTGAAGACAGTATTATTTTTGATATCCCCGAACGGGCTTCAGATCCAGAAAGCAAAGTAGTCCCGCTTTCGCTTCAATTGCTTTTAGAGAATGCGGTGAAACACAATATGGTAAATACGGCTAACCCTTTGCATATTAAAATATACGAGAGCCATGGCAATCTCATCGTCGAGAATAATTTGCAACCAAAACAAATTGTAAAAAAGAGTAGTGGTGTAGGCCTGAGTAACATAAAAGAACGTTACCAATTGCTTACCGAAAGAAAATTAAATATCAATCAAGAAGCAAAGAAATTCGCAGTGGCAATTCCTATGCTCACAAAACAAGTATCAATTATGAGAACACAATCAAACGATCGCATCAATGATAACTATATCAGAGCGAGAAAACATGTTCAAGAACTCAAAGAGTTTTACTATAGCCTCGCATCTTATTGTGTGGTTATCCCTTTTCTAATATTTATAAACTGGTATACCTCATGGCATTTTCAATGGTTTTGGTTTCCATTATTTGGATGGGGATTAGGCCTGTCAATTCACGCCTATAAGCTCTTTGTTAACGATGGGTTTTTTGGCAGAAGTTGGGAACAAAAGAAGATTCAAGAATTTATGAAAGAGGATAAAGAAAAAAATCGTTGGAATTAAAAATGTAATGTTATGAGAAACACAAAAATAGAAGATAAATATTTAAAGGCGAAGACACAAGTAGATAGACTCCGAGGATTCTACATTCATGTTATTATTTATGTGGTTGTGAATATCGTGATCACGTCATTAAAGATTAACAGAAATCTAAATAATGGAGAATCCTTTGAACAAGCACTATTTGATGCCGGCACCTTTATTGTTTGGGGTCTCTGGGGAATTGGCCTTGGATTACATGCTTTTTCCGTATTTGGATTGCCACTTATACTGGGAAAGAACTGGGAAGAAGAAAAAATTAAAGAATTTATGAACGAAGAACAGTCGCAAGATTGGAAATAACAAATAAGATCATGGAAAAATATGAAATAGAACCATACGAAGAGAACATTCAAAGAGATTTTGAAAAGGAAGAAGCTTATTTAAGAGCTAAAAAGAAACTAGATGAGATCGTCGGATTTTATTGGCATCTCGCGATTTATATCATTGTTAACTTATTTTTGATCATCATAATAGGTTCCAATTTAGATAAAGGTGAATCATTTTGGAGTATTGGAACATTTGCAACTGCTTTATTTTGGGGCATTGGCTTAGCGTTTCACTTCTTTGGAGTTTTTGGCCCACGTATCTTTTTCTCAAAAGCTTGGGAAGAACGCAAGATCAAAGAATATATGAATAAGGATAGCGAAGAAATCAGACGATTCGAATAGAATTATGCTGAACGAGATCATTCATAGTACCATTGGATTATTGCATACTATCGCTGCAGTACTAGCCATCTTATTCGGATCTATAGTGCTATTAAACCCCAAAGGCACAACATTTCATAAACGTATTGGATATTGCTATGTGTTTATGATGCTTTTTTTAAATATTAGTTCCTTCTTTATCATCAGTTTTGGTGGATTTAGTTTATTTCACTTCTTTGCAATCGTAAGCTTACTTACTGTAATTGCCGGCATTGTACCAGCTCTTAGAAGGACTAAAAATTGGTTTACCCCTCATTTTTATTTTATGAGTTGGTCTGTTGTAGGTCTTTATGCGGCGTTTTGGTCTGAATTGGGAACACGTTTTGTAAGTACAAAAGGACAATTTTGGTGGATGGTGTTACTCGCAACACTCATCACTGTTGGAGTGGGCGCTAGAGTTATAAATAAACAGGCAAAAAAATTAAATATTAAAAAATGAATGTACTAATTATTGAAGATGAAAAACCATCAGCAAGACGCTTGCAAAGAATGTTGGCAGAATTAAATATGTCCACAGAGGTTATGTTACATTCTGTGCAGGAAGCCTTGGCTTGGTTTGAAACAAATGAGCATCCCGATCTAATATTTCTTGATATTCAGCTTAGTGATGGACTCTCATTTGAGATCTTTGAAAAAATTGATATAAAATCGGCAGTAATTTTTACAACTGCTTATGATGAATATGCACTTCAAGCATTCAAGTTAAATAGTATAGATTATCTCTTAAAACCCATTGATGATGATGACTTGGCAAAAGCTGTAGAGAAATACAGAAATCGAGCATCGCAACAACAAGCGGTAACATTGGATTTTGATGACATTAAGAAATTGCTGGTTAATCCTTTAGAACGCCCTTATAAAAAACGATTCTCGATTAAGGTTGGTCAGCATTTAAAGCTGGTTAATTGCGATGATATCGAGTGTTTTTATAGTGAGAATAAAGGAACCTATTTATTTACAAATGAAGGAAGAAATTATTTATTGGACAGTTCGTTAGAACAACTTGAAACCGAATTAGAACCTAGCATGTTCTTTAGAATTAATCGAAAATTTTATGTTAATATTAATGCCATAAAGGATATGGTAAGCTATACCAATTCAAGGCTTCAAATAAAGTTGAATACCTATAATGAGCAAGAGGTAGTTGTTGCCAGAGAAAGGGTAAAAGCTTTTAAAGACTGGCTGTCCTAGTTACTTTTTCTTTTCAGGCATTGGGCCACGAAGATGAATGATCAGGCCATCAAGAAAATTTCTAAGAAATTGATCACCACATTCCATATACTTTGGATGGTTCTCATTCCTAAACAGCGCATTCAATTCGCTTTTAGAAACTCTAAAATCTTTTAAAGCGCAAATTTTTATTATATCATCATCACGCAATTTATGTGCAACACGAAGTTTTTTAAAGATGTCATTATTTGTTAAACCCATAGGACAAAAATAAGGAATTCAATTGCGAAATCAATCATCTTCAATGCGATTATCATCAAATGCAGACGGTAATAATTTTGGAATGAATTTTACCACAAGAGGTAAGAGTAACATGCCGCCAGGAAGCATAAAAATAGCCAAACTAGGAATGGTCTTAAAAATGTCAAGCAACTGCGATTGTAATTGTTTTTGTTCTTCAGCAGTCAAATCTCTAACTGTCGACTGCGAAAGTAAACGAACAACATCCTTACTTTCTCGAATTTCCTTGTGGAGTCGTTTTTTATTTCTTGAAATTAATTTAGAAACCATTAAACTTGAATTGTCATAGAAGCTTTTAACCACATTCTTCGAACTTAACAAGGCAATATCTTTTTTGTGTTTTGAGAAAAAGGCATTGACAGCCGCTATAGATTCATCTACGCCTTTAGATTTCAGGTTAAGATCTTTTCCTAATGTGCTTAAAAAATAACGTTCGTTATCATCAATGTCACGATCACCCCAGGTTGACATACAAGCTATATCCAATAAATATTGGGCTTCTTCTTCGTTTTTAACCCTACCAATGGCGTCCTGATAGCTAAGTGGTTGATGATCTTGAAAACGCATCGAAGATTCGAAAAGCTTCAAAAGACTTTGGTCGTATTCAGATTTTTGTTGCTTCGAACTTAAAGTTTTTACCACAATGGTTTCGATCTTGGCTTCATAATTCCGCAAATTTTCTTTGGAAATCGAATTGTGTTTCAAATAATCTTTATAAGCCAATACATCTAAAAATAATAAGGCATTTGTAATGAAGTAATTAAAACTCTTTGATATTATATTGTCATCTATTTGAATGCGTTTATGAATGACCTTTTCCAATGCCTTATTGGCATCTTTTTCACCCAATATATCATCGAACAGTGATATTTTATACTCATTAATGGCTTTATAAAAACCTAATAATGAGGACGCAAAATCATCGACAGATCTATTTTCATGATGCGCTACCAGAAAGGCAAGAATTAGATTGATCTTACAACGTTCTTCATCGGTGAGATCATCATCCTTTAGCAGGCTATTCACTAACATTAGGTTACTTCCATAAATAAAACCACAGGACCTTAGGGCAAAATAAAACTGCGACAATGGTACCTGTATGGCCGACTGATCCAGCTCCTTAAAGCTTAATAATTTTTTAATCCAACCGGCTGTAGATGGGTTCATAAATCTTGAAACAAAGTCTTAAAAGTAATCATCAAAAATTGCATTAACAAAACTTTAACAAAACCGCCTTTACGATTTTTCCGTAGGTATTGGCGAAACAAAAAATTATTTAAACAAAACTTCATTTATTATGAAAAATTACAAAAAACTATTAGGAATCGGCTCTTTATTAATTGCCGGTTTAATTCTTATCGCTGCAGATCACATCGATGCTCCAGCAGTTCAAGGTGGTACAAGTGATATCACTGATTTTTATGCCTTCCAAGGTGAAGGTAACAACTCTATTGTTTTTGCCGCCAATGTTCAAGGCTTATTAAGCCCTTCATCAACCAGTTCAGCTGAATTTGATGAAAATGTATTGATCGAATTCAACATAGATAATACTGGTGATAATGTTGAAGATCTAGTCATTCAAGCCATTCCAAGAGATGGTGTGATGTATTTCTTCGGACCAGTAGCACCAAATTCTACAGGGTTGAACAGTACTATTCTTGCAGACAATACCATGCAAGGTTCTGTAGATATCACCTCTTATGGTGGTAATGCTATCGTTGGAACAAATGCGGGATTAAGTTATTTCGCCGGACCAAGGGATGATCCTTTTTTCTTCGATTTTGCACAGTACAGCGCCATTATTGGAGGAACAGCTACAAGTTTCAATAATCCGGGATCAGACACATTTGCTGGAACAAATGTAATGTCAATCATCGTTGAGGTACCAAAATCAATGATTGGAAATTCAGGAACTATAAACACCTGGGTAGAATCAAAACGTAAACAATAAAAACTTTTAAAACGACAAAAATTATGAAAACTATAAAAAATATATTAGCAGTTGTATTGATCACAGGGATGTTATTCAATTGCTCGAATGACGATGATATGCCAACAGGACCAACAGGCCCTAATTTTACAGGAACCTTTGCACAACAAGACCAAATGGGACGCCCAGCGGTGAATACAGTATTCGTTTCCTCAAGTAGTAAAGACGATTTTAATATAACGGTACCATCTAATCAAAATGCCGCATTTCAAGCCATGTTTCAAGCAAACTTGGAAGCCTTAAGCCCAGCATATGCCAATCCAGGCGATATGAATGCCTTAGGATTAGATTCGGCAGCCTTTACAGGTTTACTGGCCACCGATGTTCTAAATGTATCCTTAGACGGCACCACAACCTTTTTTGATGGTACAAATGTTTTAACAGGTCGCGCTTTAGCTGATGATGTTATTACGGTTGAATTACTTCTGATTTTTGGAGGTGAGGATTTTACTGAAAATCCTGGACTTTCAAATGACAATGTAGATGCCAATGACAAACCATTCTTATCATCATTTCCGTACCTAGCTGCCCCTTGGTAAAATAGATGATTGCATTAGGGCGTGAAAGCGCCCTGATGTTTATTTTTTAAGTCCATAATTAAATCCTCAACTAACCTACTTGTTTTAAATATAGTTTCCCAAACTATCATTACAGCCTAATTATTTGTGCAAGTAATAATTTAATAATATAACATACTAATTATGAAAAATTTTAAACATTTATTAGGAATCAGCTCACTCGTTGTAGCTGGTATTATTCTCCTCTCTGCAGATCATATCGATGCTCCTGCAGTACAAGGAAGTACAAGTGACATTACCGATTTTTATGCCTTTGAAGGTAAGGACAACCACAACATGGTTTTTGTAGCAAATGTTCAAGGATTATTAAGTCCTTCAGCAACAGCCGACGCAGCCTTTGACGAGAATGTCATGATTGAATTCAATATTGATAACAACGGTGACAATATTGAAGATTTAGTCATTCAGGTTATTCAAAGAAATAAAAAAATGTATTTCGTCGGGCCAATAGTTCCAAATCAAACGGGATTAGTAAGTACCCTTTCACCAAATTTTAGTAAAGACGGTACTTCAGTAAAAATAACACCTTATGGTGAAGAGCCAATTATTGGAAAATCGCAAAACGGAATTTCAGTTTTTGCTGGACCACGTGATGATCCTTTCTTCTTCGATTTTGCTCAATTTGGAAAAATATTAAATCCGAATGATCCAGCCACGAGTTTTAATAACCCAGGTACTGACACCTTTGCAGGAACGAATGTTCTTTCTGTAGTAATAGAGGTTCCAAAAGAATTACTTGGAAATTCTGATTCTATAAACACTTGGGTAGAAACTAAGCTAAAACAATAATAACTAATTAACAATATACATTATGAAAACTATAAAATTAATTTTAGGAATAGTATTAATTGGAACAGTGTTATTTAGCTGTTCAAAAGAAGAAAATTTGGACGAAGATTTCAGAAACGCTAATGTAGCTGGAACTTATTTACAAATGGATCAGATGGCAAGACCTGCTATAAATACCGTTTTTGTATCCTCGGGAAGTAAAGACGCCTTTAACACAACAATCCCTTCTGAACAAAATGCGGCATTTCAAGCGATGTTTCAAGCTAATCTACAAGGCTTGAGTCCAGCTTTTGCCAATGACACAGATGCAAATGCATTAGGATTAACTGCCGAAGCATTTTCAGGCTTCTTGTCAACAGATGTTTTAAATGTTTCTACGGTAGGAACAACTACATTTTTTGATGGGGTAAATGTATTGACAGGTCGTGCCTTAGCAGATGATGTCATTACAGTAGAATTACTACTCATATTTGGAGGTGAAGATTTTTCAGAAAATCCAGGACTTTCAGATGATCACGTAGATGCCAACGATGTTGCGTTTTTGCCAGAATTTCCATATTTGGCGGCACCACATTAATAGAATTAAAATTTCAGAGTGTACCAGAAGTATGCTCTGAAATTAATACCATGAAAAACAACAACAAAAACAACAAAAACTTAAAAAATGAAAACAAAAATATTCAAATTAGCATTTATCATTCTTATTGCATCCTTCGCAAGCTGCTCTGAGACCAACGATAAAATAACAGATCAAAAAGACTATAATATTTACCTTGAATTAGAAGAGAATGAGGCGTTGCTCATCGCGAGGGGCGATCATCAATTTTGGGAAAAAAAGCTGGAAAAGAATCCTGATCAATTTCCTTATATGATGAAATTAGCAGCGTCTCAATCTCAATTATTTAACCTTACTGGTAATATTGAGTATTTAAAAGATGCCGAAACATATTTGGTTCAGGCCAACGAAATTACAAACAATGATAACGCTGGATACTTACGATCACTTGCTCGAAATTATATTTCTCAACATCGATTTAGCGAAGCCTTAGAAGTCTTAAAAAAGGCAGAAATTAATGGCGAAAAGTTAAGGGCTACCCAGCTCATGTTATTCGATACCTATTTAGAATTAGGTAATATTGAAAAGGCGAAATACTATTTGAACGCTACTGAAAATTATAAAGAATTTGATTTTTTAATTCGGAAATCGAAATGGAGTGATCATCATGGTGAACTCAACTTTGCTATAGATTATTTAGAGAATGCCATGGCCATTGCCGAATCCTCTAATAATAAACAGTTACTGCAATGGGTCTATACCAATATCGCCGATTACTACGGTCATGATGGTCAGATCAAAAAGTCCTATGAGCATTATTTAAAGGCGTTACAACTAAATCCATCAAATAGCTATGCAAAAAAGGGAATCGCCTGGATAGTTTACTCCTATGAGAAAAACCCAGATGAAGCGCTTCGTATTTTAGACAGTACGACTAGGCGATATGAAGCACCCGATTATTATTTATTGCGTGCAGAAATTGCGGAGTATTCAAATGATTTAAAATTGAAGTATGAAAATATAAATCAGTTTTTGCAAACCATCCAAAATGAAAGCTATGGCGTTATGTACAATGCGCATCTAGCTAATTTATTTGCCGAAGAATATCAGGATTATTCAAAATCTTTACAATTAGCACAATTGGAAATAGATCAAAGACCTACGCCACTTTCATATGACCTGTTAGCGTGGACCTATTTTCAGAAAAAAGAGTTTAAAAAAGCTTTAGCTGTAGCCGAAAAACATGTGTTAAACAAAACCTTTGAACCCATTGCTTTGTATCACATTGCTGAAATTTATAAGGCCTTAGGAGATCAGGATAACCTTAAAAAATTGAAACCAGAATTAGTGGAATCCGGATTTGAATTGGGGCCATTGATGGCTCAAAAAATTCAGCAACTATAAACTTATAAAAGACTATTCTCATGAAAAACATTATAACCATAAGCATCTTACTTTTCTTAAGTTTTTTGACGTGCAATGGGCAAAATATTGACAGCAAAATAGATCAGAATTTTAAGCTATTGATGCCCAATGACTCCGATTTTTCTATTGACCTGCTAAATCATCAAGTAACAACGTTTAGATCGGCTATCGAATTTTGGTTCGAGGAAGAACCTGAATTGGATTATCAAAATATTGATTTCATGGAATTCTTCGGGTTGGATCTTAGATTTTGGTATACCAAGGGCTCATTTGATTTTCTATTGTCTCTTGAAAATATCTTTAAATTAAATTGGGCTAGTATTGAAATTGAACCCATTCAAGAATTCTTATCTCAAACACATGATTATATAACCTTTTCGCATGTCACAGATGGACAGATAAGTCTTGGCATTGTATATAACTTTTGAATCCAGGAAAGGATTCATCATAAGAACATTGAACTGCCAATTGTTACAATTTTTTGGGATTTAATTGGAGTTTTTGTTGATGGGGAAGGAGCTCATTTATTAACTTAAATGGGCTTTTTCTTTATAAGGTATTTTCTTAAGGTGCAGTTTCTACAACACCTAAAGTATAGAGTTGTTCTAGAGTAGGAGATTCACTTCCACCTTCTGGCTCTAAGGTAATGCCGAAGGCTTCAGATGCATTCGCATTGGCAATACTAAAGATTTTATTTTCATCTTCTGTGAAATCGTCTATCACACCTAAACTTGTAGGTGACAGCGGATTTAATTTTAAAGACCATACTTGATATACCATACCTTCAGGAGGTTCTGGTAGGCCCTGTGCATCTAGATAAATAGATTCATTGTTCTGATCCCAATAGACTGTTGCAAAAGCACTAGGGTACACTGTTTGACCCGTTAATGGAACACTAATTATATTGCGATCTCTTAATACTGAAATGAGTTTATTGGCCTCTACAAGATCTGTATTGGCGTTTTCTATTTGTTGCTCGAGAATATCTTTCGTTATCTCAACGGTTTTCAGTTCTTCATTTAACTCATTCATTTGAGAAACGGTCCACATAAGTCCACCTGCCATAATTATGGCAGCAGCCCATCCGGAGTATTTGATCCAATTCGTAGTTGATTTGTAAGCACCATCCAGATCCTCTGGGTTTCGTAATTCATTTCTTATGCTCTGAAAATCAATATTCGAAGATAAGGGAGATACTTCACCAGACAACTTCATAATCGCCGCTTCAATTTGTAGTACTTCCGTTAAGATTTCAGGATGTGCCTTCATAGCCGTATAGACTTCCTTATTTTGTTCAGGAGTCAAGGTGCCAGCAACGTATAGTTCCAGTATTCCAGATGCTATGTATTCTTTTATATTCATATCAGACATCAAGTATATTTCTTAACTCGATGATACAATTTCTATTTCTTGTTTTTATCGTACCAATTGGAATATCCAATGATTCCGATGCTTCTTTTTGAGTAAACCCTTTAAAATATAAGAGTTCAATAAGATCTCTACATTTTTTTGCAAGGTGTTTAACAAATCCACTCAAACCAATCGAATCGGTTTCCCGATTCAAGTTCGAACGGCTTTCAAGTATATCTACGAAAAAATCGGCTTGAAGGTTTTGTTTTTTGTTTTTAAATGATTTTGAACGTAATTTATCAATTGCAGTATTTCTGGCAATGTTGAGCAGCCAGGTAAAAAAACGTCCTTTTTCTTTAGAATAACTTTCAGCATTAGACCATGCTTTCATAAATACATCTGTAACCAGTTCTTCGGCTATTTCTTCATCGCGAACAATACTATAAATAATGCCATGAATACTTTTGGCATACATATTATAAAGTTGTTCAAATGCAATTTCATTTTTGTTCTGAAATTGAACAATGAGGGTGTCTAATGTCATTAATTTGTTTCGGATGAAAAAACCGCATTCTTGCGGTTTTTAATTTTTATATATGTTCTTATTGTATGACGGCTCCGCAACTTACACGACCACCTGCATCGCCAGTGGGCTGGGTTTTGAAATCATCAATACCTTCATGAATAATAACGGCTTTTCCCATAATATCTTTTTGAGGATCACCACATCCAATGCACCATTCCTTAGTGACATGCGTGATGATACCATTTCCATTAGCATCCGCTGTAAAATTACCTATGTCACCTTTATGATATCCAGCTGCATCTCCCCATTTCCCATGTGGTTGTGCAGTAGGATTCCAATGGCCACCTGTTGAAGTGCCATCAGCCGACGAGCAATCAGATTTCTCATGTAAATGAATGGCGTGCATGCCTTCTTTTAATCCGCTCATTACAGCCGTCATAGTAACTATACCGTTCTCTTGTTTAAAAACTACATTTCCTGAAACATTGCTATTACTCTTTGGTTCTAGCTGGACCAATACCTTAGCATCTTCCGAGGTCGTTGGATTATCAATTATAGTTTCTTTTACTTCAGTATTAGCATCAGCATCTGATGATCCATCATTTGATTTTGTATCTTTTTTACAAGCTACAGTTAAGAGCATGGATCCTATCATCATTATTAAATAGATCTTTTTCATTATAGTGTTGTTAAAAGTTAGAAGTGAAAGTTAAGGATATTTTCCGAAATCAAAATAGAAAATTACATCTTCTTAAGTAATAATTTAGGATCGGTGATGTTCCGTTTTCAATTTGATGTAAACAAAATGGATTTGTCAATTTTGAACTGTGAATTCTTATATTTTAAGATCATATAAATAATGGTTTTTATGATTTCATTTTATAGTAGTGTAGTTAAAATTTGAGTTTCACTGTGGAGTGTTCGGTGTACAGGGCATTTATTCGCAATTTGTAAGATCCTTTTAATTTGCTTGTCGTCTAGATCTCCTTCTAGTTTGATTTTTCGTTCAAAAGTATCGATCTTTTGTTCAGAATCATCACATCGTTCACAATCTTGGGCGTGAGTTTTTCCATAGCTTGTATGAACTTCAACATTTGTTAAATCCCATTGCTTTCGCTTCACATACATCTGAATGGTCATGACCGTGCAGGCTGAAAGGCCTGCCGAAACGAGCTCATAAGGCGATGGTCCGAAATCGTTTCCACCGTAAGATTTTGGTTCATCTGCCACTAAATAGTGCCTTCCCAGCTTCATTTGTGTCGTAAAGCCATCATCACCATCTAAACTTGCAACGACCTGATGATCAGAATCAAGCATTTCTTCTTTCGGCATATCAACATAGCGTATTGCCCATTCTGAAATTACAGAACCTGCATATTGCGAATCTTCTTTATTCGAAAGTAAATGGTCTGCGCCATCAAGCGAAACAAAGCTTTTAGGGTGATGTGAAGCCTTATAGATTTCTTCAGCATTCGATATGCCAACGATTTGATCTTGTGGAGAATGCATGACCATAATGGCTTTTCTAAGGGATTTAGCCACTTCTGATAAGGTGGTTTTTTCAATATCGTCGATAAATTGTTTTTTGATCGTAAATTCGCGCCCTCCTAGATTTACACGGGCCTTACCTGATGTTTTGATTTCTTCTAAACTATTACTGAACAAGTGTTTCACATGATCAGGGTTTGAAGGCGCACCAATTGTGGCAATGGCCTTTATGGATTCGATCTTACGCGCTGCCATAATTACCGCTGCTCCACCCAAAGAATGACCAACTAAGAGCGAAGGCGATCTATAATTGTCTGCTAAATAATTAGAGGCGTAGATCAAATCGTCTACGTTTCCCGAAAAATTACTGTCGGCAAATTCACCTTCACTTTCACCTAAACCTGTAAAATCAAACCTCAAAACACCAAAGCCATTTGATGTTAAGGCTCGGCTAATATTTTTTACAGCAGAGAGATTTTTAGTACAGGTAAAACAATGAGCGAAAATGGCAAAATTATGAGGATGCTGATCGATAGGCAGTTCTAGTCGACCAGACAATTTTTCGCCATCACCATTAAGAAAATTTACTTTTTGAATATTCATTTTAGAATGGATTAATTGTTGAATCAGTCGAAATTATCGAAAATTACTTTCTATTTATTAAAGCAAGTGACAATTATCATGTTTTAAAAAGAGATATCTTGATACTTTTGAGGTATAACCGAAACGCTTAACTATTTAAATAGCTGAGATTTTGATAAAATTAGAAGATATGAAAAAAATTCTTGTACCCATAGATTTCTCCGAGCATTCTGAATATGCTTTAGAAGCAGCTGCCATATTGGCTCGTAAAAATAATGCTGAGGTCATTGTTCTTCATATGTTGGAGATCTCTGATGCAGTTTTAACTCATCATAACAGTGAGCAACAGGCTAAGGCATTTTTCCTTCTCAAACTAGCGGAGCAGAAATTTGAGGAGTTTTTAGACAAGGACTATCTTACTGATGTGGTACTCACACCAGTGGTTAAACATTTTAAAGTGTTTAGCGAAGTGAATGATGTAGCAAAAGAGCAGAATGCAGATCTTATTGTTATGGGTTCTCATGGTGCGAGTGGCGTCAAGGAATTTTTTGTAGGATCGAACACCGAAAAAGTTGTACGATACTCAGAGATCCCTGTTTTAGTGATAAAACATAATCCAATATTAATGGATTTTGAAAATGTTGTTTTTGCGTGTGATTTCACAGAAGAGTCTGTGCAACCCTACTTAACGGCATCTAAAACCTTCGCTAAAATGGGCTCAAAATTACATTTGGTTTATGTAAACCTGCCCAATGTTGGATTTAAAAGCACTACCGAAATGGAAAAGAGTGTGGCGGCCTTTTTAAAGAGCGCCCATGGGAATTTAGAGAAAATGAATGAAGTGAAATACGTTAGTGATTATTCAGTTGAACAAGGTGTCTTGAACTTTGCAAATGTAGTTGGTGCCGACCTTATTGCTGTTGCTACTCATGGAAGACGAGGATTAGCTCATTTCTTTGAAGGGAGTATCTCCGAGGATCTTGCTAATCATTCAACACTTCCCGTGATGACCTTTAAAATTTAGAAACTAATATTAAAAATTATTACAAACATCTTACTTAAGCCGAACGATTTGTTCGGCTTTTTTAATGACACTCCATTTGACTCGATGCAATTTCAACAATAGGTGCAGGCGATATATAAGGTATGCCTAACCCCAGTCCACGAAGAATAAATAGAGCACCAATGATGATCACGAATACAGGAATAAGTTTTTGGATACGTTGTTTCACTGCTGCATTGATAAATTTTCCTATATAAATAGCTGTTGTCATTAGAGGTACGGTGCCTAAACCAAATAGCATCATATAAAATCCTCCTTCCAGGGCTGATCCCATTGCCAATGAACCAAATACTGCCATGTACACGAGTCCACATGGTAAAAAGCCATTTAGAAACCCTATAGTTAAAAAGGTATCTGCTGTTTTCTTTTTTAAGGCTTTTCCTAGTTTTGATTTTAGCTTTGATATGAATCGAAATAAAGGTTTTGATACTTTAAACTGATTAAAGGTTTTCTGTGGAAGGATGACCACTAGTACCATTATGGCACCAATAAGGATGGACAATTTTTGTTGAAGTCCGAAAATATAAAGGCCTTTCCCAATTAATCCGAAACAAATTCCAATTAGAGAATAGGCGAGGAGCCTACCTAGATGATAGGTTGTGATCTGACCTAATTTTTTTACTGAGTTACTGCGATCTACAGGTAACATAAAGGCAATAGGTCCGCACATACCAACGCAGTGCAAACTTCCCAATAAACCCAATATGAATCCTGTGTATAACATCAATAGATTAATTCTTCCTTAAATAAATAACTCATATTCTGGTATTCCCAATCTACATAAATGTTCCATCGACCATCCAACATGCGATTGTCAGGTATGAGCAAATTATATGAAGACAATGAAATTGGAATTTCAAAGTCTAATTGCCTGTTAGATGGTCTATAAAGGAACAATTTTCCTGTAATATGTTTATAATCGAACGTATCTGGAAAGGTTATGAGCATACCCTTTTCAGTTTTTTGCCAGGTCACATTTTGTTTTAATGCTTTCGAATTTTTTTCCTTATCAATCGTGGTTTGATACCGAAGTTCTTCCTTATAATACTCGTCGGTTACCAGATCATAATCATACTTTTCATCGGTATTTACAGTAATTACGAAATACATGATAAATGAAATAAATCCGATAAATGCAATGACAATTGATGTTCCCCAGTTTATTTTCATAATATTTTTAATTAAAACTTCTTGGACCTAAAAAATTTACCGTGGTGGTCTCAATGAGTTGGTCCCCACTATAAACTTCAAGCATGAGCTTATTTTTATCTCCTTTTAAGTTGTTCTTATTTATTTCAATGAATAGTGTTCCTTCCGCAATGCCTTGTTCTGGTACTATAAAATTATCTTTCGCTGAAACCAAAATGATCTTACCTTCATATTTTCGAAGTTTGAAACTCACATTTTTGATCTCTTCCGTAGTCTTATTCACAAGTTTATAGGTAAAGACATTACTTATAATATTATTCTCTTTATGCTCATAAAGTTGTCCAGGGAGTCTTAAAACACGTGCTTCAACATCATTCCTTAAGGCTAACATCCCTGCCAATACTCCAATAAGAATGACAAGAACAGCAATATATCCCTTCATTCGTGCAGTGAGCTTAAATTTCGTTTTGTTTTCAATATTCGATTCGCTAGCATATCGTATCAATCCTTTTGGATAGCCAACTTTATCCATGATTGTATCGCATTCGTCAATACATGCTGTACAATTAACACATTCTAATTGCGTTCCATTTCTAATATCGATCCCTGTTGGACAAACATGAACACATTGAAAACAATCAATACAATCACCATGTCCTAGTGTCTTCCGATCTTCATTTTTTCTAAACTTTTTTCGACCTGCTGAACCTTCACCTCGCTTATGGTCATAGGCTACAACTACTGTTTTGGTATCTAGTAGTACACCTTGTAATCTTCCGTAAGGACAAGCAATAATGCATACTTGCTCTCTAAACCAGGCGAAAACGAAATAGAATAATCCGGTAAATATGATCAATGGAATTAAAGTTCCAACATGCTTAAACGGTCCTTCGGTGATATACCTGATGAGTTTGTCACTTCCAATTAAATAGGCAAGAAAAACATTAGCTATTAAAAAGGAAATGATCAAAAATACGAACCATTTCAGTAATCTTTTCCTTATTTTTTCTCCGTTCCATGGTTGTTTCGACAATCGTATTTGTTTTCCCCTATCACCATCTATGGCATATTCTATGCGTCTAAAAACCATTTCCATAAAAATAGTTTGAGGACAGATCCATCCACAAAAAATACGTCCAAATCCGACTGTAAAAAGCGTGATAAAGATTACACCAATGATCATGGAAATCACAAAAAGATGAAAATCTTGTGGCCAAAAAGGAAAACCAAAAATATTAAATCGACGTTCGAGTACATTGAACATCAAAAATTGATTTCCACTAATTTTTACAAAAGGAGCGGCAATTAAAAAGGCCAACAAAATGTAACTTACTAACTTCCGCTTGTCATAATATGGGCCACTTGGTTTTTTGGGGAATAACCAAGCCCGTTGCCCTTCTTCATTAATGGTTCCTATGGAATCTCTAAATATTTCGTTTTCGGGTGTATTCAAAATTTAATTGTATCAAACAATTTTAGTTTGAAGGGCTTTGCGTTGAATCTATTATTTCAATTGTAGCTTCGGTTTCCTGTGGTATTTCAACAGTTTCATCAACCCAAAGATCACCTTCGGCTTGCTTCGGTTCTGCTGGTGTGGTTCCTTGAAATTGTAATAAATAACTCGACACTTGTGCGATCTCAGAAGGTTTTAAACTTTGTTTCCAGGCAATCATTCCTTTCCCATCACGTCCACCTTCTGATATGGTTTTAAAAACATTCTTTATACCACCACCAAGAATCCAATACTTATCGGTGAGGTTAGGACCAATGCCACCACCACCATCTGCTTTATGACAGGCAACACAATTCACATCAAAAATTGTTTTTCCTTTGCTAAGATCGGAAGCTTCGGTAAGCAGAGTAACTGTATTATAATCGACAAGATCTTTTGCTGTTTTTTTATATTCCTCGATATCAATTTTTGCTTGTGCGATTTCTGTTTCCAACTCGGTAATTTGATTGTCACCATTAAAGACATGATATTTGAACATATAAATAATTCCAAAAATAATGGTTGCATAAAACCCATATAACCACCATGGTGGTAAGGCATTATCTAATTCACGGATGCCATCGTAGTTATGGTCTAAGATAATTTCACCTTCTTGTTCAATTGGTTTAGATCCAGTAAGTTTTTTATAAAGATTTGATAGCCATTTGAATTCTGGCATTTTATTGCTTGCTGCTAAATAGCGTTCTTTTGCAGCTTCATCTAAACTTTGGAACATGACATTTTCTAATGAATTGACAATAGCTTCAATTGCAATTAAAATGAGTAATACCAATAAGAGGAAGAGCAGGACAACAGGATATTCTATACATGCTGGTTTTTCTCCAGAATCAATGAAAAATTCGACCAGCCCAAAGATTATAAAAAAGATGACCGGGACTCTAATGTATGATGGAAATAGATTTTTCATAATAAGGTTTCGTTTTGATTATCAAATGGAATGTTGCTGACTTTTGTGATGTATTCTTTTTTCGCAGTGACCACCCACCAAAATAAAATGACGAAAAACATAAAGAATATGATCAGGGAAATTAGCGGATATATTTCTATTCCAGTAATGCTTTCCATGTGGTTTTTTACAAATTTTAGCATGACAATTAATTTTGGTTAGACATTGCGGAATCATCAACTTTTATATCAGTTCCCAAGCGTTGTAAATAGGCAATTAATGCCACAATTTCCCGATTCCTCATTTCAACGAAATCTTTGCCACCATTGGCTTTATCTGCTTCATACGAAGTGACAAAATCAGGATCATCGTATAGATTTTTCTCAATTAGTTCTCCTTGATCAGCCATACTGAGCTGAGCACCTTCAATATCCTCATCTGAGTAAGGGACACCAAGTTTTACCATGGCTTTCATTTTGTTTTCAGTTTGAGACTTATCTAATTCATTGCGAACTAACCATTGGTAAGCAGGCATAATAGATCCTGAGGAGGTACTTTGAGGGTCGTACATATGATTTAAATGCCAGTTGTCAGAGTATTTTTTACCAATTCGGTGTAAGTCCGGACCAGTTCGTTTACTTCCCCATAAAAATGGATGATCATAGACAAATTCTCCAGCTTTGGAATATTCACCATAACGTTCTACTTCATCTCTAAACGGTCTGATCATTTGAGAATGACAGCTCACACAGCCTTCTCTGATATAGATGTCTCGGCCTTCGAGTTCTAAAGGCGTATAAGGTTCAACACTGGTAATGGTTGGAATATTTGACTTTACCATTAAAGTCGGAATGATTTGAATAACACCTCCAATTAAAATGGTTATTGTAGCCAGGATCGTTAATTGAATTGGTTTGCGTTCAAGCCAGGTGTGCCATCCTTCCCCTGCCACGCGACGTTTTGAAACTCTAGTCAAAGCTGCAGCTTCAGCCAGTTCATCAGTGACCTTACTTCCGTTTTTAATGGTCAACACAATATTATATGCAAGTACTAAAATTCCAACTACATAAAGAGAACCACCAATTGCGCGCATCCAATACATAGGAATGATCTCAGTAACGGTTTCTAAAAAGTTTCCGTAGACTAAAGTACCATCCGGATTAAATTGCTTCCACATCGCCCATTGTGTAAATCCAGCGACATACATCGGTAAGGCATAGAGGATAATTCCTAGTGTACCAATCCAAAAATGTAAATTGGCTAAACCTGTAGAGTACAATCGGGTTTTAAATAATCGAGGAACGAGCCAATAGATCATTCCAAACGCAAGAAATCCATTCCATGCTAGTGCGCCCACATGAACATGAGCGATGATCCAATCTGTAAAATGGGCCATTCTGTTTACGGTTTTAAGCGAAAGCATAGGTCCTTCAAACGTCGCCATTCCGTATCCAGTAATGGCTACAACCATAAATTTAAGCACTGGATCGGTTCTTACTTTGTCCCAAGCACCTCGCAAGGTCAGTAAACCATTTATCATACCTCCCCATGAAGGCATGATCAACATCACTGAAAAGGCCACACCTAAATTTTGTGCCCATTCTGGTAAAGACGTATACAATAAATGATGAGGTCCTGCCCAGATATAGATAAAGATAAGTGACCAAAAATGCACAATAGAAAGTCGGTAAGAATATATCGGACGATTCGCTGCCTTAGGTATAAAATAGTACATAAGACCTAGAAATGGTGTCGTTAAGAAAAAGGCAACTGCATTGTGACCATACCACCATTGTACAAGAGCATCTTGAACACCAGCGTACACCGAATAACTTTTTAAAGCACTTACCGGCATTTCCAGACTATTGAAAATATGGAGCACAGCAACGGTGACGAAGGTGGCCAAATAGAACCAGATCGCAACATACATATGCCGTTGACGACGTTTTAAGATGGTTCCTATAAGATTCCACCCGAAGATGACCCAGAGAACGGCAATGGCAATATCGAAGGGCCATTCCAGCTCAGCATATTCTTTGGAGGTTGTATAACCTAATGGAAGAGTAATAGCCGCACCTACGATAAGGAGTTGCCATCCCCAGAAATTGATTTTGCTTAATAGATCACTAAACATGCGTGCCTTCAGCAACCGCTGTGAGGAATAATAAACTCCAGCAAAAATGGCATTTCCTACAAAGGCAAAAATTACGGCATTGGTATGTAGGGGTCTTAAACGACCGAAACTCAACCAAGATATGCCGTCGGTCAGATTTGGAAAAATAAACATAAAAGCCAATAGGAGGCCGATGAGCATGCCTACGATCCCCCAAAGTATTGTAGCGTAGATAAAATTCTTTACGATCTTATTATCATAGTAAAACTGCTGGATTTCCATATGAATTGAATTAGTCTTTTTTGGTTGTTCTTATTTTCTTTGGTTGTTCTTTTACAATTTCATCCTCAAAAAGCATGCGAATGGATGGTGTATAACTGTCATCATACTGTCCTTTTTTAATGGCAATAACAAAGGCCACAAAAAAAACAACAGCAACAATTATACTCACTGCTAATAAAACATATATAACACTCATACCTTTTTGAAGTTATGGTTCAAAAGTAAAGATGCGTCCATCAGTAAAAAATGATATTTGTCATATTTACTACTCAGGTTTTAATTCTAATGCTCTTCCCACAAATTGCGTTGCGATGGTCGTAAACACCACAATACTTATAGAGCTTAAAGGCATTAATATAGCGGCGACAACAGGTTCTAATTGACCTGTAACCGCAAAGTAAAGTCCGATAATATTATATAGAAATGATAGTAAAAAGCTCCATTTTATTATTTTTATAGATGATTTAGATGCCTTGATATACTTGTCTAATTTGATGAGCTGAGATGCATCCATTATAGCATCACATGCAGGAGAAAAGACGTTGATGTTTTCTGAGATCGCGATTCCTACATCACTTTGTGCTAAAGCACCTGCGTCGTTTAATCCATCACCGATCATCATGACCTGAGCGCCTTCAGATTGGTGGTATTTTATATAGTCAAGTTTATCTTCAGGTTTTTGATTGAAAATAAATTTGGTTTTTGATGGGAGTATTTTTTTTAAGTTCTCTAAGTCCCCTTGATTATCACCTGAAAGAATGACCAGATCGTAGTGTTTCTTTAATACTCTAAAAAGCTGAGATACGCCTTTTCTATAGGTGTTATAAAAAGTAAACTTACCCTTATATTCGTTGTTTGTGCTCACGTGAACTGATGTATTCAGTTTGGGACTATCTTTTTTATATCCAACATAATTTGCTGAACCAATTTTTACGGCATCGTGATGATAAGTTCCTGTTAATCCATGACCGATATTTTCTTCAAAATAGTCTAGGCTGATGAGGTTTTTTTTATCAATCAGATCATAAAGTGTTCGGCTTAACGGATGATTAGAGCCACGTAAGGTATTTGTGAGGAGAATTTTTTCTTCTGCATTTAAAATACTGCCTTCATATTTTACAGTGCCTGAATTATTTGAAGTGAGTGTCCCTGTTTTATCGAAAATAATGGTGTCTATGGAAGCCATACGTTCAATGACTTCAGCATTTTTTAAATAAAATTTCGATTTCCCATAAATTCGAAGCAAATTCCCAAAAGTAAAGGGCGCCGAGAGGGCAATTGCACACGGACAAGCAATAATCAAGACGGCCGTAAATACATTTAAGGCCAATGAAGGATCTACGATTAACCAATAGGCGGTTGCTAAAAATGCAATAATTAAAATGGTAAGTGTAAAATGTTTACTGATTCTATTGGTAAGTGATGTAAACCTCTTGGTTTTCTTCTCCTTGAAAACGTCATTACTCCATAATTGAGTCAAATAACTTTGCTCGACAGATTTTATGGCCTCCATTTCAATGACGCCTGAAGTTTGCTTAGCACCTGAATAAATCTTATCTCCAGAAACCTTATTGACCGTTTTGGATTCACCGGTTACGAAACTATAATCTAACTTAGCTATTCCATTAATTAAAACGCCATCAACAGGAATGAGCTCTTGATTACGTATTATTAATCGATCTCCTTTTTTTACATCATAAACCTGAACGGGTATTTCTTCGTTGCTCTTGGTTAATTTGGTCACGGCCATTGGAAAATACGACTTGTAATCACGTTCGAATGAAAGAAAATTATAAGTTTTCGCTTGGAAAAACTTGCCTACTAGAAGAAAGAACACCAATCCAGAAAGGCTGTCAAAAAAACCTGAACCCAGGTCAAACATAATATCAACCGTACTTCTTAAAAATAATACAAGAATTCCGAGGGCTATTGGTACATCAATGTTTAGAAGTTTAGCCTTTAAACCATTAAAAGCTGAAACAAAAAAGTCACGAGCAGCATAGAAAACGACTGGTAAAGAAAAGAAGAACATCAACCATCTGAACAAGGGTTTATAGGTTTCTAACCAAAATTCATCAACATCAAAGTATTCTGGGAAAGATAAAAACATAATGTTTCCGAAGGCAAAACCAGCAATTCCTAGTTTATAATAGATTTGCCTATCGATCTTCTGGTTCTTTGCATTGAAATTTTCAAGGTTTATATTGGGTTCATAACCTATTGAGCTCAAAAGAATGACAAGGTCCTTTAATGAATAGTGGGCAGTGTTATAATGTATTCGCAATGTTTTTTTTCCAAAATCAACTTGTGAGAATACGATATCTGATTTGAGCTTATGTAAATTTTCAAGGATCCAAATGCAAGAACTACAATGAATATGTGGAATATTTAAGGAAACAATTTCTAAATTATCATCCTTGAATTCGAGAAGTTTTTCTTTTATGATGTCATCATCAAGAAAATTGAATTTCCCTTGTATATCACTTGGTTGAGCACCAGGAGACTGTTCTAAATCGTAGTAGCAAGTCAAATCGTTTTCTGAAAAAATTTCAAATACCGTTTTACAACCATGACAACAAAAATTCTTTTCCTGGAAGATAATTTCATTTTTCCCACATGGATCACCACAATGGAAACACGAAGAGTTACTCATAATTTTGCTCAATTATACCTGTGAACAAAGATTTCCATTATGCTTGAGTTAAAATATGATTTTTGTCAGCTTTTGCTTAAATTTGACATCTACACCACGTAAATATGAGTAGATGTGAACAATGTATTGTTAGACAATTTAATTCGTTAAAGGCCTTAACTAAAGATGAATTGCTTAGAGTCTCAGGCTGCAAAACTGTGAGATTTATTAAAAAAGGTGAAATTATCTTTGAAGAAGGAGAAACCTTAAATGGTGTTTATTGTGTTAAAGATGGCATCTGTAAGTTATCTAAACTCAGCGCTAATGGTAAAGATCAAATTGTCAAATTGGTTTTAAAAGGCGATCTATTAGGTCAACGATCTCTAATTAGTGAGGAATCTGCAAATTTAACGGCCATGGCTTTAAACGATATGGAAGTTTGCTTTATTCCGAAAAAGGAAATAATTGGAGATCTTAAAAAAAATACAAATTTCTCAATGGAAGTTCTTAAAGACATGGCAAATGACCTTAAAGAAGCTGATAATATTATTGTGGATATGACTCAGAAATCGGTTAAACAACGATTGGCTGAAACATTAATTTATATCCATGATAGTTTTGGGATTACAGATGATGGTTATTTAAGCATCATCTTATCTCGCGAGGATTTTGCAAGTATTGTAGGCACTGCGACTGAATCGGCTATAAGAGTGCTTTCACAATTTAAAAAAGAGAAACTCATTTCAACCTCAGGTAAGCAGATCAGAATTGAAGATATGAATGCCTTAAAACGTATTGAATAATAAAGCGCTCCGAAGAGCGCTAATTATTAATTTTTACTAAAGATCTTAATTTCTTTAAATGGAGACAGATCCAGTACTTCAATTTTATCCTGATAAGGTTGCCAGTGATCTGTAAAGAATACATTTGTTTTTTCTAATGCGTCATTCAAAGCGTCTTTAGCATGTTTTATTAACGTGCGCTCGGTAGTTGTCATTCCATTTTGACGTGATCCTACGTAAAATCCAGCATTTCCGATACGCTGATTGACGTTTGGCTCAGGATTTCTTGTAATTCCTTGTCGCTTGTCAATCTTACCTAAATATATAGCGATGATCTCATCAATCTTTTTTATAATATCTTTAGATAATTTGATCTCTTCTTTATATTTTTTCTTATCAAATTTTGCTAATTGCTTGCTATAACTAGCGGCAATTTCTTTACTTTCAACAAGCTGTTTTACAGCATCCGCTGCCGTTTGCCTCATATCTTGAAGTTGTTTTGAAACATCATAAACCTCATTTGTTGCAGAAGTGGATACATTTAGTCTTGGATCGCTAGCTACCGTAATCATTTCTTCCGAAGTTTTGTCCCCAAATGAAAGTTCAGCACGATATATGCCTGGTTTGACACCAACACCTCCCGGTTCATTACGTCGTTTTCTAATAGTTCTTGATGGTCTATCACCACCTTTTTCATCCATGAACCATGTCCATTTATGAACCCCTGATTCTTTCGGTGCTTTGCGCTTTAAAGTACGTATTAATCGATCACCATCATAGATCTTTAAGGTCAAGGAATCCCATTTGACTTCTGATTCTTCGGTCTGATCTTCAACTTTCTTCTTATCATCCTTTTTCATTTCGTCAACATTCACATAATATGAGAACTGCGCTCCGAAACTTCGATTTTCTCCATTATAAATGGCATCCCCTCCAAAGCGGCTACCAGTTGGTTGTTGATAGGCAGCCTGATACGCGGTTGGTGGTTGAAATAATTCTAGTTTCTGATTAATCAACTGATTATTTTGAGCGATTGCCCTTAAAGGTCTGATGTCATCTAAAACCCAGGCTGCACGTCCAAAAGTACCTATGACAAGATCATTTTCACGTGGGTGGATAATTAGATCTTTAACTGAAACTGTAGGAAATCCTTCCGTCCATTTCGTCCATTTGGCGCCAGCATTAATTGAAACATAAAGACCATCGTCTGTTCCCAAAAACATTAAATTAGGTTCTACTTTATCTTCAACTATGGATAATGTGTAACTTTTTACATCATTCCCATCAACGATACGTTGCCATGTTTTTCCATAATCCTTAGTGCGATAGGCATATGGTGTATAATTAAACCTTCGGTAATCATTTGCTATTAATAAGGCTTCCCCTTTTTTTGTCTGAGATGCTTTGATCTGGGGAATCCAACTTCCTGAGGGTAACCCTTTTATATTTTTGGTAACTTCAGTCCATGTCGCACCAGCATTTTGTGTGTAATGAACGCGACCATCATCTGTACTTACCCAGAGCATATCTTTTTCAACTGGAGAGGGTTCAACTACCAAAATAGTACAATGATTTTCGGCACCTGTTGCATCCATGGTTAACCCACCACTCTCACTTTGTTTTAATTTTTCAGGATCGTTGGTCGTTAGATCATCAGAAATTATCGACCATGTTTCGCCTTTATCTGTAGATTTATGCACAAACTGACTTCCAAAATAAACAGTGCTGTTATCAAAAGGATCGATATTTATTGCTGAGTTCCAATTAAATCGAAGAAGAACATCAGGATCAGGATGAGTTGGTCTAACGATGTAATTATTACCTGTTTGCCAATCATAACGACTTACAAACCCTTGTTGACTCATGGTCCATCCATAACGCGAATCATCGCGATCAGGAACAACATCAAATCCATCACCAAAAGAAATTTCCTGCCAATACGAATTTCTTATACCTTGAGCGCGCCATACGTAAGCTGGTCCACGCCACGAACCGTTATCTTGCATACCACCATAAACATTATATGGATATTCGTTATCAATGTTTATGTGATAGAATTGTGCTACGGGTAGATTGCCTATAAAACGCCAAGTCTTTCCTCCATCTTTTGTAATATTCATTCCTCCATCGTTTCCGTCTAACATGAACTGACCATTTTCGGGATGGATCCACCAGGCATGATGATCAGGGTGAACACCATTATCTACACCATAGGCTGGCATGAGTTGGGTAAAACTTTTACCACCATCTTCACTGACATTGACATAGGTAAAAATTGAGAATACACGATTTTCATTTTCAGGATCAACATATATCTCTCCATAATAAAATGGACGATTTCCAATTTCATTCATTTTGTCACTGACCAATGTCCATTTCGATCCACCATCAACACTTTTATAAAGGCCATTCTTTTTAGCTTCGACTAAGGCATACACGACATTGGGTTTATTTCTTGCAATGGCAACTCCAATTCGTCCTAGTTCACCTTTAGGAAAACCATCTTCATCGGTTACTTTTTTCCAGGTATTTCCACCATCGTGAGTGATGTGAAGGCCTGAGCCTTCACCACCTGATTTAAAAAACCAGGGATCGCGTTTATGTTCCCATAAAGCGGCAATTAATTTGTTTGGATTGGTTGGATCCATGATGAGATCGGCTGCTCCAGTTTTATTATTTGCTGAAAGAATTTTCACCCATGTTTCACCTCCATCTGTCGTTTTATAGACTCCTCTTTCGGCATGTTCTCCCCAAGGGGAACCAATGGCACCAACATAAACCACATTCGGATCTGTTGGATCTATGATTACACGATGAATATGTCTTGTTTTTTCTAAGCCCATTGACTTCCAGGATTTGCCGCCGTCAAGGGATTTAAAGATGCCATAGCCGCCGTTCAAACTATTTCTGGGATTACCTTCGCCAGTACCAACCCAAATAACGCTGGGATTAGATTGCTGAATTGCAAGCGCACCTATAGATGCAGTAACCTGATCGTCAAAAATTGGATGCCATTTAATGCCTCCTGATGTCGATTTCCATAAGCCACCAGACGCAGTACCCACATACATGATATCTGGATTATTTAAGACAACATCAATGGCTGTGACACGACCAGACATGCCACCTGGACCGATATTTCTAGGTTTCATATTTTTTAAAAGATCCATAGAAATGTCTTGTGCTAAAAGGCTACTGACAAAGAATAAAAGGACAATAAAATGAAAGGATTTAGATTGGTTAATCATAATGAAAAAGTTGATTTTATCGTTAGTTAAAATGATTTAATTCAAGAGGAAACTAAGATACTAAAAAAGATCATTTATAACCGTTAAAAAAGATTCCTTTCATTAATCCTTTTCAACAGGATTAAATACCCATCATACAGTTTCGGACTGGAAGTTAAAACCTAATTAGAGGACTCTTCTTTTTAAATAGATGAAATATTTAACTTGAATTTTTAATTTTCAATTCGTCCTTTTTCATCTTCCAGTCCTGTCTCACGATTTCTCGCTTTTTTAATTTCGTCCCTACCAAAATTATAGTTCAAATTGAAACGTACTTGTCGACTATCTCCACCGCCACTTCCAACGATACTCAGTGTTCCAAATTGCGTATTTCCTTGCCATGGGGAAGTGAATAAAACGTCATTGAACGCGAGACGAGCTGTTAATTTGTCATCAAAAAAACGTTTTTGAACTGCAAGATTTAAAGATCCTAAACTTTTAGTTTTGTAGGTGCCTCCCCAAATTGAAGGTGAGCTGTACCATCCTGAAATTTCGGCTCTGAATCCTTTGGGTAATTTAAAGGTGTTTTGGGCAAATAAACTTAAGGTGTTTTGAGAAATTGGAATAAAATCAGCATTGGTTGCTTCAAATTCTGAGCGATAGGCATTCACACTAAAATAGATGTTCCACCAATCGAAAAATTTTGTTGGATAAGAAACGCCCAGATTATAAACTTTTTGATTAGCTACATTTCTAGTTGTTAGAAAATTTTGATCATCTCCAACTGCTTCGGTAATCCGCGCAAAATAATCTTTTACAAAGGAATAACTAACAGAGGTGGTCAAAGTATAATTATAGGTATGAGACAGTTTAATATTGTCTGTATATTGAGGTTGCAAGAAGGGATTTCCCTTACTAAACGAAAGTTCGTCAATTTTATATTCGAATGGGTTAAGACTTTGATAATTGGGTCTTTGAATTCTTTTACTATAGGTTAAAGCAAGAGAATTTTTTTGATTGACCTGATAGGTCAAACCACCACTTGGAAACCAGTTTGTATAATTTCGTTTTACACGATCGTTTTGATCCTCTTGAAGAGCGGTTAAAATTCCGTCTGAATTGGTGTTTTCCATTCGAAGACCAACCTGAACATTGAATTTGTCTAGTTTTCTATTGAAGTTCACATATGCAGCATTGATCTGTTCATCATAATTAAAATCATTGGTTCTTTCTTCATTAATAACATCTTGCCCATTCACGCGATCAAAAAAGTCAAATTGATTATCTGTGACGATTTTGGAATATTTAACACCAAATCCAAGTTTTCCTTTTAAAAATTCTTGCTCAAGATCAGCTTTTGCAGTGAATAGATCAATAGTAATAGGAGTGACCATAAAGTTTATATTTTCGCTTTGAACTTCAGTTTCATCCCCATTATAGTATGTGTTTGGTTGAAGATTATCTCGATCACGATCATAACGTCCGTAATCCACATCGATGTTGAAATCTGTTTTTTTACCAGATTTGAATTTATAATTAATGTTTGCATATAAATTTGAGGTTTTGCTATCGGTAATACTACTTGCGATCAAAACTTCATCTGGTGAAGCATTTTCTGATGGAATTATTGGAGTACGAGAGTTGCTTTCGGAATTGTTATCACTGAAATTACCAGTAACAATTATTCCGAAGGTCGATTTTTGAGAGGCAAAAAAATCAAATCCTAACCTAATATTGTTACTTAAATTATCATAAACGCTTTCAGTCCGGGCATCAAAAATAGTATTGTTTTGAGTTCTAAAGAGATTAATGAATCCAAAGCTTTCACCAAATCGGTTGCTAAACGATCCGTATAAACTTGTTTTCTTATTGCGATTATTAAATGACACAGAAGTATTGTATCGTGCAAAATCACCATAAGTTAAACCTGAAGAAATACTTCCATTAGTTCCAAGGCTTTTATCTCTTTTAAAGCGGATATTGACAATACCTGCATTACCTTCTGCATCATATTTAGACGAAGGTTGTGTAATGATCTCAATAGATTCAATATCACTGGCCTGGATTGTTTTGAGATAATTGATCAAATCTTCGCCTCTTAATACTGAAGGCTTATCATCAATGTATATAAGCACTCCAGCTTTTCCTTCAACAATCAAGTTGTCATTATTGTCAATGATCACACCCGGAGCCTTTCTTAAGAGTTCGAATCCAGAATCACCTGCAGCGTTTATGGTATTCTGTACATTAAATACGGTTTTATCAGCCATGACCTGAACCATAGGTTTCTCTGCTTGAATGGTCACTTCGTCTAAGGCTTCAGCATCGGTGATCATGTTTATGTTTCCCAGATCCATTGAGCTTTCAAGTATAAATAGGTCTGAGTTATAATCGGCATAACCTAAACTACTTACATGTAATACATAATTGCCAGAAGGAAGATTTTTAATTTTAAAACTTCCACTATCATCACTAATTGCGGCTTTGATGAATTCGGTTTTACCTTCCGAAAAAAGCGAAACAACAGCGCTAGGAATAGCGACATTGGCTTCGTCTAAGATTTTTCCGGACACATCATTTTGTGAAAAAATGACGGTGCAAAAAAAACTTGAAAATATTAAAGTAATAAATGATTTCATAACCTTTTGTTTTGATTGTTAAGGCAAATATGGAAAAAGTGTACATTTGAATCACCTACAAACTGATGAGTGGTACCATAGCCCGATAAGTGGGAATTCCAACTTAACGTGATATAGGACCATTCGTCGAAACAGATTTTGAATAGGAAACAAATCGCGTTAATTTTGATAAATTGAAAACAAGAATATGTCTGTATCCTTTCTGAATAAACAAATATATGGTATCCGCAATCGTGAACTCATCGCATTTGTGAGTTTTTATTTGGGTTTCGCAATATTTTATCATGTTACGCTCTGGGTAAATAGAGGTGGTTATTTAAATGCGAATGACGTTTTATTTAACCCTGTTACTTTTATGGATGATAGTGGGTTAGATTATTTTTTAAAATTTATACTTACCATTCCAATATGGTATTTACTTTTTAAGCGTTTAAAAGGTTGGACCTTATCTCAGCGTTTGGTACTACATATTTTTCTTCTACCTGCTTTTGTGGTCATTTGGCAACAACTTTATTATTGGGCTTCAGAAGCGATAGGTTTTGGACATTTGGCTGGCAGAGGTCAAGTTTGGGATATATATATTCCTTCTTTGTTTTATGTTTTGCAATTTGGAATTATACATTCTTATAATTACTATCGAGAAAATCAGCGAAAGCTTATGCTCGAAGGAGAATTACGAACCGCAGCTCTAAAAAGTGAGCTTTCCGCTTTGAAAGCTCAATTGAACCCTCATTTTCTATATAATATATTCAACACCATTAGCGCTTCTGTACCTTCTGAGCAGGAAAAAACTCGACATCTTATAGCAGAATTATCAGATCTATTTAGATATCAGCTGAAGGCATCTCAAGTAGAAAGCGTGACCTTAAGGGATGAGCTGGAATTTGTAAAAAAGTATCTTGATCTCGAAAAGGAGCGATTTAAGGAACGATTAGAGATTGAAATAGACGTTGAAAATGATATTATGGATGAAAAAGTACCGCCAATGCTCTTGCAGCCTTTAGTTGAAAATTCAATAAAGCATGGTCTGTCCTCCCTAATTGAAGGGGGAAAGATCTCTATAAGGATAAAAAAGACTGGTGATAAATTAGCATTTGAAATTGCTGATACTGGGATTGGAATAGAAAATAAAGAACGAATTTTTGAAAAGGGAATTGGACTTACGAATACAAAACTCCGACTTGAGAAAATGTATCAAACCACTCTAATGTTAACAGATAATTCGCCACAAGGTTTAAAGATCAATTTTGCCATATGAAAAAAGTGGTTATTGTAGATGATGAAGCCGCTGGGCGACAATTGCTTAAAGAATATTTGGAAGATTATTCTGATCTGGTGGTGCTTTCAGAAGCTAATAATGGTGTTGACGCGGTAAAAATCATCAATAAATTTAAACCAGACCTTGTATTCCTTGACATTCAAATGCCTGGAATGACAGGGTTTGACGTCCTGACACGTTTGGAAGAAATACCACAAATCATTTTTTCAACGGCCTATGATCAATATGCTATAAAGGCTTTTGAAGTTCATGCCGTCGACTATTTATTAAAGCCATACACCAAGGAACGATTTCATAAGGCCATTGAAAAATTATCAAAAAATGATTCCGAAAATAACGTAAGACCCCTTGCTGAGAGTCTCTTAATGGATAAACCAAATTATCCGGAGCGTATATTGGTTCAAAGTCAAAACAAATTAGTAACTATTTCTCTAGATAATGTTATTCGTATTGAGGCCTATGGAGATTATTCCAAATTGATCACTTCAAACAAAACTTTCGTTAGTAATTATGGAATTAGTTCTCTTGAAGAAAAATTGAATTCGGATATTTTTATTCGTGTACACCGCTCTTCAATTATTAATTTAAATAAGGTTAAAGAATTAAATAAATATACTAAAAGCTACGACGTGTCTATGGAAAATGGTGATGTCGTACGCGTTAGTCGTGGTTATATGGAAAATATAAAAAAATTGATGTTTTAATATCCATTATGGAGATTTTAAATTTTTCGAACAATATTCAATTATTTTAGTGATCCGAACCTTTCGAGTTGTTTCTCTCTTGGCCTGGTACAGCCAATAGAGATATGATTTCCGGTATGATGGCGCAAAATTTTTATAATTTTCATAGGCAAGTGGATTTCGTTCAAAAGCGGACAGAAGTTCAATCGGGATCACTTCATTTTCAACATCGTCTAAAGCTGACCATGAGCCATTTTTTTTTGCCACTTTTATTGATTTGAAGCCACTTTCATGAATAAGATTTGATGCCTTAAGATCTATGATATACTTTTTGTTTAGAGCACTCCACGTACTCTTGGGGTTTCGCTGACAAAAATATTGTCGGCGTTTGCCATTACCTAAACTTTTCACAGTAGAATCGATCCAACCAAAACACAAGGCCACTTTTACTGCCTCTTCCCAGCGCATTGTTGGAACTTTGAGTTCCAATTTATAAAATATTAAATAAACACCATTTGAATCCTGGTGATTATGAAGTAACCAATCATACCACTCTACATCACGGGAAAAAAAAAGCTCGGGTTTATCTGACAAAATATATTAATCTCTAAAAGTTTTTCCAGGAAAGACGACCATACTTTCGTAACCATCTTTACCAATTGCGGCGATGCCAAAAAAGAAATTATCGACAACGATGCCATTTAAGGTGAATTCTGATACATCACCTACTGATCTACTGTGATCCCAAGTTGGTGAGGTAGTTTCGCGCCAATAGATCTTGTAACCAATGGCTCCATTTGCTTTTTTCCATCTGAATTTCACAGCCGGTTGTACAGCACCTCCAATTTCTACTTCTGTTGGAGGAGGTGGTGCAGCAGCTAAACTGGCCAAATTGATGGCATTAACTGCTGTAAGCTTATTGGCATAATCAAAATTAACATGTTCAAAAGTATCGCCATAGGCAATACCATCCTCAATTCGAATATCCTGATGCTGCTGGGTGTAATTTTCGTGTGCTTCCATGATCCTAATACCGGCAAATCCGGCATCGTTAAACGGACGATGATGTCCACCTCTTCCAAATCTATCAAGACGATAGACCATCATGGGGTTCATTTCTGGCATATAGGTTTTAGTGGTTTTATGAACATATCGGGCGAGTTGCCTTGAAATCCCATCAATCTCACCGCCGTAAAAACGTCTTGCACGACGCTGTTGTTCGGTTTCGGTAGGGGGAACAGGTTCAGAGAAAATTCGAAATGTTCGATTATCAATGACGCCATCAACACCTTTGATGTTGCCTATCATATCGTTATTTAAGATGCCCATGATCTCCCATCCTTGATCTTTTGCATATTTAGCTAGTCCTTTTCCACCATAAAGTCCTTGTTCTTCACCTGAAAGGCCAACATAAATGATACTGCTTTCAAACTTATATTTACTAAGAACTCGAGCAGCTTCAATGGTTCCGGCCATGCCTGAAGCATTATCATTGGCTCCAGGTGAATCCGAGGTATAATCGGTTGGATCTGAAACACGCGAGTCTATATCACCGCTCATAATAATAAAGCGATTCGGAAATTTTGAGCCGCGTTGAATGGCTACAACGTTAACAACCCAGACATCCTTTACAATGCGTTGATTGTCACCCTTGGCAATAAAATCCTTCTGATAGAAAACCTCCAAACAATTTTTACAATCTTTTGAAATTGTTTCAAATTCAGATTTTATCCAACGGCGGGCAGCACCAATGCCTCGGGTTTCAGATATGGTATCACTAAGAGTATGTCGCGTGCCAAAGTCGGCTAAGGTCTTGATATCATTTTTGATGCGTTCTGACGATACAGCGTCGATGATATCGTAGATCTTAGAATCGGTTTGCGCAGTAGTTGCTATGGAGATACCAATTAATAAACAGACTAGAAAATAGGTTTTCATTTTTGAAATCATAGAGAATGGATTAATAAGGTAATGCTTCATAGGTTTGTCCCTGAATAAGGCTAAAAGGATTAGCTGAAGTATTACTA
>JABDMU010000016.1 GCA_013001285.1 Flavobacteriaceae bacterium
AGGTTGTTCAATCTCATAATCATACATATAATCACCGATTTGATTTATCGTTTCCTCAGAAAAAGGCATTTTAACCATCACACCAAATCGATTTACAGCACCAAACATTTTGGCATTTTCTTCCTTAGGATCTTGGATCCAATCATTTAAAGATCTCACAAAATCAGTTTTTGTTGTGGATGCTCCAATATAGTGTCTTTTTATAGCAATCATTGGTGGAGCCAATCGTTCTTTTTCAGAAGCGGTAGGGCTGTGACATATATTACAATGAGTCTCCATGAGAATTTTTCCAGGATGGGTGTCCTGAAGAATTGCATTGGTTGATTCACTCTTAGCTTGATATTCGTTGCTATTTGGATATTGACAACTCCAAAACAAAATTAGGATAAAGATGTTCAACAGATACCTCATGCTCATGGTTTTTTATGCTTTCCAATTAAGAAGACCACCTTTTAGGTCATAAATCTCTTCAAACCCAAGTTCTGCTAATTTGAATGAAGCCTGATGACTTCTGCTTCCGCTTCTGCAATAAATAAAAAGTGGTTCTGCTTTATTTAACTTGTTAAATTGAGGCACGAAATTACTAGAATAGAAATTTATATTCCTCGCATTTTTCAAATGCCCACTTTTAAATTCTAAAGCTGTTCTTACATCAACAAGCTGGACTTTATTATTTGAGATTTTGGTTTTATATGTTTCGGGAGAAAGCACTTTAACATTTAAATTTTTGGATTTATGTCCAAATATTTTACTAAAAATCGACATTAATTTATGTTTTTTATTCAAACATAAAGTTAACCTTTTCAAACCGCAATCAAGGTAACCTTTGTTACACAATAATAATTCAAAAAACTAGCTAAGTGAGTTCTTTAATAATAATGTAGATTCCCATAAGTAATACAAACCATCCAAATGCTTTTTTTAGTTTGTATCCTTCAACGAAATTCGATAACCAGATACCTAAATAGATACCTATTATTGAAATGGCAGTAAATAACAACAAGAAATTCCAATCAATGGTCAAAGTTTCGATATCACCAATAAAGCCGATTAAAGATTTAATGGCAATGATGAGCAAGGATGTAGCAACAGCTTTTTTCATTGGTAATTTTGCCATCAAAACCAAGGCAGGAATGATCAAGAAACCGCCTCCAGCGCCCACAATTCCAGTGAGCAGTCCAACACCGGCGCCTTCAATTATAATAAGAGGGTAGTTGAAAATTACAGGTTCTGTTTGAAGGCTATTGTTTTCCTTTCTATCCTTGATCATTGAAATAGATGCCAATAGCATGATGATCGCAAAAAATATCATGATCCCAATATCTTTGGTGATTTCAAAATCTCCTATCTCGAATAGATACTCCGGAATAGCTGGAACAATAAATCGACGTGTTAGATAAACAGCAATAAAAGCAGGAATCGCAAAAACGATCCCAGTTTTGAAATCGACAAGTCCCTTTTGAATGTTCCGCAAGGTTCCCACAAGTGCTGACACACCAACAACAAATAACGAATAAGCTGTAGCGGTTACCGGATTAACTGCAAGCAAATACACTAAAATAGGTACGGTTAAAATTGATCCGCCGCCGCCTATAAGACCAAGTACGATCCCAATAAAAAGTGCTCCAATATATCCAAAAATTTGAGTGATGTCCATATGTTATAATCAAAGGTCAAAAGTACACATGTCACACACATTATTAGGTGACCTAGGTTACTTTTAAAGATCGATGACTTTTATTTTATTTCGGTATAATTTAATTTTTCCTACTTTTTCTAGCCGTTTTAACAATCTTGATACAACAACTCTAGAACTGTGCAGATCTAATGCTATCTCCTGATGAGTAGATTGTATCATATCATCACGATTTACCATGGCCTTGTCCTGTAAATATTTAAGTAAGCGTTCATCCAGTCTCATGAATGCAAGCGCATCAATAGCTTCAAGAAGTTCGGTCATACGTTCATGATAGCTTTGAAGAATAAAACTTTGCCAACTTGGGTATTTTGCCAACCATTCCTTCATTTTTTGAACAGGAACCATGATCAATGCCGATTCAGATTCAGCGATAGCACGAATTTCACTTTTTGTTTGTCCCATACAACAGGTGATGGTCATAGCACAGGTATCGCCTTGTTCAATAAAATATAAAAGCATTTCATCACCTTCATCATCTTCTCGCATTATTTTTATTGCACCTTTTAAGAGCAATGGCATAAAGGCAATCACCTCTCCAAAATCCATGAGTATTTCTCCTTCCTCCACAGTTTTGTACGTTCCAATCCTATCGATCTCTTCAATCAATTCATCTTCAAAAAGATATCCAAAACTGCTATTTAATTCTTCTTTTAATTCCAGCATATTCTAAGGTATAAGGGCTTCATATAAAATCTCTATTGGATGCAAAGCGTCGCGCCTTGTTCCGTCTTTAATTTGATGTCTACAGCTTGTCCCGGCCGCAGCTATTAAGGAATCTTTTTTACTTTCTTTGATTGCTGTAAATAAAACTTGTTCACCAATTTTCATACTGAGATCATAATGTTCTTTTTCATAACCAAACGATCCCGCCATTCCGCAACAACCTGACGGAATTACTTTAACAGAATAATTTTCAGGCAAACTAAGTATATTTTCCATATGTGATACTGAAGACAGGACTTTTTGATGACAATGCCCATGAATTGATATGTCTTTCTCTAATTTAGTAAAACGATCTGATTTAATCCGTCCTTTTTCAATTTCAATATCTAAGAATTCTTCCACAGTAAATACATAATTGCTCAAATTCAAGGCTTTTTGCTTTATCTTTTTATCGACCAAATTAGGATACTCATCCCTAAATCCTAAAATAGCTGAAGGTTCAATACCAATTAAGGGTACGGTCTCATTAATTAAATCGCTAAAAACCTCAATATTCTTTGTGGCTACCGCTTTTGCCTGATCCAAAAATCCTTTCGAAATAAATGCTCTACCGCTTTCAGTATGTTCACAAAATAAAACTTCATAACCCAAGGCATTAAATAACAAAACTGTTTTTTTTCCAATGTCCACATCGAAATAATTGGTGTATTCATCAACGAAGAGGTAGACTTTTCTATCTGAATCACCTTGTCTAAATGAATTTAGCCATTTTCGAAAGGTGGATTTCGCTAAAAGCGGCATGGCTCTTTGAGGTGCTATCCCGAGAAGGTTTTTAAACCACTTTTGTCCAATTAACAGATTATACAAACCAGGAAACCTAGAATTCAAAGCATTTAGTTTAGCAATGTTTGCAATTAATTTTGACCGCAAAGGTATCTTATTACTTTTGTGGTACTGATATAGGAACTCCGATTTTAAAGTGGCCATATCTATATTAGATGGGCATTCCGATTTACATCCCTTGCAGGATAAACATAAATCCATGGCCTCTTTTATTTCTGGGTGATCAAATGGATTCTCTTTAACATTTTGAGTTAAAAATTCACGTAAAATGTTTGCTCTCCCTCGTGTTGAATCTTTTTCATCTAAGGTGGCGCGATAACTCGGACACATGGTGCCTCCAGCAAAATTTAGTTTTCTGCAATCACCAGAGCCATTGCATTTTTCTACAGAACGCAGGATGCCACCATCAGCATCAAAATTGAATTGAGTTGTGATCTCTGGAGTTTTTTGATCGGGTGCATACCTCAAATCTATGTCCATAGGTAAGGCTTCAACAATTTTTCCTGGATTTAATATCGCCTTCGGATCCCACGCCTTTTTGACGTGAAGCAGAAGATCTTTAACTTTATTTCCCAAGACTAAAGGAATAAATTCCGAACGAACGCGTCCATCACCATGTTCACCACTTAATGAGCCGTTGTATTTTTTAACCAATTTTGCTGAAGCTTCGCTTATATTCCGAAAATCTTTAACGTCTTCAGCATTTTTCAAATTTAAGATCGGTCGTAAATGCAACTCACCTGCACCTGCATGTGCATAATACACCGCCTTCTGATCAAAGTCTTTTATAAGCTTCGAAAATTCTTTTATATAATGAGGTAGGTCTTCTAAAGCAACTGCAGTATCCTCAATACAGGCAACCGCTTTTTTATCGCCTGGAATATTAGCTAGCAAACCAAGTCCGGCTTTTCTAAGTTCCCAAACTTTTTGTGTGCTATTGGAATGGATTATAGGAAAAGCATATCCTAAATTTTTCTGCTTTAAAAAAGAAACTATGTTTTCAGCTTTCTCTTGAGCTTTTTCAACATGGTCTTCTCTAAATTCGATCATTAATATGGCTTCAGGGTCTCCATCAACAAAAAATCTATTCTGTCGCTGTTTTATATTATCCTTGGTGCAATCTAAAATAGTTTTATCCATCAATTCGCAGGCCGTTGGATGATGTTTCATTACCTCAACTGTCGCGGTCATACATTCATGAATATTCGCGAAATGTGCAGCAACAATAATATCTTTAGGTTTTGGCAAAGCCACTAGGTTTAGTTTGACTTGAGTTGTAAATGCCAAGGTCCCTTCTGATCCACATAATAAGGAGCAGAAATTAAATCGTTTATCAGAAGTGCTATAAGGTTCATGTTTTAATAGCTCGTCTAGTGCATAACCCGTATTTCTTCTTGAAACGGTAGCTTTCGGATAATTAGAGCGAATCTGTTCTTGATTGTCTTTATTAGACAATAGCTCATGAATCTTTTGATAAATTTGAGCTTCCAATCCTTCACCTTTCAACTTATCTTCAAATTCTAGTTGGTCCAGAGCTTTAATTTTGCAGGAATCACCATTACTTAAAACGGCTTCTATTTCTAAGACATGATCTCGGGTTGACCCATAAACGATAGATGTGGAACCACAAGAATTATTTCCAACCATTCCTCCTATATTACATCTATTTGCTGTTGACGTATTTGGTCCGAAAAACAAGCCATAAGATTTAAGAAAAGTATTCAGTTCGTCTCGAATAACACCGGGCTGCACGATCACCCATTTTTCTTCCTTATTGACACGGACGATTTGATTCATGTATTTAGAAACATCAACGATAATACCATCACCAACACACTGTCCAGCCAAAGATGTTCCTGCTCCTCGAGGTATAAGTGAGATCTTATGATCGTTGGCAAAAGCAACAATTAGTTTAATGTCAAGTTCATGTTTTGGAAGTGCAACAGCCAATGGTAATTTTCTATAAACAGAAGCATCAGTTGCATAAAGTGTGCGCATCATGTCATCATTATAAAGTTCACCTTCAAGTTGAGACTTTAAAATTTTGAGTTCGCTGTTCAATTTATTTTGAGCTTTAATTGAGCTATAAAGATATTTAAAAAATTAGCTTTAAAAGTTAATACATCATAGAAATGATGAATGTTAAAGTAAATCAAATAATTGGATTTGTAGCCCTAAAATTATTAACTTGAAGACAATCTAATTAATCTATTGTAATTGAGTTTTTTTATTAAGCTCATCGCTATTAAAATCTTATCAAATTGTTCACTGAACCGAGGATCTTTATTTTATTTTTTTCACAGTCAAATTTTTATTGTGATCAGGTGGTGAACCTAAACCATTTTATAACTATTTATCAATGAAACGAAGAAATTTTATTCAATATGCAGGTTTAGGGGCTGGCGCATTAATGGTGCCGTCCTTACTTATGGGTAATTCCATTTCTGCAGAAGCCTTGCTAAATCCGGGCTTGGATGTTGCCGTAAAAAAACGACTGGCCGATGTTGCATTAAACACAGCTAGATCTTTAGGGGCAACTTATGCGGACGCAAGAATTGGACGCTATTTAAATCAGTATGTGTTCACAAGAGAAGACAAAGTTCAAAATGTTGTCAATACGGAATCCTTCGGCGTTGGAGTTCGTGTCATCGCTAACGGAACTTGGGGATTTGCCTCAACAAATAATGTGACCGAAGACGGCATTAAAAAAGCAACCAATCAAGCAGTGGCTATTGCAAAAGCAAATTCGAAGATTCAAAAAGATCCTGTTAAACTTGCGCCTGTAAAGGCTCATGGAGAGGTCTCTTGGAAAACACCAATCAAAAAAGATTTTAAGGATGTTCCAGTATCCGAAAAGGTCGATCTATTGCTAAGTGCTAACGCTGCAGCCATGGAAAATGGTGCGAATTTTGTGAATTCGGCACTTTTTATGGTCAATGAGCAAAAGTATTTTGCATCTACCGATGGATCCTATATTGATCAAGATGTACATCGTATTTGGCCAACTTTTAATGTCACGGCCATTGACCGTTCGGCAGGTAAATTTAAATCTCGTGGCGCTATGAGTGCTCCTATGGGATTAGGATATGAATACCTTGATGGCGATCCAGCTGAAAAACTTGACGGTATTGAAGGCATGAAATTATATAGAAATAGTTATGATATTGTAGAAGATGCCATTCTGGCTGCCCAACAGGCTAAAGCAAAACTTACTGCAAAATCCGTTGAAGCAGGGAAATATGACCTGGTACTTGAACCTAATCATCTTGGTTTGACGATTCATGAGTCGGTTGGACATCCATTAGAATTAGACCGTGTTCTTGGTTATGAAGCCAATTATGCTGGAACTAGTTTTGCGACCTTAGACAAATGGAAATCGAAGAATTTCAAATATGGAAGTGAAATTGTCAATCTTGTAGCCGATAAAACATATCCTGGGTCTCTAGGAGCTGTAGGTTATGATGACGAAGGGGTGAAAACCAAAAAATGGGATCTTGTTCGAAATGGTATTTTAACCAATTATCAGGCCATAAGGGATCAGGTACATATGATCGATCAAAACGAATCGCATGGCTGCTGTTATTCTCAAAGTTGGAATGATGTACAATTCCAGAGAATGCCTAATGTTTCGCTTGAAGCTGGCAAAGAAAAATATTCAATAAACGACATGATCAAAGATGTAGAGAAAGGAATTTATATTGCCGGAAGAGGATCCTACTCTATTGATCAACAACGCTACAATTTCCAGTTTGGTGGAACGGTTTTTTATGAAATTAAAAACGGAAAAATTGTAGGTATGTTAGATGACGTAGCTTATCAATCGAATACTCAGGAATTCTGGAATTCTTGTATTAAGATATGTGACAAAGATGATTACAGAATATTCGGGTCATTTTTCGATGGCAAAGGGCAGCCTTCTCAAATTAGCGCTGTATCTCATGGTAGTTCAACCTCAAGATTTAAAGACATTAATGTCATCAATACTGGTCGAACCATTTAATCACTTGTTCTAACAATTAATAAACATATTATGGCAATATATACAAAAGATGAAGCAAGAGCAATTATGGAAAAAGCCTTAAGTTTTTCCACTGCTGATGCTTGTGAAATCAATTTAAACGGAAGTGAAAGTGGAAACATTCGCTATGCACGAAATACAGTATCAACGTCTGGCCATCGGTCAAATCAAAATCTTGTGGTTCAATCAAACTTTGGATTGAGATCAGGAACTGCTTCTATTGATGAGTTTGATGATGAATCACTAAAAAAGGTAGTAAAGCGCGCTGAAGAACTGGCGCAATTATCACCAGAAAACCCTGAGTTTATGCCGCCTCTGGGGCCACAATCTTACGATCAATCAAAGACATTCATTGAAGATTCCGCTAATATATCTCCAGATTATAGAGCTGAAGTCGCCAATAGTAGTATTGGTCCTGCAGCTGAAAAAGATGTGACGGCAGCAGGCTTTTTTAATGACTCGTCAGGCTTTAGTGCAATGATGAATTCAAACGGATTATTTGCATATAACAAATCAACCAACGCCGATTTTACGGTGACCATGAGAACTAATGATGGTACGGGATCAGGATGGGTGACACGTGATTTTAATGATGTAAATAAATTTGATCCTGTTGAAGCATCTAATGTTGCCATCAACAAAGCATTGATGTCGCGAGAAGCAAAAGCTATTGAGCCAGGAAAATACACCGTGATCCTTGAGCCAGCTGCCTCGATTGGTCTTCTAAATAATATGTTTCGATCGTTCAATGCAAGAACTGCTGATGAAGGTCGAAGCTTTATGTCAAAAGAAGGTGGAGGTACTAAATTGGGTGAAAAAATTGTTGATGAACGTATCAACGTATGGTCTGATCCATTACATCCTGATGTGCCAACAGCGACTTGGAATGGTGAAGGACAACCATTAAAGAAAATGAAATGGATTGAAAATGGCGTAGTGAAGAATTTAGCCTATGGACGATATTGGGCAAAAAAGAATGGTGTTGAACCCGTTCCATTCGCTCCTAATGGTATTATGGAAGGTGGAGATGCCTCACTTGAAGATCTTATTAAAAGTACCAAAAAAGGAATTCTGGTCACACGTCTATGGTATATTAGAGGCGTGGACCCACAAACTTTATTATACACAGGTTTGACGCGTGATGGCACTTTTTACATTGAAAACGGACAATTAAAACATCCTGTTAAAAATTTCCGATTTAATGAAAGTCCAATAATTATGTTGAACAATCTTGAAACTCTTGGCCAACAAGTTCGTATTGATGGGAATTTAATTCCATATATGAAAGTGCGAGACTTTACGTTTACAAGTTTATCGGACGCCGTATAAAACAAAATTTAAAATATAACTGGTTGAAATGAGCATTCTTATTTCAACCAGTTTTTTTATTGAATTTGTACATACAATAAATTCGAATAAGAAGTCTTAAATCGATTTGTTAATCAATTCAAAATTTGCTCGAGTATATTAATTTTATTGTATAAATTGGTCACAATTAGATAGTAACAAGGATATTTTATCACATTGAGTAACGCATTTTTTTTTACACGATTACAGTATGAATCCGGAGATTGGGATGTTGATCAACGCATGCCTTCCAATGTGTTGAATTCACTGATTGAATATACCACTCTTGAAGTCAATACACAGGAAAATATTGTGCCTTTAAGCAGTGATGATATCTTCAAATGCCCTTTTTGTTATATATCTGGTCATAAACTTGTTCAATTCACGAAAAAGGAACGAGAGAATTTTAAAAAATATATTGAAAATGGCGGCTTCATTTTTGCGGACGACTGTAATCATGATATTGATGGCTTATTTTCGAAATCATTCGAACGTCAAATGGAAGATATTTTTGGCCCAACGGCACTTAAAAAAATTCCGAATGACCATGAATTGTATTCCATTTTTTTCGAATTTGAAAATGGTCCGCCTACTACGTCTCAAGAATTAAATGGCTGGGGAGACGATATTGTACATGAATATTTAAAAGCCATTGAAATAAATGGACGGATCGGTGTTCTGTTTAGCAATAAAGACTATGGTTGCGAATGGGATTATGATTTTAGAAACAAAAGATGGTATAAGATCGATAACACCCGTTTCGCAGTGAACATAGTCATGTATGCATTGACCTCATAAACTGAAAGTATATGGATAAAGATTTAGCAGAAATTGAATCTGAAGTGAAAGAATTAACGACTAAGTTAAGTCAGTTGAAAAATGAAATTGGCAAAGTGATCATCGGCCAAGAGGAAACAGTTGAACAACTTATCATTACGTTTTTATCTGGCGGACATGCCCTATTGGAAGGTGTACCGGGATTGGCAAAGACATTAATGATTAAAACCTTAGCTGAAACCGTTGACCTAAATTTCAAACGCATTCAATTTACACCAGATTTGATGCCATCAGATATCATTGGTACAGAAATTTTGGAAGAAGATCATTCATCAGGTAAAAAGTTCTTTAAATTCAATAAAGGGCCCATATTTGCCAACATCATCTTAGCCGATGAGATCAATAGAACGCCACCAAAAACCCAGGCGGCTCTCTTAGAGGCGATGCAAGAATTTGAAGTCACTTATTCAGGAAACACTTACATCTTAGAAAAACCATTTTTTATTTTAGCTACTCAAAATCCTATCGAACAATCAGGAACCTTTCCTTTACCCGAAGCACAACTCGATCGGTTCTTGTTCTATATAAAAATTGGGTATCCTAGTGATTCTGATGAAACAACAATTTTAAAAAATACAACAGGAACCAAGGTTTTTAATCCAGAAAAGATCATTTCCGGAAAAGAAATTATGCGTTTACAACATTTGGTAAGAGAGGTTCCCATAAGTGATGACCTCATAGGCTTCGTCAGTGACGTTGTTAGAGCAACACGACCAGACACTACACAGAATGCTTATGTAAAGGAATGGGTCAATTGGGGAGCTGGACCAAGAGCAGGACAAGCCATGATCCTTACAGCTAAGGCGCGTGCTTTGGTTCAAGGTAGATTAGCAGTGACTCTTGACGATCTTAAGAAAGTGGCCTATCCTGTATTGAGACATCGTGTGCTTGTTAATTTTAGAGCCGAAGCAGAAGGCATAACAGCCGATATGGTAACATCAGAATTACTAAAATCTAAAGCAAAATAGAAGACTAACACTTTAAAAGTGCAAAAAAATTATCACCAATTATTAAAACCTGAGGTTATCAATAGTGTGTCGGGCTTGGCATTGATCGCTAAGATCATTGTTGATGGGTTCTTAACTGGTGTGAATCATAGTAGACGTGTAGGATCTGGAATGGAATTTAGCCAATTTAGAGCCTATGAACCTGGTGATGATCTTCGCTTATTAGATTGGAAAATGCTGGCACGATCAGGTCGCTATTATATTAAGCAGTCGGAAATTGAGACCAACGTTAGTATAAAGTTCATTCTAGATTCGAGTAAGTCTATGGTCTATAAAGAAGACGGACTTTCTAAAATGGAATTGGCCAAGATCTTGATCGCTTCTTTAGGTTATCTGGCTCAGAAACAAGGTGATGCCATCGGACTTTTCGCATTAAATGATCAGCATTTGCATAGCATTTACCCCAAAGTACATAAACAACATTTTAATCGCTTATTGCTAGAGCTTGTAAATATTGAAAATATTGGTCAATGGCCACAAAACAAAAATGTTTCTAATATGTTGCATGATCGTACGCACAAGGAAATGGTCTTTTTTATCACCGATTTGTACGAATATGATCAAGAACTGACCCAATTTATTAAGCGACTGAAAACATTAAGAAATGAGGTTGTTGTTCTGCATTTAATGGGAGAAAAAGAGATCACTTTTGATTATAAGGAAACCTTGACCTTCGAAGATCTTGAAACTGGAAAGCGACTAAAAGTCGATCCCAAAGAAATGAAGAAAGCTTATATCACTGAATTAAATGCCATGATTGAAAATGTCAAAACATTTTTGCTCAGTAATGATATCAATTATCACCTGTTCAAATTACACGAACCTATTGGTGAAGCCTTAAAAGTATTTATGCAAAAACGAAGTAAATTGATGTAACATGTCTTTTGCTAATCCAACATACTTATGGACATTATTAGGATTGATCGTTCCTATAGCGATACATTTATGGAGCAAAAAAGAAGGACGGACAATTCAGGTTGGTAGTCTGAAATTTCTAAAGGCATCTGATTCTTCGCAATCTAGCAGTATCAAATTGAATGAGTACCTGTTATTATTAACTAGACTATTGTTGTTGTTAACATTAACTTTGATCCTAGCCGAACCTCAATTAAAAGCTAAGCATCAAAACGTCAAACTCACCTACCTTGTTGAACCTTCTCTCCTATTAAATGCAGAATTCAATAGCATGATAGATACATTGGAATCTGAAGAACCCATCAAATTGCTTCAAAAGGATTTCCCAGAGATAGACGATTATGATCTGGAAGATTCGGCGCCTACTGTACCGAATTATTGGCAACTCGCTCAAGATTTTAAAAGTTTAAGATCTGATAGTGTTATTGTTTTTGTCGAAGGATTTATTACTGGCTTAAAAGGTATGAGACCATCTGTAAAAAATAATATAGAGTGGATTCAGATCACTTCGGATAAAGAAATAAACGAACCGCTTCAAGCCTTACTTAAAAAGGATTCGATTGAACTAATTTCAGCAAAATCTAACGCTCATATTTTAAGCTTCGAAAAGCTTAGAATTTCAAAAAACCATCCACAATTACAGCTTGATGATTCGAACGCAAACGTCAGCGTAACGACTAATACTTCTGAATATACATTGCCTGTAGTTCAAGAGGATACCTTAAGAATTGAGATGGTTCACGCCATTAAAACTATAAAAGAACTAGAACTTTTAGAGGTTTCGTTCAAGGCTATTTCAAAACATTTGAATCGACCAATACTAATTATCAAAGACACACTTTATAACCCAAACAAGCCGAAATCTTCTGATTTGATCGTTTGGCTAGACAAGACATTGGTAGAGGAATATTCAGGGCTTCAGTTGATATATTCACCAAATACATATTCAAATGAGATAATTGAAGAAGGATCAAGTCGCCATATTTATCATCTAACTAAACCACTCAATACCAAAACCATAGTCAACTATCATTTACCGGAAAAACTTCTTGAGGTCTTAGCTATTCGTAGTGGGCTTGACGAGAAAATTGCTCTGATGGACAAACGCATTGTTTCAAAAAATGAATTGATACCTAATGCAATGGATACTCCTGATCACAGTGAAGCAAAGATGATTCCCATATCAAAGTGGTTCTGGGCAATGCTCATTATATTATTGATCGCCGAACGTCTGTTCGCTAAATTGAGAAAGCAATAATGGGAATGGGTAAACACATATTGACCAAATTTATGAATCGCTGGAAGTTGTTTCTTGGACTTGAAACCATTTGCTATGCATTTGGTGCAGCAATATTTATCTATTTTTTAAGTCTGAATTTAATGTATGCTTTAATTGCTTTCTTAGGAATTTCTATTGTATCAGCTTTTCTAATTAAGCCATGGCAGCCTAATTTACACCGTACAAGTCAGTATATTGACCATCACCTTCAGTCTGCTGAATACAGTACAAGTTTATTTCTAAAACCTTATGACCGACTTAGCGATTTAGCGAAACTTCAGCAAAATAAGATCGCAAATAACATTAAGGATGAGCTCAAACGTATTCAACCTCCCCATAATTTTTATAGAAGTTTATTCATAACTATTGGATTTATGGCTTTAGGTTTTATCGCTTACTTTTTTAACTGGAGTCAGTACTTCGAAACTCCTAATATGACGCCTGTTAACCAAGATATTGTTACTTTTCAACCATTAGATTCATTAGATTCAAAATCGGTCTCACCATACATAGTTGAACAATCGGTGACCATAAATTACCCGAATTACACAGGGTTAAAAACGAGGCATTCATCAACTATGGATATTAATGCTGTGGAAGGGTCGCGGGTATCCTGGCATTTAAAGTTTAATAGCGATGTCAAGGAGGTCATGATGGAAAGCATGGGAAATGTATATCCTTTAAAGTTATTGAAAGATGGCTATTTTGGAAGTACTGTTTTACAGAGTTCCGGGTTTTATAACTTTAAGTTTAACGATACCCTGGGCCAATCCTATTCGTCAATCTATTATGCCATAGAAGTAGTTAAAGATGATGCTCCTGAGGTTGAGATCAGCGAGATTGATCAATTTACTTCATTTGATTTTGATGAGACGAAAACGATCAATTTTCGAAGCGAAATAACTGATGATTATGGTATAGATCAAGCTTATATTATTGCTACGGTCAGTAAAGGCAGTGGAGAATCAGTAAAATTCCGAGAGGAAAAAATTGATTTCGACACCACTTTTCCAAAAGGCAATACAACTGCCATATTGATGAAGCAGATCGATCTTGACCACATGCAAATGGAGCCTGGCGATGAACTTTATTTTTATGTGGAAGCCACTGACCTAAAACAACCAAAGCCCAATAAGGCACGAAGCGAAACTTATTTTGCAGCCATAAAGGACACTATTTCTTATGTATTTGGAGTTGAAGGCACTTTAGGTGTCGATCGCATGCCAGACTATTTCAGAAGTCAACGACAACTTATTATTGATACTGAAAAACTATTAGCTGAAAAAGCTGACCTTGAAGACGCCGAATTTAAATTCAAAAGCAATGAGCTTGGTTATGATCAAAAAGCACTTCGACTAAAATATGCTGAATTCATGGGTGAGGAAACTGAAGAAGGCCTTGTGATTGAGGAAGATATTGAAGCTCTAGAAGCAGATGATCACGACGAAGAAAATTTGGAAGAAACCGACCCGCTTGCCGAATATACGCACGATCACGATGGAGATAACGAACATAATTTGGTTGAAGATCCCAACCTTACCGAAGACAGTAAGAATCCGTTGCAGGAATTTATTCATGACCATGAAGATCCTGAATCGGCTACTTTGTTTGAAGAGTCTCTTAAAACAAAATTATTGAAGGCATTGAATGAAATGTGGGATGCCGAATTATACTTACGCCTTTATAAACCAGAGCAATCACTCCCTTATCAATATCGCGCATTAAAACATATTCAGGATATCAAAAATAGCGCTAGAATCTATGTTCATCGCATCGGATTTGATCCGCCTCCAATCAAAGAGGACAAGCGCTTAACAGGGAAAATTGAAGATGTAAAAGGATATCGGAAAAATGCCGATTTGGCAGAAAAGGAATCTAATTTGTATATACGGCAATCAATAGCGCGACTAGAACAATTTATCATTGAAGGATTAGAACTCAATGACAAGGATAAAAAACTTTTTGAATTTGCCGGCAATGAATTAGCCGTGATCGCCATTGAAAATCCAGGAAGGCATTTAAAAACACTGCAACAACTAAAATCATTAACAACGGTCATTGAAATTTCTCTGGAGTTACTAGGAGATGTTCAAAATGGATTGCATCAGGCATTACCCGAAAATAAACCGAGTCCGCATCAATCTGAGGTCCTGCTAGATGAGCTCAACCAATTATTATTAAAAGAATTGGAAAATTATGATTAATGAGCTGACCTACCTCAATGCTAAATGGTTTTGGCCAATTGTGATCATCGCGCTGTTGTTGATGGTATTATTTATTTGGAAGGATTATTCAAGTACACGAAAAAAAAATCGTGTTTTAAAAATTATCGTTGCGTTCTTGGCAGTGTTGTCATTAAGTTTGATGGCTTTAAAACCTGCAACTCAAGTAAAAATCCCAGCTTCTACAGCCATAATTTTAACTGACAATGTAGATGCCGAAAAATTAGATAGTCTTCGAAGTGTTTATCCTAATATTAAAACCATTACTTATGATCGAAATACTCCCCTTTTTTCTCAGGATGATAGGCCCACTTCCGTTTATATTTTGGGTGACGGTATTTCAAGTTTTGATCTATGGCAGGTTGAAGGTCTAGTAACAAATTACTTAGGTGAAGGTGATATTTCAGGCATCATTGCATTGAATTATTCACAAAAAAACATCAAAGGGAATCACAGTGAAATAAGTGGTGTATACCACAATCCACCTTCAGGAAATTATTTGGTACTTGAAGGACCTGGTGGCATTGGTTTAGATTCAGTTTTATTGGATCAAAAAGATGATCAGGAATTTAAGTTATCCACGCAGCATAAAGCTGTGGGTAAATTTCTTTACGCATTGGCTGAAAAAGATAGTTTAGGCAACATAAGAACTAAAGACCCTCTTCCATTTGACATAAAAGACCGTGACTTACTTCATATTCTTATGATTAATAGGTTTCCTATGTTCGAAACCAAATATTTAAAAAATTATCTCGCGGAACTTGGTCATCACTTGGTTGTTAGAAGTCAGTTGACCAAAGGAAAATATAAATATGAATATCTAAATTCAAATTCAAGTTATACAACACGTTTCTCCCAAAAAAACCTTGAAGGATATGACTTACTGATCATCGATGCTGCCTCATTAAGAAGCTTAATGGGTGACCAATTAAATGCGCTTAAAGCTGCGATTAACCAAGACGGTTTGGGCGTCTATATTCAAGCAGATGATCGCTTTTTTAGAAGCCCAATCAGCTGGAGTGGCTTTGCTTTTAAATCAGAGACCAGTAAAGCTATCCGCTTTACCAACTGGCCAAGAATTCCAATATTGAAACAGCGTTTTCAGTTCAAAGACAATTTACTTTTGGAGCCTATGCATCAAAAAGATAGCACTATTTATTCGGCTTATCGGCTTTCTGGCAAAGGAAAAATTGGCAGTTCTGTACTCAGTAATACTTATCAATTACTTTTAAATGGCCATACTGAAGTCTATCAGCGCATTTGGACGGACATCGTTTCGGAGATCAGTAAAAGTAAAGAACAATTTACCAAATGGAGCTCAGAAAATTCAATAGCTTATAAAGACGAACCCTTTACTATTACATTACATACAAATATTAAAACACCTACTCTTAGATCGTCTCAAAACCTTCAATTGCCTTTAAAGGGGAACATTGACCTACCGAGATTATGGAACGTAAAGACCTATCCCAAATATCTCGGATGGCAAAGCTTTGTACTAGAACAAGACAGTTCTGAAGCTTTTAATTACTTTGTTACAGATAGTACGAAATGGCAAGCCATGCGACGTTATAATACCATACTAGTAAATAAGAGAACACTTAATGACCAAATAAGATCAAATGATCAAAATTTCAAACTACAGCCTATTAACAGAATATGGTTTTATAGTGTATTTCTTTTAAGCGTTGCTTATTTATGGCTTGAACCAAAGCTCTAGCCTCTATTTCGTTTAATTATGGTTATTTGGCTTGAGTATGGAATGCTTTTTGTTAATACCGTTATAAAATTTGGTGTAAATGAAGCTTAGATTTATAATTATCTGTTCATTTGCATATCTTTAAATTATAATTGCGAATTTAAAAATGCGCCAGAACTTTCTATTAATAAGCCTCCTTGTGTTGAGCGTCAGCCAGTTTGCCTCTGGGCAAATAGATGTGGCTAAGGAAGGATTTAGCATAAAGGCCTCCGACAGTAACTATAAAGCTGATTTTAGTTACAGTTTCAAGTTGTCGCCAGTTCGTGGCCTGAGCAATAAGACGATACAGCCAAGAATAAATTATACCCCTATTGCTGATAGTTTTAAAAAGAAATCGGGTGTAAATATTTCTCAAAAAAGCACACTTCAGAAACCCACCTGGAATATTAAACAACCTTTTATCGAGGACAAACAAGACGTGTCTCAATTCAATAAAGATTACTATTTAGGAGATGTGAAGACCAAATCAAAAACCATTGTTATAAAGTGTCGAGATCATGAATATGTAGATGGTGACAGAATAAAATTAATGCTAAATGATGCTGTCATCCACCCCAATCTAACCTTATCAGGCGACTTTTATTCAATTGATGTTGACCTCAAGGAAGGTTTTAATACCGTTAATTTCATCGCCTTAAACGAAGGTCTTTCAAGGCCCAATACAGCACAATTAAGAGTTTATGATGAAGATGGAAAATTACTTGCCTCAAATAAATGGCTCATTACTACTGGTTACAAGGCCAGCTTGATTGTATTAAAGGAATGAGTCAATTAAAATAAATTCTAATTACTGCGTTCGGAGTAATCCCCAAGGAGCCTTGATCTGTCTGACTCACGTTATCATTTTTTATCTTATAAAATGAATTAATTATGTTTTCCTTATCTAATACATTCCAGATGGAAACCCCGATATTCGCTTTGGTGTTTCGACTTAATTGGAAATCATAGATAGCTGAAATATCCACTCTTAAATAATCATTTAAAGTGCTACTATTTGTTGGGCGATAATTTAATTCGTCATTGACTATTTCATTACCTTGAACCAGATTAGTTGATGGTTTGCCACTGTGCCAGTTGAGTCCTGCACCAACCTTCAAATTGTTAAAAACATAAGTTGTACCAAGGGTAAGGGCGTGTGTGATGTTAAAATTACTAGGAAAGCTTTTTTCAGGTAAGCTTTCAAAATTATAGGTATTGTCCATATAAGAATAACTCGCCCAAGCATTAAATCTATCGACTCGTTTTCTCAATAGCAGGTCAACACCTAAAACCTCGTAGTTCCCACTACTCTTTATAAATTCATATTGGTTCTGAAATCCCTGACTTTGGGTTGTAATACCGTCAACATTCTTAAAATAGCCTTCAACACTTACAAGTAAACCATCTGCATCGTAGTTAAGTCCAGCTGAAATCTGCTTACTTTGAATTATAGGAATGCTATCATCATTAGAAAGTTGCCACCGACGCTTTTCAATCCCTAAAAAATCGTTTTGAAAGTTGATAACTTGGGAGGTATTCTGATGCTTGAATTCACCTTGAACCTCCAAAGTAAAATCATCAAGAAACTCTTGCGTAAAGCTCAATCGAGGCTCAATAATCGATTTTTGAAATTTATCGATATAGGTATATCGAAAACCGGCATTAATATGACCTGATCTGTCATTTGTAACATAGCTAGCCTGCGAAAAAAAACCATGAGTTCTTACAACTTCCGATACCAGTAATCTAAAGACCGGAACATCTACATCATCTAAATTCGTGACCTCTGTTTCTACAAAATGATAGCCTCCTTTGAGCTGTAAGTTTTCGTTTAATTTATAAGTTGTATAAGCTTTTGCACTGGTTTCAGAAACAACATTTTCTTGGAGAAATCGCTGCTCATCAAGGATATTCACATTGATGGCCTTTAGCTTATAATCAGTTTCATAAATCTCAAAGGTCGTTTGCCAATCATCATTCCAAATGCGATTATAAAAAATACTACCCGCTATACTATTTTGGGTCAAACTACTTCTTCGAGAAACAGGATCATTATCAACTTCTGCATTTTCATTGAATAACAGTTCATTGCTGACATTAATAAAATTTAACCGTAAAAAATCGTTGTCAGATATTTTATATAACCAGCGTAAAGACGTATCATAAAAGTCGAAGGACTTATCTGAATTAATCACATTTGTAGTTCCTGTTTCAACCTCACTATCCTGAGAAATTCTGTCAAAATAATTATTATAGGTTGGTGTTTTAAGGAATTCACTAATTGATTTTCTTGCAGCGATTTGCACTGAAGAATTATTTCCAATTGGAACGTCTACAAATCCGTTAGCATTGATCAGATCCACACCTATATTTCCCTTGAATTTTAAATTCAGATTTTGATCGGAAGACATGGCTATAGTTCCAGAAACGCCATCGGTATACACAACATCAGAACCGTTTTTTATCAAGGTTACTTTTTTAGTGATTTGCGGATTATACATTGAAATAAGTCCGAAGAAATGCCCTGATTGATACATTTTAATATTATCCCACAAAATAAGATTCTCATCATGCGTTCCTCCTCTTATATTAATGTTTGAAACCGTTTCGTTAATACTTTGTATGCCTGGCATGGCTTGAATGGTTTGAAGCACATCAGCTTCGACAAGACCTGGTAGGATTTCAAAATTTTCGATATCTATCTGTAATGAACCATTAGAGATCTTATTAAGACCACGAACCAAATAATTTGAAATAACCACTTCATCTAAAGATTGATTTTGCGCTAATAAATATATATCTGAACAGGTTTCAGTAAAAAAGGCCTGAAACGGTCTGCTCATTGTTTTAAAACCTAAATGCCGAATTGTAATGAGTTCGTTTTCCGAATCTACTTCAACTTGAAAGAAGCCCTCATCATTTGTAATTGTCGAGCTAGATCGACTTTGAACCGTAGCATTGGACAAGGGCAATAAATTTTCTTTATCGCGGATAAATCCGCATAATATTTTCGAGCTTTGCTCCTGTTCTTTTATGAGAATAAAATCGCCAATGGCTACAAAAAAAAGACCCGTATTTTCCTGAAGATAGCTTAAGGCCAACTCTAAAGAACTGTCTTCTTCAGGCGGTATTAATTTGATCTTTTTAATAATATCTTCTGCATAATTGAATAACACATTATGCTTTGATTGCAAATGGGTAAGTATGTTTTGTAAAGGAACTTCTTGTGCTGTGGTTTGACAAAACCCCAGGTTTAAGGATAACAGCAAAGTGATAATTAGAATGAAAGATGCTCTATTGTTCTTTTGACCCATGAATAACGACGTGATTTTGTGACTTTTTGTTAAAGGTCAAATTCATAGGTTGTGTTATTGCATTTAGGGCATTATCAAGATTGTCATGGCCAAATCCACCAGAAAAGACGCGGTTTGTATCAACATCTATTAGTTCGATCTCAAGATCATATTGACGTTTTAATTCATCTACTACTTTTATGAATGGAATGCCACTAAAGATGCTTCTGTTATCTATCCATTCTGGTTGTGATGAAGTGGTTATCCCCAAATCAAATTTTCCATTTAAAATAGTAAACGTGTCACCGGCTTTTAATTGTGCTTCATTATTATTAGAAGCTACTTTAACAATGCCTTCAAAACATTTGACCTCAAAATAATTGTCACGTTGTTTCACATTGAATTCAGTTCCGACTACAGTCACTTGGCCTTCTTTTGTATTGACATCAAAACGAGAGCCTTTAGCAACTTTAAAATAAGCTTCTCCTGAAAGGTTTAAGCGTCTTTCTTTTGCCCAATGGCGTCGCTTAAAATCAATTTGAGAACCTGCGTTTAAGGTAACCAAAGACGCATCCGGTAATTCAAATGTGATCTTTTCAGCAACCTGAGTTTCTATTTGGGTAAAATTATTGTAGAAAAAAGTGAAATAAACGCCAAAAGCGATGACCAGTACGCTGGCAATTCTAATAAAGCTGTGGGTCCAATTCATTCGACGCACAGGCGTATCTTGCTTTTTGTACTTTTCTTTGAAGGTATCAAAGTCTGCTACTTCAGAAAAATTTGAAGCCTTAAATCCTTGAGCGGCTTCAAGTATAGCCACATGAGATCGATAGTCGTCTCTTTGTTTAAACGCTATCAATTCATTCTGATCTAGCTCATCATTGAGCCATTTATTTAATAAGTCATCGTTTTCCATTTCTCATCGTCTTACCTATATAACAACCTAGGTATAAAAATTCCTGACTATTTAATATTAAAATCTTCCAAATCTTCTTTAAGTGCCTTGAACGCACTATAAATTCGATACTCCACAACTTTTCTTGTCACACCGAGATATTCGGCTATTTCATTATGTTTTTTTCCATCCACCTTATTCATTAAGAAAGCAACACGCTGCTCATCAGTTAAATTCTCTAAAGCTTTTTGATATCGAATATAATATTCATCCTTTTCCAAAATAAATTCTGGAGACTCATAATTATGATTTTTTGGATTGTGTTTTTCGTATTTTAAGACCACCTTTTGATGTTTGATCTCATTAAGCATCATATTATTTGCTACCGTAAATAAAAAAGACCGTGCTTTACTAAAAGTCACTTTACTACAGTTATCCCAAAGTTTCATAAAGGCATCCTGCGCTTTATCCGATGGATTAAATTGAGCACCATACTTATAGTATAAGAAATCGTGAAGCGATTTTGAGTGTTTATTATAGACCCGTTCAAAAACAGATTCAGCACAAATATTTTCTTCTA